>NZ_AXAB01000022.1:0-164350 GCF_000472645.1 Bradyrhizobium sp. WSM2254 | reverse complement strand
AAGCCCGGCTCGCGAAAATGACGACCACATGATCGCCCCTCAAGGATGAGCCGGGATGGGCGACACATACGACAAATCCGAATTTCGGTAAAGTGGAATATTTTTATGAGAAGGGGTTGACGGGGTGGCGGGTGTTTTGCCCGACGGGCGAGCAGCGCATTACAGGGCTAAGGGCGGCGCTGTTGTGGGCGTTGGCACCAGCGGCTTTGGCCGCTCGGTCGGATCAAACATGCCGTACCTGTAGTCCTTGATCTGCATGGCTTTGTTGATTTGATCGACCATAGCTTTAGCGTCAGGAATTGATGTCGAAGATCCAGATTCTTCGGAGATTGTCTTTCCGGCAAGAGGGCGAGAGGTAGTTGACTGGGATACGTTGAATAATTAGTCAACATGAAGGGCTCGCAAATATTCGCAGGTCCCGCTCCAGTTGATACTGAGAGCTGGAAGACCGTATGCAACATGGGGCTGTGACCAAGTGCTGCAAACCGATCCTTCCACTTTATCCCCGAATGCGGTCCGGGAAACTGAGATGCGATGGCTCCCTCGAACCGCTGCCATGCACGGTGCGCTTTGGAAGTCCGACCCTTGTTACAGGTGGTGGTGGTATGTCTGGCCCACCGCAACGGCCCTCATGATCGCGGGTTGGATCTGCGTCGACAAGCCTACGCGGGAGACGATGCCCGGCATCGCACTGAGCAAGCCGTTCGTTGCTGGCGTAGCGGTGAGGGATGGCAACGATCCAAATTGGGTGCAGAATCAACTGAACCGATGCCTTTCTAAGACCCTTGAGGTCTCTCAGTCGATGACGTCGTGCTCGGCGCTGATCAACACGCCGCAGGTCAGAGGCCAGCAACTGGCGGCGGCCTTTAGGCAACGCGGATTTCTCCAGCGGGAGAAAGATCCTGACCGCGCAATTGCCGACTACGATAACGCGCTGAAAGCTTGGCCCGACTCCGCTGACGCGCTCACCGGCCGCGCCTGGGTTCTTATGACGAGCCGCAACTATGAGGCGGCGCTACAGGATCTAAGCAGGGCCATCGAATTGTCGCCCACGATGGCGACGGCGCGCTACTACCGCGGCTACGCCTACCTAAGAACCAGGAAATATCCACAAGCGCTGACCGATTTGAATGAAGCGATCAAGCTTGATCCAGGTAACGCTGATTATTATCTGGCACGCGGCGAAGTCTGGCAGACTTTGGAGAACTATGAGGCGGCCTTGCATGACTTCGAAGAGGCTAGCAAGCTTGCTCCTGAAGACGTCGGTGGCTTGATTTCAAGTGGTGCAGTGTTTGAAGCGATGGGCAAGCCTCGTGAGGCGTTAGCGGCTCTCGAGCGCGCGGTCTCGTTGGCGCCTAAGGACAAGGATGCGGTGTCGGAACGTGACCGGCTTAGGTCGGAAGTGAGCGGGGCTGCCTCGGCTGGATCTGCGAGGTGAGCGTGGAAGTCAGGCTCCGATTGCATTTCGGGCGCGTTGTTTAGACGGCAGTGCAAGAAGTCGTCGATTGCACGTTCGCTCGCGTCTCTCCGAGATACGTTCATCCGCTGAATCTTGGCATGACGCGCAACTTTTTGTTATCAGAGCCCACCGAGACGGCTGCAGGACGGGATAGTTATTCACCTAAACGCGTTACGTACTCGCCTTGCAACCACCCTGCAAAGCAGGCTAAATTCGCATTGATTGAATATTGGACGGGCTATTGCGCAATTGACAATGCAGAACAAAGGGGGCGGGATTCAGCGTCCTGATTTCCGTGACGGCCAAATCGTCTCTGCCCGGTCGAGCGAGAAATCCCTTCTGGTTGTGGGGTCATTGCTGCTGGGGGCGATAGCCGTTGGAACGGCCGGCGGATGGTTTTTCTCCTCGCAGACCTTCAGCAGCGACCCTTCCGTCCCGGTAATTGCTGAGATCTTGCCTCAGGATATTCCGGACGCCATCGGCACGCTGACCCCAACCGCGCAACAAACTGCGCAGGCCGACTCTCGCGAATGCCGCTTCCCGATGGGCTTCATCACCGCCGCCACGCCCGGCAATCCAGCGGGGGGCGACGTGATTTTCCGCACCAGCAAATATAGATCACCGCCTTTTCACGTCACCGACAAGCCGCAACGAATTGCGATACCGAACCCGCTGCCGGAGACCGGCGGCGTCGATTTGCTCTCGGCCGACGGTGAGGCGAAGGGCCTGATGGTCTCGCTTACACCAATCGCGCGAATGGAGCCCGTCAACGGAACCTCGGCCGTCAAGGTGATCTGGCACCGACGACCGGCTTGCAAAACATGAGTCTTTGGAATGCAGACCATTCTAACGCCGCGTTTCATCATCACGTTCATCTTGATCGGCGTAGCTTCGGCGGTCATCAGCGCGATGCTGTTCAGTCCGCAGCTCGGTATCCTGAGCTGGATTGGCGGCTTCTTCGCCGCAATGACGCCGCTGCGATTTCTTGGACTGACCCTGACCCTGCTGGCCGCCACCGGCATCGGCTATACGGCCGCCCGGATTGGCGCTGACCCGGTTTCCGCGGGTTTGGTCCCGGTTGGCAGCGGCTACACCTATGGTCGCCGTCTCGTCGTCAATCCCATAACCGGCGAGAGCAAGCTGGTGGCGCGCACTGCGGACGACGCCCTGGATGATCTGGAAATCATGGTGGGGCTCGGCAACGTCAAATCCGAGATCAACAAGCTTTTGGCGAGCCTCGAGGTCGAACGTCGGCGGCGTGAGCAGGGCCTGCCGGTCTTCGCCACCAGTCGTCACATGGTTTTCACCGGCCCGCCGGGTGTCGGTAAGACGGTGGTGGCACGCGCGATCGGCGACATCTACCGCTCGCTCGGTGTGTTGCGCAAAGGCCATCTCATCGAGGCAGACAGGAGCATGCTGGTCGCCTCCTATGTAGGTCAGACGGCGCCGAAAACGCTCGATGTCTGCCGCACCGCCCTCGACGGCCTTCTCTTCATTGACGAGGCCTACAGCCTGGCGGGCGCCGACATGCGAGGCGATTTCGGACGGGAGGCGATCGAAGCCCTGCTGAAATACATGGAAGACCATCGCGACCGCCTGGTCGTCATCGTCGCGGGCTATCCCGCGGAAATGCACCGCTTCATCGCCAGCAATCCTGGACTTGCGAGCCGGTTTTCCAAGACGATCGACTTCCCCGCCTACGAATCCCACGAGCTCTGCGAGATATTCCGCACCATGGCGACCGAGCAGCAATATCTGCTGCCGCTCGGCTTCGAAAGAATGCTGTCGCCATGGATCGAGTCGCAGCGCCGCGATCCGCAATGGGGCAATGCGCGATCGATGCGGACCTTGCTGGAGAAGGCTCGCGAGGCGCACGCGCTGCGGACCTCGAGCGACCCCGGCGCCAATCTGGCCGAGTTCGAGCTGCCCGACATCGAAGCCGCGATCCGGGACCGCTAGTCCATGTCGTGGGTCTCTCGCCTTGCTGCTGTGCATGGGGCGTTCTGGATTGCCGACCGCTGGTATCGCATTTGGTGGTACGTCTGGCCCGCAGCACTCGCGCTGCTGATCTCCGGCTGGATCTACGCCGACAAGCCCAGTTGGGGCGGAGACGCCAGGAACGCCTTACAAGGCGAATGGGCCAAGCCGGTCACACTCGCGACGCCCATTCCCATTCGGAACTCGCCGATTCTCGCGAATTGGCCGGAGAAGCTCCAGAGTGATGTTGCTGTGTGCTTCACCAGGGCGCCCGACATTCATCCAATCATCGACGCCTGTTCGCGCCTTATCGACAGTGGAGAGATCAGCAATTCGCAACGCTCCTCAGCCTACAATCAGCGAGGATTTTTGCGGCGCGTGAAGGAACCTATTCGTGCTCTCGAGGATGTTGAGGCTGCCCTGAAGCTCATGCCCAATGTCCCTTACGCGCTTGCCAATCGAGCTTACATTTATATCGGACAAAGCAAATTCGACGCTGCTATTCAGGATCTGAACAAAGCGATCGAGCAGTTTCCGCCGACGGCATCAGGCCCGGCGCACCATCTCCGAGGCCTCGCCTATTTCAAACTCGGCGACTACCAAAAAGCGCAGACTGAGCTGGACGAGGCCCTCCGGCTTGATCCCAATAACCCAGATCCCCTTATGAACCGCGGCGAACTCGAACAGGCTCAGAAGAACAACGACGCTGCTCTGCGTGACTTCGACGAATATAGCAGGCGTGTGCCGCGTGATCCACGTGGTCCTATCGGTCGGGCAACGGTTTTGGAAGCGACCGGGCATCCCCAGGAGGCGCTCGCAGCGCTCGACAAGGCGCTCATCATTGATCCCGCGAACCTGCGCGCGGCGGCACTCCGCGATCGGCTCCGTGCGCAGCGGATTGGGACCGATCAGTCGAAGACGGGCGACAATTCCCCGAAATGAACGAGAACGAATTCGAGCCCTGACTGCATTGAAGTCAGCGCGTTCGGGCTGATATTCTCACGGTCGAGCATGGTTCAACGTCCTGTCCTCACGATGAATCGCCACGAGATCCATGCGCAATTCAAATACCCTGTAGTCGAAGCCCTCGAGAAAGGAACGCAGGGCGACTTTGTCCGACTTGATGAACTCCGCAACAACGATCGGCTTGGACGCAGGGCGCTGTTAAGGCCGCTACCATCCAGGAGCTTGTTTCCGTCGACGATCCGCCGGCGGCATCGCGGATGGCCGAGGCATCGCCGCCGCGTTCGCCCAGCGTGCGCCGCCAGCAGCATGAAACCACCGAGCGCAAGCAGATTGGTATCCACGACCCATTGCTCGCCGGATGCGGCGTGCTCATGGAAGTCCCTGCCCTGGTCTCGTCATGTGCTCCGACGTCGCCGGCGAATGATTCTTCGCCTGATACATTTCGAGCGCTTCCGCGCAACGCTTTATGGTGGGGGCGATCAAAGGCCGATATGCGCGCCGCAGGAGCCACCCTGGAAACCCGACACCGCGCTCCTCCACCGCGACACGAGCCCGCGGATGCATTATGAAGCCGGGCCCGGCCGGGCGATAGCGACCCGGATGTACGCCGAACTCTATCCGTTCGATATGCTTGACGTTCTTGTACCCGTAGTGGGCCGGTGCCACCAACCGCAGCGGCGCTCCGTGAGCCACCGGGAGCGGCGCGCCGTCCAGACGATCGGCCAGCAGAACCTCCGGCTGCAACAGATCGACCAGTGCCAAAGCGGCGTGGTAGCCATCGCTTCCGCGGAACACGACGAACTGGTCTTGGTAGGCCTGATTTAAAGCGAACGCGGAGCAGAAGTCGCGAAAGCCGACCCCTTCCCAGCGGTGGCCGAGACTGCTCCAGGTTGTGACGCAATGGAAGTCGCTGAGCTGGATGGTTCGCGGCAACGCTCCCCAACGATCCGGGCCTACTTCGCCAACGACGCGACCATCATTGCTCAACTCAAATCGCACCGCGTCTGGCTTTCCAGGGAAACGCTTCGCAAAGCGCGGTAATCCGAAACGCGGAAAGGAGGCGATCGCGCGTTGGCCAGGTGGCAAGGTCATCGCCCATGATCTCCAAGGCTTGCGTGAGACGCCCTGTGCTCTGACGCATTCGGGTGACTGCGCGAGTGAGCGTTAGGGCCGACCGACCAGGGACCCCTGTCGTGTCTGACCTGATCTGCCAGTGAGCCAGGGACGGCGACAATCATCGGTGACCCTCCTGTTTTGCAGCGCAACTTCGCGTTCGCGATTCCTCTACTTGATTTTGATTTTAGAATCTAGTATCTAATTCGTGATGCCGAGGCCGTCGAAGTTTACCGAACACCAGATTCTGGATGCCGCAGCGCGTATCATCGCGAACTCCGGCGTACCGGCCGCGACGATGTCTGCGATCGCCCATGCGCTCGGGGCGCCGTCCGGATCGATCTATCACCGGTTTCAATCACGCGATGAACTGCTGGGCCGCCTGTGGCTTGGCAAAATGGCGGCATTTCAACAGGGGTTTTCAGCGGCGCTCCAACACGATGACCCTGACGACGCCGCCATCGCCGCCAGTCTGTTCGTCCCTCAGTGGGTCAGATCGGATCGAACGGGTGCTCGGATCGCGATCATGCATCGGAGGGAGGAGTTTGTAGGAGGTGGCTGGCCGCCAGATATGGAGCGCGAAGCACGGCGCCTGGGAAAGGAGCTGGACGTCGTCCTTGACGACATAACCAGACGGCTATTTGGCGCGGTGTCGCCCACGTTGAGACGCTCGACCAGATTCGCGATCATTGACATCCCCTATGCGGGGGTGCGTCCGCACATCTCGCGCGGTGAAACGCCGCCACCCGAGATCGACAATCTCGTGCGCGCGGCAGCGATAGCGAGCATTCGTGCGACACGCGACACCTGCACTGGACCAACTCGAACATCACGGCCCAACGCCACGTGATCGATGCCAGGTCAATCTCTTATGACGCGCATGGACGCATAGTCGCTTCGCCTCTCATCAGATAATGCGAGCGACCCACACACAGAGAATCCCATGATGGCTACGAAGGTTTTGCAACGAATTGGCGCGGCAATCCTCATCACCCTGGGCGTTGGTCACCTCATCCTCAGCATCATCTTTAAAGGGCCAAAAATGCTTGATTGGGTCACCCAGGGCCTTTGGGCGGCGGTGCCGCTCAAGGTGGGCACGCAGCCCAGCATCGAAGCATTGCAGAACGCAGCCGTCTTCTGGGCAAGCATAGGCAGCTTTGCAATACCCTCGATTTTGCTGGGCGTTCTCCAGTGGACGCTTGCCGGAAGGGGCATCACGCCTGGATCGTGGCTCGGCTGGGCGGTGACCGTCTGGTTCGCATTGTTGACGTTGCTGCTGGTCCCATCTCCGGGGATCCTGGGCGTGATCGCCGGCATTTTGTTTCTTATCGCTACCCGGCAGGCGCGGCCCACTTGACCATCAAGACCTTCGGAACAAGGCGCGAGCTCCGTCGCCCACTATTCAGCGAGGCGTTGGCAGGAGACACCAGACGGCGAGGCCCGCGAGCGAGGTCGCTCTTCTTCACATTGACCGATGAACTTTGGCTGCTGCCAGGTCAAGCAGATCGTTCAATTTCGACAATTCGGGCGCTCCCAGCGCCCTTTCGACATCTTTGCGCGCCTTACGCCAAAGAGGAAATGCCTTTTGGAGGACCGTCTGTCCCTTCTTTGTGATGCTCACGACGCGGACGCGGCTGTCCGCGGCAGCAGGCGCGTCCGTGATCAATCTTTTCGTTTCCAGCGGCTTGAGATTTCGATTTAGCGTCGTCGGATCGACGCCCGCTTGCTCCGCGAGACTACCGATTGACAGGCCGCCCACCTCCGAGCTTGCGGCTCGAAAAAGATAGGCAAGTAACCCGAATTGATTTGCAGTAAGGCCGGCCTCGGCAAGGACGTGATCATAGAGTTGCGTGATGTGCCGGGACGCGCGCCTTATCCGAAGGCAGGGACAGCCCATGACCTCGCGAAGGTCCTTCAGAGCGTCCATTCTGTTCCTATTCCAACCATGATTGGCCCGCTGCACGCAATTTAAAGCTGTATATACATATAATGCCCATTTGATGTCAAGGAGACGGCTGCCAGTTATTCTAGGACGAACGCGACACCTGATCGACCAGGCTCAGTGTTCGGTCATCAGCCCGGCACTCCGCTATCTAGATCGCCTCGGCGACCTTGCGCGGACCACGCAGTAAGAGCCGGAACATGGCCAGATGAGTAACCAGAAGGGGCGGAACGATCAGGGTGGGAATGTAAAAGGTCGCCCCTAATGAGCCGGGAGGCAAATTGATGCCGACTACGCCCTGATAATAGGCGAACAACAAATCAATTGTGCCTTCCAAGTTCAGCAGCCAAACCACCCCCAATGCCCATCGCGCCCTCGCGGTCAGCGCGAAAGAAGCAATCACCGCCAGCACGGCCGCAACCAGGTCTCCGTAGGCTGCCGGGTTCGCGAACGCCGGCGCCATGGTAGGTCCGACGACCCCGGGTGCTAGAAAGCTCAGCCCGACGAAGCGAAACNTATGGGGAGCGACGAGTATGCTGAGAGCCATATCGCGCGGCAAATCCAGCAGGCGCGGCCAGATGTAGAGCTGGAAAACCCTGCCGAACGCCACGAAGCAAAGGACAACAGAAAGGCCGATGGTCAGCTTGCTATCCACGACAGCACCTCAAGCGTTATCTGCATATACAGATTTATACCTAAAGGAGGATCCGGTGGTCAAGTGCTACTGTTGCGGCCAGGTGCGGCGGCGGGCAATCGAGAGGCTGGTTTAGGAGAAAGTCGTTGCCGGCGTGCGTGCCCGGGGGACCGGATGGTGACGGCCTTCGCGTGATGGTGATCGCGCCGGCTTTCGCTTGCGCGACGATGTCGTTCTGGATTGAAAGTCGGGGCCGAGCCGTTGCCGCAGCGCGCCAATTATTTCTTGGTGCGCTGACAGGGCGTTGCTCCGCCATACCGGGCACCCCCGGTCCGGCAGCCCGAATTTCCGTCGAGTTTTGCTCCGACACGACCGGATCGATCGCGCGCCGCGGCGTTCATCGGCTCGGCATTCCGCCTTGTGGGCTCGCCTCCGCAACCCGACGCGGGTCACTCAAAATGCGGTACATGGCGAGATGGGTAACCAGGAGGGGCGGAACGATCAAGGTCGGAATGTAAAAGGTCGTACCCAGCGCGCCAGGAGGCAAACCAACGCCGACCACGCCCTGATAGTAAGCAAGCAAACAATCGGATGTACCCTCAATATTGAGCAGCCAAACGAACCCAAGCGCCCATGAGGCCCTCGCGGTCAGTGCGAAAGAAGCAATCACCGCCATCACGGCGGCGGCCAGATCCCCATAAGCTGCCGGGTTTGCGAACGCCGGCACCATGTCGGGCGATACGACCCCGGGTGCGAGAAAGCTCAGCCCAACGAAGCGAAACATGTGGGGGGCGACGAGTATTTTGAGTGCGTCGTCTGGGGACAAATCCTGTAGCCGTGGCCAGATGTAGAGCTGGAACACCCTGCCGAAGGCCACGAAACAAAAGAGAACAGATATCCCGACGATCAATTTGTCATCCACGATAAAGCGCTCATATCTGTATACACAGATTTATGCCCGCGGCATGCGTGAAGTTGCCTGCGGCCGCCGAAGCCTCGAGAGACATGAGATCACGGATCTCCAGGCCCAACCGATCGCGCCGAACCATCAGGCTTCCCGGATGGTCGGCAGCTGGAATGCCGCGAAAAGCCTCTGGGCAAGCGGCTGCATGAACGCCGTAAACGTCGCGATCCCGTCTCTGTCCAGCGACAGAAGCTGTAGCGAATGTGCGTTCCAGCGCCCTTCGGCGCCGAGGGTGTAGAGGGCGAAGGCCGGTTGGAGGTTAGCGCCGACCGGAACAAGCCGAAAGCCGCGATAGGCGGGCCAGACAGCCCCGAAGAAATCCCCGATCGAACGGCGGCCCTCATACCATTCTCGCCACGGAGGCATCGCATAGACGGCGTCTTCCTTCAGAAGCGCGACGAAACGTTCCAGGTCCGCGCTTTCCCAGGCCTGCACGTACCGCTCGAGCAGGCTCCGCTGGTGTTCGTCTGTCATCGGGGCCTGTCGAACGTCGCGATCGATCGCGGCCAGCTTGGCCCGCGCCCGCTGCAGGGCGCTGTTCACCGACGCAGCGGAAGCATCGAGCACAGAGGCGACCTCGATCGAGGACCAGCCCATGACGTCGGCCAGCAACAGCACAGCCCGCTGACGCGGCGGCAGCTGCTGGATCGCTGCGACGAACGCGAGCCGGACGGACTCACGTAGCTCGTAGCGGGCATCTGGCCCTGCAGCGGGATCGGGGAGGCTCTCCAGCTCGGCGTCGGGATAGGGCTCGATCCACAGGGTCCCGGTATCCGGGCGCCCCTGCGGCTTCTGGGTCGCCGGGCCCTCCACCTGATCGGGCATCATCCGGCCGCGCCTCGAACGACTCGCGATCATGTTCAGGGACACGTTGGTCGCGATCCGGTAGAGCCAGTTCTTGATCGAGGCGCGCGCCTCGAACTCGTCGAAACCGCGCCAGGCCCTCAGCATGGTTTCCTGGACCGCGTCCTCGGCCTCGTGCAGAGACCCAAGCATGCGATAGCAGTGCAGCTTGAGCGCGCGGTGATGCATCTCGGCCGCCCTGGCGAAGTCGGCGCGACTGGGCGGAGTGTCGCCCACAGAGCTCACGAGCTCCTTGTCTTTCATGACGACCCCCTCCACTTTCCGGCTGCGCAGCTCGTCCATCTTGCCATCTTCAGCTCGCCGCCGCGAAGCCATCGGCTGAAATGGTGAAGATCGATCCCGGCTCTGCCGGTGGCTTCATCGCAATGTCGAGGACCGCCTTGGCAACATCCGTGGGCGACTGCCGCGGGCCCATGTTCTCGAGGAACTTTTCCGCCGGAACGCCGAGGTATTTGGCGTAGCCATTCACCGCGGCCTGCCCGAGGTCGGTCTCCGGCATGACGCGCGAGGGTACCAGCGCCGCGAAGCGGATGCCAAGCTCGCGGCGATCGGATTCGGCCTGACAGTACTTGGCGATGAACATCTGCATCCGCTTGGCGCCGGCGTAACCGCCGGAAATTGGCGACCCGCCAAGACCGGCGCCGCTGGAGATAATCACGACGACCGAGCCCGGCGCCAGCGGCAACCGCAACGCCTCGCGGCAGAACAGGAATGCCATCTTGGCGTCGACTTCCCAGTTGATGCCGAATTCGGCCCAGCTCAGCTCGGACATCGGACGGGTCGGCGGGGTGGCGCCGCCGCATATCACCAAGAGGTCGGGCCTCGCTTTTCGGAAGACCTTCAGTGGCGCGGCTTCCGAGGCCGCGTCCAGCGCCAGCGTGTCGACGCCCCGCATCTCTTTTTCAAGATCGGCCAAGCCGTGCGCTTGCCTGGCGACCGCCAAGACCTGCGCACCCTCGGCCGACGCATGCAGCACAATCTCGCGGCCGACGCCGCGGCTGGCGCCCAGCACGACCACGCGCTTGCCCCGCAAAACTCCGTTCTCCGACGACATGATCCAGAACTCCTCTGATCGACAGCTGTTGATGTTGTGGAGACCGCGGACCGCCGGAAACTCATCGGCCGGGCCGCCTTGCTGAACAGGTCGGCAGGCCGCACGTCAGTGCAGATAGACGTCAACGTGGATCTTGTTGGTGGCCAGATTCAGGTACCCCGAACCCCAGGCCGGTTTCGCATTGACCCACGAATAGGCGGCCGCGGCCGTCAGGAGATCGATTTTCACGGCCAGGTCGACGATCGGCTCGCCGTCTCGCGGGGACCCGGCGCCCTCGGCGGAGAACGCGATCCGACTCCCGTCATCGGTTTCGATGGTGCCCCTGAGTTCGAGTTCGCGGCGGCCGTCCGGACGTACACGCAGGTAGTCGACGCCGCGCATGGCGCCCGTTACGCGCCCTTTGACGGGTCCCGCGAGCGAGACGTCGAATTGAGCGCCCTGCAGCGGCACACTCTCCCGCCCTGTAAGTATCGCCTCCATATCGGCGCCGTAATCAGTCACGCCGGTGATATCGAGGTCGTATTCGAATATCTTTTCGTAGCTCATGGCGTCTTCCTCTCGAGTCCAGGCACGTCAACTGGTGCCGTTGACCGGATGCGGCCAAGCAAGCCGCGTTGCTGATGGTTTGGTCGCAACGTTAGTGGGGGCGGTACTTGAGGACCACGACGCCATTTCGGAACGCGTGCATGCGGATGAGCTCCAGATTGAGCCGGTCCGCGTCGACGTCGGCGAAGGCCCGTTTGCCCTGACCGGCGCGGGTCGGCATGATCCAGAGGTCGTATTCGTCGACGAGCCCGTTATCCAACAGCGTCCTGTCCAACTGCGAGATGCCGTATTTCAGGATGTGACCGCCGACCTGACTCTTCAGCGTGGCGAGCTGTTTGGCCAAGTCGCCCTTGATGAGCGACGCATTCCACCTGACCTCGTTGAGCGTCGTCGACGCCACGAGCTTCTTCAGCTCGTTGATCCGGTCGATGTAGGCATTCCCTGTTACGGTAGTCCAGGCCGGGACAAACGCCTCGTAGGCCCTGCGGCCAAGCAGGAAGTACTCGACGTCGTCGAGCTTCCGAAGAGCATACTCTCTGCACTCATCATCGAAGAACCGCCCTCCCCAGGCCATCGGAGTCTCGATGACGCCGTCGAGAGAGACGAAACTGGATACCATCAGCTTACCCATGACGGAAGATTCCTTTCCGCGACCGTTCTGATCGACCATCGCTCATGTTGTGGAGACCACGGACGGCGAGGAATTCATCGGTCAATCGCGATTTCTCGTCGTACGGAGCAACTGACGTTCGAAAGGCGTTTGCCCCGAACCGGATGGGTTCGAACGTCAGGCGGCGCTCCAGGACGGCCCTCGCGCCGTCTGCCCGTTAGTCGACGATCAGCCCGCCGGTCAGGTTGGCCACGGTTCCCGTCATGCCGCTGCCGCGGTCGGACGCCAGGAAGGCAGCCATCTCCGCCACTTCGGAGACCTTGGTCGAGCGCTTCCGGTGCGTCAGACTCTCGATGAAGCCTTGGAACTGCTCGCGGGGGATGCCCATCGCGTTGGCATGCAGCCCGAAGACGACGTCGATTGTCTCCGTCTCCGGCAAGCCGCTCGAGCGCACGCAGATCGCGCGGACACCCTTGGGGCCGAATTCGGCGGACAGGTTGCGGTTAAAGGCTTCCATCGCGGCCCAGGCGGGACCCATCCCTCCGACCAGGGCCGCTCCGAGCCGCGCCGGTTCAGGGGTATGCATCAGCAGCACGCCGGAGCCTTGCTCGGCCATCCGCCGTGCCGCCGCCCGCGCCGTCAGGAAGTGTGATCGCATGTAGGTCGTGATCGGCGCGGTGAAGCTGTCGACCGACAGCTGAGCAATAGGAATACCCTGCGTGCCAGGCTGCGGAACTGCGGTGATGGCGTTGAAGGACATGTCCAGCCGCCCGGTCTGCTCGACGACACCGGCCACGTGGCTTTCCGCGGCCCGTTCTTCCATGGCGTCGACCTGAAAGGCTTGGGCGGTACCGCCGGCCGCTACGATCTCCCTCGCCACGCGTTCGACCTTGCTGAGCGTTCGGCCAGAGAGGAAGACCTTGGCGCCCTCGCGGGCGAAGGTCCGCGCCACGGCGCCGCCGATGGCCCCGCCGGCGCCATAGATGATCGCTGTCTTGTTCTCTAGGAGCATAGCCTGTCCTTCCATCTAGCGTTTGATGCGAGGTGGGCGGCTGGGCTTGCCGCCACCTGTGTGTTCGCATTGTGAGGACCGCGCTTACCCGCGAAATTCATCGGCGCGGCCGCAAGAAAATGCTGAGGCTGGCGGCCGAGTTGCTCACGTCAGTAGGATGCGTATTCGGGCTCGGCGACATGGCGCGCTCGCCGTCAAAGTACGGAATCATGATCTTGGTGCGCTTCCGATAGACGAGATCACGCTCGGCGCGGTAGGAGCAGGGAGGCCAGCGCCGCCACATCGAGATCGCCCAATGACGACGGTAGATCCGATCTTGAACGGATGCATAGTGAGACAGCCAGCGCGGACAGTAGGCAGACGGCAGCTGACGGGGCATCCCGACCCAAGGCGCCCCTGGCCGCAGCATCGATGGCCGCATTGAATTGCCCCAGCCGTGCTCGCACTTCAGGATTCGCTGCCGCCTCGGCAAGAGCCGCTCCAAACGCGATACCGACCACTTGCCCGGGACGACCGCCTCTGTAGCCCGCCGTCGCCGCTTCAAGGAATGCTGCTACCCGCAAGACTAACGGAGCACCTTCGTCCAGGCAGGAGAACCGCGCACAGAGCTCCCCGTATTCGGTATCAAGGGCACGAAGAAACATGGCACGTTTGTCGCCGAAGGCGCTGTAAAGGCTCGGTCGCGCCAGTCCCGTCGCGCTTGCAAGATCGTCGAGCGACGTTCCGGAATAGCCTCGTTGCGCGAAGCAACGGCGAATCCTTACGAAAGTCGCGGTTGAATCGAAGCTGCGGGGCCGCCCTCGAGGCCGCGATGACTCCCGGCTCAAGGACGGCGATCCGGATTCATGATCGGCTCTCGCCGTAACCATCATGCCAGCGAGGCGGTCGCGGCAGCCTCGATCAGCAGCTCGGCCGTCCGCGCCGGCTCCGTCACCATCATCTGATGACCCGTCGCAATCTCGCGATAGGTCCATTCGCCTCCGCGTTTGGCGACCTCGCCGTGCGCCGGGTAACCCATCACGGTGGTCAGCGGTTTGGTTGCTAGTACATAGGTCTTGCCTATTCCACCGTGCCCGCCGTTAGTGAATCGCACCGGCTCGAGCCAGGTACCGAGCGGATGCGGTGTCGATCGACGACGGAACCAGTCTGCGTCATCCGGTACCGTCACCCCTACGACCTCTGGCCCCATCACCGGCACCCAAATGCCATCGGGTGAAAGCTGCCGGAAGGCGGCGCGCCTACGCTCGGCGCTTTCGCTGTCGATGCCGGGAATGTGAGAGGCAAAGTCGGCACCATCGCCCGGGACGGCGGCGTCAAGATAGACAAGCCGCTTGATGCGTTGCTTGGCCCGATCGGCGACGGCCGTGACCACCATGCCGCCCCAGGAATGGCCGACCAGCGTCGCGTTGTTGAGCTCCTCGGACTCAAGCAGGCCCAGCACATCGAGGATATGGGTTTCGAGCTTCGGCACCGGCTCGCGCAGATGCGCGCGCTCGCCGAGACCTGTCAGCGTCGGCGTGAATACGCGATGTCCCTTCTGCTCGAGCAGCGGGCGAACGCGATTCCAGCACCAGCCGCCGTGCCATGCACCATGCACGAGGACAAACGGAGTTTTGGAGGTCATGGATGATCCTTCTCGTGGATTAATAGCTACGATGATAGGCTCGGGGCAATCGGGGGAGTGGCATAGGCCTCCTCCTCACGGGCAAGCGCACGCGCCATGGCGGGAAGCTCGACGACGCGCGCGCGGTGCGCGGCAAGGCGATTCGGAAGGAGCGCTTTGATGAGACCTGCCCAACGAGTAAAGACGAACAGATAGAAGTCGATTGCGGAACGCTGCCGAAGGACCCAATCACCGGTTAGTTCCGCATCGAGCTCGTCGAGCAACTTTTGCACGTGGCTGCGGGTCTCGGTCCGCAAGGCCTGCTGGGCTTCAGAGGCGAAACCGACAAACCGTTGCGGACGGAACAGCAACCGGAAGGCCGGGTGCACGGTGCCGCCCAAATATCCGATCCATTCTGACGCACGTATCTGCTCGTCCGAATCAATGGGAAGAAGCCCCGCTTGCGGGCGGAGGTCGTTCAGGTATCGAAATATGGCGCCGTTCTCGCGAAAAATTCGCTCACCAACGGTCAACACCGGCACTTGTCTTCGTGGATTCAATCGGCGGAACGCATCGTCGCCGGCTCCGTCCGGGGACATCCCGACGGGCGTCGCATCGAAGCGAAGTTCGGCCTCTTCCAGTGCAGCCATCGAAGCGATGGCGCAGGAGTCCTTGCTGAAGTAGAGAGTGATTTTGGTGTTCTGCATGGCAATCTATGCCTACTGAGAACACCGCTATCTGACCAGCTCATCGTTCCCATGGATACGATGAACAAAGATCATCATTTTGCGGCGGCAAGCTTGCGGGCCGAAAGATCGCCGCCTAGTCGCCGCGCCAACGCCTCCAACGGCAACGCACGTGGATTGCCGCGGCGCCAAACTGCCCAGAACTCGCGCTGCTGCTTGGGTATCAGGGGCACGACGGCGACGTCCGCGTGAGGCGGTACGGCTTGCGGCCATTGCGTGAGGATTCCGATGCCATGCCCTGCCCGGGCAAGTTCGAACATCGCCTCCGTTAACTGCACGCGCCAGAGCCGAGGCGGTTGTTCTCCCGTCAGTGCCGCCGTCAACCGCTCCACATCGGAATCGCCAAGCTCGTGGATCAAGATCGTTTCGTTCTTGAGATCGCCCCATCGGATTCCCGGACGGACCGCAGTGCGCACCGCATTCAGAGCGTGCGAAGCCCCGATCACGCCGACGACATCGAGCGTAAACAACGATCGACGCTCGAGTCTCTCGTCGAATTGGACGCGTGACGTCACGGCCAGATCGATCTCGTCATCAAGCACAGCCTGCAACTCGCGCTGTGTGCTACCCAGCGCAATCTGCACATCGATATCGGGCTGGTCGACACCAAAGCGCGCGAGCGCACCCGAAAGCCATTGATAGTAAGTGAAACATCCGGCGGCTACCCGCAACGGAGACCGCTCCTTGTTCGGTTGCTTTACCGCGCGCTCGGTCTCGGCCAGGCGGCCCAACACGTCGGCAGCCGTTTCAAGCAACACCGCCCCGGCATGGGTCGGGACCATGCGCTTACCAACACGATCGAACAGTTTCGCGCCCAGGTCACGTTCAAGGTTGAGAAGCTGATGGCTCAGCGCGCTCTGCGAAAGATTGAGCGACGGAGCAGCGCGGGTCACGCTACCCTCCCGTGCAATCGCCTGAATGAGCTTGAGGTGACGGACCTCAAGCACCAGTCGGGATCCGGAATTTCCGGAATGTCCATTCGCGCCGCGGGTCTGGCTCATGCCCCTCTCATAGCCGAAGCCAGCAAGATCGACAATTTCGGCGGCCATCCCAATTACTCCGCGGCCATGTCCCCCGCGCCGGGATGTGCCCCAGCCGCCCCGACCGCCTCATCCCCGATCCGAACCAATCCCGGCGAAATCACTTCGGCATAGATGCTGAAGCAGCTACGGAATTCCCGAACTATCGTCCGGATAATGGTCGGATCGCGATCGAGGTCCGGCAGAGCATGGGAGGTCATGACGCATCGCGGTGCTCGCGAAGTGATCCTGATACTGGCCGCGCCGATACGGAGCTCGTCTCCGATCCAGCTGTCTTCGACCAAGCCCTCGACCTGGTCGTTCGAGAGCAGAAAATTGGGGCGGAAGCGTCGGACGTCGAGATGAGCTTGCGGGGCGCGCTGCCGAAGCCAGCGCATGGAGCTTTCCGTCAGCACATTGATCGGAAATGCATCAAAGTAGGTGCCACGCGGCGCCACATATTCGGAAAGCTCTTTCAGGAGCTGGGGCCCGAAACCATCGAAATCCGGAAGAGGCTCGTCCGGCTCCAGCATGAAAAGGCGTCGCCACTCCGCGACAACATCTATCGAAGCCTCGTCCTTGATCCGGTAATGGTCAGTCTCCTCGGCACCGAGCAGAGGCCATAGCGTCACTTCCCGACCTATCGCTCGCGAAATCGCCGCGTGCACCTTTGGATCGTCGGACCGTACCTTATCCCCACTTGGCAGTGCAATCTCGACATGGGGAACTGCGCCAGCACTGGTACCTTCGAGGTAGCGGGCAGAGCAAAGCAGAAGTTTGGGCAGATGCTTGGCACCCCTGATCGTTTGCGTCTTTTCATCACGAACAGCCCAACCGCGATCGTAGGGAATGCCCTGCGCGGTGATGACAGACGCCTCCAGCCGCTCGCCCTGCATTGATTTGACGGGATAGCGCCAGATCTCCTTGACCACGAACGTCACGCTGACCGCTCCTTCTCAAGGACAAGACTGTGGCGCGCAGCGAGCGCCGCCCAGTCGATCGATCTTGCCCATTGCTCGACGGTGCGCAGCTTGGGATGCAGCAGCCGGACCCTGGCCAAATCTGCGTTCCAACCGCCGGTAGGCGATGCGCGATTCCAGGCCAGCTGAGGCACGAGCGACGGGCCGATCTTGGTCCTTGCAGTGAATCCGGCGTCGGTCGTCCTGGCCACGAAAGCCGAAAATGCCTCGATCGAAACTTCCTGGAAGGTCAGATTCATGCCTGAAGCCGTCGCGATGGCTGCGGCAAGTTCATCTAAACGTCGCTGGTCGCTGGCGATCTCGAGCTCCAGTCCGGCGAACGTTGCTGGCCCTTGGAACGCCGCTGCCACGAGAGCTGCTTCGTCGTCCACAGCCAGGAGCTGGAAGGGGCGGTCGCCGGGAAACGGAAAACTGACGGCGCCAGTCTTGAACATCCTCTGCAGTGGTCCCTCCATGGTGAAGTTTTCCAAGAAGGTCACAGGTCGATAGATCGTCCACTGGAGTCCCGATCGCTTGAGCTCAGCCTCGATCACCGCCTTGGTGTCGAAATGCGTGATGCCGAGATCCCGCGTGCGACCGACGCCGCCGACCGACGCATAGACAAAGTGCCCGACCTTCTCATCACGGGCGGCCTCGATCAGATTGAGACCCTGCCGTATCTCCCGCTCGTAGCCATGCTCCCAAAAATCCTGGATGCTGAATACGCCACAGGCCCCGCGGCAAGCTTCCCGAAGCGATGCCAAGTCTTGAAGGTCGGCTTGGATCGCCGCAGCACCCTGGGCTGACAGGGCCCGTGCGCGCTCGGAATTCGGATGACGTGTCAGAATTCGGACCGACCGGCCTTCGGCCAGCAGCCTGCGGGCGACCGCGCCGCCTTGCAGCCCCGTAGCACCGCTCACAACGATAGGACGATCCATGTTCAAGCCTCTTCGAACTTGAGCGCAGTGTCGTCGTCTGTGGGTCTATTCGGCCAGCTCATCTTGCGCACAGAAACGATGAATAGAATTACTGGTTCTGACAGCTTCCTCTGCAGCGCCGGCTCATGATGTCGACGACATCAACATTCTTTTTGGGTTGGAGTTCAAACAGCATCGCGTCGCCTCTGGCGGCCGCTGCCAACGCGGTTCTCCAGGCGCGCCGCATCGCAACATTATGTGCCTCTCGTGGCGCGCTGACGGCGTGGAGCCATGTCCGCTCCTTTCCTGCCCTTCAGCTGCTCCTCTGCGGATGTCGCACGACGGATGGCTTGCGAAACTGGACCACGTCCGACCAGCCACTCGCTTCCTGTTACGACGGTCCGCAAGCGGCGCGGAGCATCGACCCGTCAAACCGCGGACACGCCCTTCCGCTCTCGCGGCGCATTTCGCCCGAGCTTTGCTTCGTCGCTCCACCCTCTCAAAGCCAAGAGGACGCCGAAGCCGACCTCCAGCTTCAGCGCCCGATGACCACGCTTGAGCACGGCTTCCGCTGTCTGCACAAAAGGCCTAGCGCTCCAAGATTGACCGTTGTGTCGATGAGGGGTCAGCGGGCTAGACCTCGCCCGCTGCCCTCGCAGCATCGGTTACTTCGCAATGCAGGTATCGACGTTCTTGGTTGTGCAAACGTCAAGGCCCGTATAGGTCGGATCTTTAGGCGGAGCTTTGCCTTCCTTGACGTCCTTCAAAGCGAACATGGTCTTGTAGCCCATTTCGAACGGACGCTGGCCCACTTGACCGAGCGAAAATCCTTCCTTCATCTGGTCGATCTGAACCGGCAGCGTGTCGGCAACCACCAGCGCAAGATCCTTCTTGGCGATCTTGTCTTTGTAGGGCGCGACCGCAGCACGGTTAGCGTCCGGCACGAATTGCGGGAAACCGCCCGTCGGCGTGAACGCGTCCAGGCTCGGGTTCTTTGCCATGGTGTCCTGGAATTGCTGCACTGACAGAGGGAAATCGTCGTTCGTGTAGAGCGGGCAGCCGTCGATTTCCTTCCAGCCATTCTGTCCGGTCAACCGTTCGCCCGGCGATTGGGCAGACTCCTTGCCCGCCAACGTGTCACGGATACCCTTCATGCGCTCGTTATGATTGGCTGCTGCTGCGCCGCCGGACTGAATGCAGATCGCGCCGCCCTTCGGCTTGATGGTCTGCACAATCTTGGCAATGTTGACGCCAATCTCGTAGTTATGCGTGCCGATATAGGCGAGACGCAGGTCCTTGTTCTCGGGCAGCAAGTCCGAGTCCCAGGTCAGAACGGGAATGCCAGCACTTTTGGCGGCCTGCAACGCAACCGCCATCGCAGCCGCATTAGACGGTGACACGGCAATGCCGTCCACCTTCTTTGCGACGAGGTCCTGCACGATCTGGACCTGCTCCTCGCCACCACCGTGTTCGCCGGGGCCGATATACATACATTGGAATGCCCCCTTGGACTCAGCTTCCGCCTTCTTGCAGCCGTCGCGCGCCTGGTCGAAGAACGGGTTATTCATGTTCTTGGGAACGAGCGCAAAAGTGAACTTCTGCTGCGCGTAGGCCTGTCCTCCCATCAGCGCCGAAAACGCGACGGCGGCCATCAGTAGATGCTTGTTCACGTGTCTCCTCCATGTTTGTTGACGCCAACCTCCGACCCTGTTGTGATCGGATTTCTAGCCCCGCTTCCAGGCAACCCACTCGCGGACCGTAGCAACAAGCGACGTTCCGCTCGTCTGCATGCCGAGAAGCACGGCAATAACAATGAACATGCCGACGAATGCGCCCTGCCAGTTCGAGTCGATGCCGGCCATCAGAAGCGCGTTGCGGATCACTTCGAGAAAGGCAGAGCCTATCACGGCCCCGAATGCGGTTCCGTAACCGCCCATCAGGTTGGCACCGCCAATGACGGTGCCGGCGATAACGCGAAGCTCGTAGCCGGTGCCCATCGCGTTGATGGCTGAGCCGCTGTAGCCGAGGAGCAGCAGCGAAGCGACGGAGGCGGTGAAAGACGAAAACACATACGCTTGGAACTTGATCCAGTCGACCGACACGCCGGTCAGGCGCGCAGCGTTCTCGTTGGAGCCAATCGCATAGAGGTGACGCGCCCACGCTGTAAAGATGAAGATGGCACCGACGATGAGGGCAAGGATCACCATGACCCAAAAATGGGAGGAGAACTCCGGTATCCAGCGCGGTGCCCAGCCGGCTGGCGCATGCAGCGGCCATTTCGCCTGGCCGATTGCCCTGACGATCGGCGCGTCTGGGCCAAACTGGTAGAGCATCTGATTCCCAGAGATCACGACGGCGAGCGAGCGCGCGATCGACAGCATACCAAGCGTTACGACGAAGGACGGCATACCAATATAGGCAACGAAGAAGCCATTGAAGGCTCCACATGCCAATCCCGCCAAGAGCCCGGCCGCGAAGGCGACGTACCAGGGATAGTGCCAGGTCAGCAGCAACCCGGTGACGATGGCCACGAGCCCCATCACCGAGCCGACGGACAGATCGATACCTCCCGTGATGATGACCACAGTCATGCCGAGGCTCATGATCGCAAGCGGAGCGAAGTTGCGCGTGACGTTCGTCGCGTTGTCGGCCGTGCCGAAGGTCGGTTCCAACCAGGTCATGAAGACCACCAGAGCCAAAAGTGCGACCGCCACCCAGAATGCCTGACTTGTCATCAGGCGCTGGAGGGTGGTCTGCTCACGAACTCCGACGACGTCACTGATTGCGGCGTGCGTTTCTTCTATTGCTTTGGCGACACTAGGCTTCACGGATCGCTCCCGTAATCAGGCCGGTGATCTGCTCTGGTGAGGTCGCAGCGGTCTCCTTGTCGGCAACCTTCGAGCCGCGCCGAAGGACAATGATGCGGTCGCAGACCGTAAACACATCGGGCATGCGGTGGCTGATCAGCATCACCGATACTCCCCGAGATTTCAGCCGGCGGATGAGTTCGAGCACTTCGGCGACCTGTCGTACAGAAATGGCCGCGGTCGGCTCGTCCATCAGGACAAGCTTGGCATTGGACAGCCGGGCCCGGGCGATCGCAACGGCCTGACGCTGTCCCCCTGACATCTTCTTTACGAGGTCGCGGGGACGCGTTTCCGATTTGAGTTCCGCGAAGAGTTCGCCGGCGCGCCTGATCATCGCCTGTTTGTCGAGGATGCGGAACGGCCAGACCCCCTTCTTGATCTCGCGTCCGAGGAAGACGTTCTCCGCTGCGGTCAGATTGTCGGCAAGCGCAAGCTCTTGATAGACAACTTCGATCCCCTCGGCCCGGGCCTCGATCGGCCTGTGGAAATGGCATGCCTTGCCATCAACAACAACGGCCCCTTCGGTGGGCGGAAAGTTTCCGGCAATCAGTTTTACCATGGTCGATTTGCCGGCGCCGTTGTCGCCCATCAACCCGACCACCTCCCCCGCATCGATCGAGAAGCTGACGTCATGCAGTGCCCGAATGGCACCAAAGCTCTTCGAGATGCTCCGCACATCAAGCAACGCCACGCGTTCCCTCCATCGTACGGTGGCAGCTCTGTCCGGCCGCCTTACCTCATCGATCCGCGCAATTAATATTGCACAACTCACAATCTCGCAACGTCTATTTCATGCACCTTGCATGAACACTCGTTGCGGCTTGGGCGGAACGTATGGAAATCAGAAGTGCTGGAGACCACATAGCGCTTGCCTGGCGCGATGCCACGACCGCGCCCGCACGTTATAGAAAAAGCCTCTGGCTCCCGAATTTATCAGAGCGGCATTTCAGGCTGCGGCGACGTATCGTACGCGCCCCAGATACTTTGGTCGAAGTTAATAGTGGCTCCCGTCATCATGCCTGACTCATCACAGGACAAGAACGCGACGGCGCGCGCCACCTCGATGGGATCGAGCAAACGACCAAAGGGTTGTCGCGCGGCGGCTTCCTCGAGCCAGTTCGCAGTCCGGCCGTGAAAGACCTGCTGCGTGTTGAATTCGCCTTCCGAGGCCATCCATCCAATATTGAGACCATTCACGCGGATACGATTGCGTAGCAGCGCGTGGGCCGTATTTCTCGTCAGAGTGTCAAGGGCCCCTTTCGATGCACAATATGCAGCTATGAAGGATTGGCCCCCCATCGCCGACATCGAGGAGATGTTGACGATCGTGCCCTCCACCCTGTCGCGGCGCATGAGTTTGATCGCGTCCTGCATGAGGAAGAAGGGCGCGCGCGTGTTGATAGCGAAAATCTTGTCGAACAATTCGGGGGGCGTATCGATAATCGTGCCGCGGCTCGTGTCACCCGCGGCGTTTACCAGGGCGTCGACGCGCCCGAAGGCCCTGTCCGCCGCGGCCACGACTCTGGCGCAATCCTCGATCTTTGCGAGGTCAGCGCGCACAAATTCGACTGCTGCACCTGTTGCCGCGGCGATCGCGTCGGCCTTCGCCCGGCCCTTCGCCTCGTCGCGACCACACGTTACGATGCCTTTGGCACCACGCTCGGCGAACAGTTTTGCGATAGCGGCGCCGAGCCCTTGCGTACCGCCCGTCACGATCGCGACCTTTCCGCGCATCGACGTCATTCAAGTTCCCCAACGGTTGGCAGGAGCTCCCTACTGCTCGGCACCCGCAAGCAAGCAGGTCTCATTCAAAGTCATCCGATATCGCGGACCTCAACCTTCTTGCCGGTCCTGGCAGATTCGACGGCAGCCTCGGCGAGCACAAGCGCGCGGTAACCGTCGTCGAAAGTCGCTTGGGTCGGCCGACCATCGCGAACAGCCGCAATAAATGCCGCGATCTCTGCTCGATAAGCCTCTGCGTAGCGCTCGATAAAGAAGTTGAGGTAGGGCTCGGCCGCATCAGACATGGTCGATCCGTAAAACTTCAGCTCGTGCGCCTTCTTGTTGTCAGAGATGATCATCCCCTCGCTGCCAAACAGCTCGATCCGCTGATCGTAGCCGAAGGTTGCACGTCGAGAGTTGTTGATATGGCACAGCTTTCCATCCGCACTGCGCATAATCACCATGATCGAATCGAAGTCGCCGAAATCGGATCCGATGGTGGGATCAACGAGCGCGCTGCCGGTCGCAAAGACCTCAGTCGGCTCATCGTTCAACATAAAACGCGCCACATCAAAATCGTGAATCGTCATGTCACGGAAGATACCGCCCGAGACTGCAGTGTAACCTCGCGGTGGCATCCCTGGATCGCGTGACGTGATGACGACTTGCTCAAGTTTCCCGATCTTGCCGGCTGCACAGGCGTCGCGCGCGGCGCGGTGCCCGGGGTCGAAGCGGCGATTGAAGCCAATCTGAATTGGTACCTTGCAACCTTCAATGGCCTTGCGACATGCTCGTACCCGATCGAGACTGAGATCAATCGGCTTCTCGCACAAAATCGCCTTGCCGGCCTTTGCAGCGAGCTCTATCAGATCGGCATGCGTGGCAGTCGACGTCGCGATCAGAACCGCGTCGGCCTTGCCAATCGCATCTTCCGCACTTGTCGCGACCGTGCAGCCATTTGCTCTGGCAACCTCCTCGGCAGCAGCGCCGTTTGGGTCGAATACCGTCTCCAGGCGCGCGCCGTCCGCCTGCGCTAGATTCCGAGCATGCATGACGCCGATGCGCCCGCATCCGAGCAACGCAAATTTGATCGCCACCGTTCCTCCCGCCAACAAACGTTCGATTTTGTTGCAAGAGTTATTGCAAATATGCAAATATGTCAATAATTGTTCTTTGGCGCCGCCAATGATTCTGCGCCACCAGAATGTTGATGCGAGGGCGCGTGAATTCCTTGGGTCTCAGCGATCAGGCCGTTCTGCTGGATACCTGACTTACGCAGATGCCCCGGCACTGTCGACCTGGGAGGATGCCGTCCGAACGAGAACGAAGTTGTTGGCATTCACGATGAAACCAATAGTGAGAGCATATTAAATGCAGGGCGTGAAGACACCGGAAGACTATGAGGAATTGATCCGTGTCATCCACGATCGCCATGATGACATGAGCAAGTCTTATCAAAAGATTGCCGTCTATCTGACCCAGAACCCGAATGATGTCGCGGTCCTATCGGTAAACGCTATCGCCGATCGCTGCGGCATCCATGCCTCAAGCTTCGTGCGCTTTGCCCAGTCGCTTGGCTATGAAGGTTTCAAGGAGCTCCAGGCCTTATTTCAACGGCGCTTGTCAACCGCCGCCCCGGGTTTCGAGGCACGCATCAAAGCTCTGGACATCGAGTTGGGTGCTCGCGCCGATCGCAGCGAAGTTGGTTTCCTGCGCGACCTCGTGGTCCGTGACATTGCCTCCCTTCAGGACATGCTCGCGGACATTCCGGCTAAGGCTCTCTCGGAGGCGGTGACCCTCCTTGAGAAGGCCGATTCCGTTTTTCTGATTGGGCAATTGCGTTCGGCGCCCGTCGTCGAATTCCTCCGTTACATATTGACCATGCTGGGCAAACGTTGCGTTTTGCTCGACGCAGGCGGCGGACTTGCGACACACATCGCGCGCACGATCCGCAAGAAAGACGTGCTCCTGGCGGTATCGTTCCGGTTCTACGCAAACGAGGTTGTAAATGTCGTGGACGAAGCCGGGCGCAACGGGATTCCCATCATCGCGATATCCGACAGCACCTTGTCTCCGCTGGCAAAGAGCGCCCGCGTTCTGTTCGCAGTCCCGGAGCACGAGTACACATTCTCGCGTTCCCTTGCCGCTCCGATGTGCCTTGCTCAGGCCTTGACGGTGGCGCTGGCAGCAAGACTACAGAAGAACGACATCAATCCGCGGATTCCAACAGTTACTAGTCAATAGAACAACTCGAGCTGGCTTGCGGTGGCTCGTCACGTTCTCGACTTTCGTCATCCGGCAAGCCACGCAGCGCCTCATAAAACAAGTCGTCGATTGGTTGCAGAGATCATTCGCACCATGTCGGGCGTTGGATGGCGGCCACGTGGAGGAGATGCAATGGATTGTGGCTGTCCAGTCAGAGCGGCCTTTTCAATTGCGACCAGTGCGCGCAAGTCCGCCAAGCCCTCCTCGCCATCAGCCTCGGGCGGCGTTCCAGTCGCGATGCAGTCTGAAAAGTATTCTACCTGCGCACCAAAGTGGTCGATCTGCGGAAAGTTGGTTTCTCGGACATCGCCGTCGCGACGCAGGGTTAGTTTTGTTGCAGTCTCGAACCTGAAGCCGGGGTCGAGTTCGAGATCGCCCGACGTTCCGACGACCCGATAAGTGTCGACGGCAGCGGCTCCGAAGCTGGCGACGAATTGCGCTAAACCGCCTGAAGGAAAACGCAGCAAGGCTGCGACAGACGCTTCCACTTCGCGAAAGCGCGGGTCATCGCTCGGTCGGTTCACCATCGCCATTGCCTCGATCGGCTCTTCAGCAAAGATGTGACGAGCCGCATTGACGCAATAGACGCCGACATCCTGGAGCGGCCCACCCCAACTGGCAGCTTTCAGTCTGTGGTTGCCTGCCGCGGCCTGGAAGCTGAACACCGATTGAAAGAACAGCGGTTGGCCGATCGCACCGCTGCGTATGTGCTCGAGGACCGCGACGGTTCCGGGTTCGTTGTGGAGCCTGTACGCCGTCATCAGAAACACACCGGCTTCACGCGCAGCGGTGATCATGGCGAGAGCATCCTGCTCGCTTGTCGCAAGCGGCTTCTCGACCAGGACGTGCTTGCCGGCTCGAGCCGCGCGTATTGCATAGTCTGCGTGCAAGTTGTTGGGCAGAGCAATATATACCGCATCGACGTCAGAGCTACCTAGAAGGGCATCATATCCGTCATAGTCGACGATTCGGCCAACACCATAGAAGTCCGCCAACCGGGCGGCCTTATCCCGATCGCCCGTCACGATCGCGCTGACCTTTGAGTTTGCGGATTGCGCCACCCCTGGAAGAAAGGCTTGTTGCGAGATCCAGCCCGCTCCGACGACTGCATACTTGATCATAGTATCCTCTCCCGGGTCTCGCCTGCAGCGGCGTTCGCTTGCTATTGGTCAGTCATACAACGGAGGACGCGGTCCATATTTCAGGGTTGCCACCCCACTTCCGGCGAGTGCCTCCGCGACTTGCTCCGCGATGGCGGAGGCCACATAGCCATCCCATGCGCTCGCTCCGACCGAGGCACCGGCTTTCACGGCGCGGACCCAATCAGCCATCTGCCCGCGGTATGCCTCTTCGAACCTCGGCACCCAATTGTCCGGATACGAAAGACCACCAGCTCGGTCCCTGTTCAACAGCGTTAGCGATGGCTGAGCCAGCGATATCGTGCCCTGCCGCCCCACCAGCTCGACATGGACGTGATAGCCGTAGCTGGCGTTTACGAAAACCTCACTCGAAACAATCTCGTCCTTGTCGGTTTTCATCGTGATCATGAGGGGTTCGCCGCCCGGCCCCGCCTCCACGTGCGCAGAAACCATCTCCGATCCCAGGAGCCAACGGCTAGCGTCGATCTCGTGAACGAACGAATTCGTGATGGCCATCGGACCGTTGAACCAATCCGGCGCGCGAACGTTGCGGTGCACGTTGTGCAATAGCACGGACCCACCCAAATGACCGGCGTCCTTGACGCGCTTGATCTCCCGATAGCCGGGGTCAAAGCGGCGCATGTATCCGACCTGAATGAGCTTACGACCCAAACCGACTTCCGCCTTGACCACGTCCAGAGCATCAGCTGCTGAAGACGCCAAAGGCTTTTCGCAGAGAACCGGCTTGCCTGCCGCGATGCAGGCCCGTGTCAGCGCCGCATGCGTTGAATCAGGAGATGCAATCACGATCGCGTCGATCTGATCCGACGCAATTAACGATTGAGGATCGGAAAAGACGATTGCTCCAGAGGCAACTGCCTGCGCCCGAGCCGCGTCCGCATCGAAAATCCCCGCAAGATGAGCACCAGGTGTCTCGTGTCGGAGTATCCGAGCATGCTCGGCGCCCATCACACCTGTTCCGATGACTCCAATCCCGATGCTCATTTCACCTCCACCCCCAACCTCGTGCCAATACTGACCCGCCAATCCAGCGTAAGACCTGAGCGGTTCCTGGAATGCGGCGACACCCGATCCGTGCGGTTCATGGCACGACCTCATAACCGGCCGACGCCATCAGGCGGATCAGTTCCGCGTGCCCCTTCCTGGCCATTTCCAACGGCGGACTGATCTTCGGATCCTGCTCCGCTTCGACGACGAACCACCCCTCATAGCCATAGGACGCGAGGCGGGCGATGATCGCGACAAAGTCGAGCGAGCCGTCGCCTGGTACGGTAAACGCCCCTTTCACCACCGCGTCGAGGAAACTCTCTCGGTTCCGGTCGAGCTTTTCGATGACGCTGCTGCGGACGTCCTTGGTATGCACATGGCTGATGCGGGAATGATGTTTGTCGATGACACGCAAGACGTTGCCGCCGGCAAAAGCCATGTGGCCGGCATCGAACAACAGCGGTAACGCCTCTCCCGAATTCGCCATAAGCAGGTCGAGTTCAGCCTCGGTCTCGATTGCCGCAGCCATGTGGTGATGGTAGGCGATCGGCATTCCCTGCCCCGCACACCACTCTGCGAAAACCGTCATCTTGCGTCCATATGCCCTGACCTCCTCCTCAGAAAGCTTGGGTTTGGTATCGAGCGGCGCGGAGCGAACCCCCTGGATCGAACGAGCAGTTTCGCCGTAGACGATGCAGGGCGCCTTCGCCGCAATGAAGAAGTCCATCTGGGCACGAATGCGGTCTTTTTCCCGTTCGATGTCGCCGTCGAGCAGAAGGCCGGAGAACCAGCCGCCGCACACGGAAATGCCAAATCGGGCGAGTATTGGCCCGAGTTCGTCCATGTTCATGGGGAAGCGCCGACCGGTTTCCATTCCCGTAAAACCTGCGACACTCGCTTGGCGTAAGCACTCCTCCAGACTCACGTCATCAGACAGCTCGGCAAGATCGTCGTTCCACCAGGCAATGGGGGCAATTCCAAGTTTCGCTTTCATGGCTCATCACACTCCGATGCGCTGCTTCGCGCGGATGGCTTCTTGCTGCTTGCGCGCATCTCGAACCGTCTCGCGCGACGATATTTCGGGCACGCCGACGTCCCAATCGGCGTCGCCAGGAACCCACGAATAGGCGTCCGAGGCGATCGAAAGCACCGTGGTGCGATCGTTGCCTTTGGCCCATTCGAGCGCTGCAACAAGGTCGGCGAGGCTCTCGCAGCGCCGTGCGGCCGCCCCCATCGACTCGGCGTGCTTGGCAAAATCGACGTGAGGAGGATTGTCGCGATTCTGAACCCGACAATCGGTCAACAGATTGTTGAAGCCTGGCACGCCCTTGAATTGTTGTAACCGGTTGATCACCGCAAATCCGCCGTTGTCACAGACCACAACGATCATCTTGTGACCGCTCAGAACCGTCGAGTAGATGTCGGAGTTCATCATCAAATAGGTGCCGTCGCCGACCATCACGATGGGCGTGCCGCCAAGCCCGCCGGGCCCGGAATTGGCCATCGCATGGCCCCAACCGGCGGCGATCTCGTAGCCCATGCAAGAGAAGCCGAACTCGAGATCAAAAGTATTCGGCGCCTTGACGCGCCAGCCCTTTGCCACTTCGCCCGGGAGGCCGCCGGCGGCTGAAATCAAGGTATCTTTCTCGCCGGCGGACGCATTCACTGCCTGGACTATCTGGGCGTAGGTCGGTGCCGGAGCATTGCTGGCGGTCTGCAATGACTCGAGCAGCGCGTCCCATTCCCTAAAGAGCATCTGGGCACGCGTCATGTGGGCGGGGTCGACGCGCCACGCGCCGAGCTCCGCGTCCAGCTCTGCAACCGTCTCCCGCGCGTCGCCGACCACCGCCAGCGCACGATGCTTCACCGCATCGAACCTTGCCGCGTTGATCGAGATGAAGCGCGCGTCCGGGCCGAAGGCGGTCCATGAGCCCGTCGTGAAATCCTGAAGACGCGTTCCGATCGCAAGGATCACGTCGGCTTCGGCTGCGAGCGCGTTCGCTGAGGTTGAGCCGATAATGCCGATCGGGCCCGCATGGGCCGGGTGAAAGTGGGTCACGGCGCCCTTGCCGGCGACGGTCTCCACAATAGGAATTCCACGCCTAACCGCGAAATCCGCGACGACATCTCCCGCCAGCGAGTAGCGCACGCCGCCGCCGGAGATGATGATCGGCTTCTTCGCGGTCTTGAGCAGCGCGGCTGCTTCCGCGAGTTTCTGACGGTCGGGACGCGCACGCGGAATGGTCCAGGTTCGAGACTCGAAGAAGGCCTCGGGGTAGTCGAATGCCACTTCCTGGGTGTCCTGAGGCAGAGCGAGAAAGGCCGGGCCACAATCAGCCGGATCGAGCATCGCGGCCACGGCCTGCGGAAGCGAAGAAATGATCTGCGCGGGATGGGTGATCCGATCCCAGTAGCGCGTAACCGCCTTGAAAGCGTCGTTCACCGTAACGGTCGGGTCGCCAAAATGCTCGACCTGCTGAAGAACCGGATCCGGCAGTCGGTTGGTGAACGTATCGCCAGCTATGAGAAGAAGCGGCAAGCGATTTGCGTGAGCTGTTCCCGCCGCCGTCACCATGTTCAGAGCGCCGGGGCCAATGGACGACGTCGCGACCATGATTTGCCGCCGAAGCTTGGCCTTGGCAAAACCAACGGCAGCCAACGCCATCGACTGCTCGTTCTGCCCGCGCCATGTGGGCAGACGATCCTGCACCGCCTCCAGGGCCTCGGACAGGCAGGTCACGTTCCCATGACCAAAGATACCGAACACGCCGGCGAACAGGGGCGAGCGAACACCTTCGATTTCGGTGAACTGCTGAGTCAGCCATCGCACCACGGCCTGGGCCATGGTGAGTCGGATTGTGGCGCCGGTCATGTAGTCTCCTCCCTCGACGATTTGTGAGAAACATAACCTCGTGCATTGAATATTGACAACCACATTTTTTCGCAACAATTATTGCTATCGACGGCAACGTCAACGACATCCGCGACTCTCTCGATCTGAAACTGGCGCAGGTGGTGTTCTGAGATGATACCGAACAAACTCAAGCTGCTATGGTCACAAGGACGGCCGACGATCAACGGCTGGTGTTCGATAGGAAACCCCTTCTCCGCCGAGATCATGGCCGCGCAGGGGTACGACTCAATCACCATCGATGTGCAACACGGAGCGCTCGATTATTCGAGTGCTTTGCCGATGTTGCAGGCAATGCGCGCTTCCGGCGTCGTTCCCATGGCGCGCGTCCCCTGGATGGAACCAGGGGATCATCGAAGCAGCGCTGTCCACAGCGTTGGCGGAGCGGATGGCGGTCTCTTCCATTCAAAACGCGCTCGACTTTTTCACTGGTCGCCTCAACTCCGACCTCATCGTGAACAGGGATTTCCGACATGACCAAACCGAAGCTTCGCATCGGTCTCATCGGTAGCGGATTCATGGGTAAGGCGCACGCCTTCGCTTACTCCATCGCCGCGCGCGTCTTCGACCTACCTTTCGAGTTGGAACTGCATACGATCGCGGACATCAGCGATGAGGCCGCCGCGAAAGCAGCCTCGGCCCTGGGCTTCGCGCACGCCACCTCGGACTGGCGCTCACTCGTGGTGGACCCAGCCATCGAGGTCGTGAACATCACCACGCCCAACGCGCTCCACAAGGACATGGCCCTGGCTGCGATTGCCGGCGGCAAACATGTCTACTGCGAAAAGCCACTGGCGTCGCTTGCGACAGATGCCCGCGAAATGGCCGAAGCCGCTGAAGCGGCCGGTGTAAAGACACAAGTCGGTTTCAACTACCTTTGTAACCCGATGCTGCAGCTCGCGCGCGACATGATCGCTGCCGGTGAACTCGGCGAGTTACGCGGCTACCGCGGAGTCCACGCCGAAGATTACATGGCGGACAGCGCTGGGCCGTTCACCTTTCGGCATGATCCGGCTGGTGGCGGCGCGCTGGCCGACATCGGCAGCCACGCATTGGCAACGGCCGAGTTCTTAATGGGTCCGGCCGCTGGACCGATCGCCCGGGTCATGGGAGATTGCGTCACGATGATCAAGGAACGACCCGACGGCAAAGGCGGCCGGAGGCGCGTCGAAGTCGACGATGTGGGGCGAGCCTTCCTCCGTTTCGCAAACGGTGCCTCCGGTTCGATCGAGGGGAATTGGATTGCAACCGGGCGGAAGATGCAACACGACTTCGAGGTCTATGGAACCAAAGGCGCCCTCGCCTTCAGCCAGGAACGATTCAACGAGTTGCATTTCTTCTCGACCGATGACCGCCGTGGCCGTCAAGGATTCCGCCGGATCGAAGCCAGCCCGGACCATCGGCCATACGGCTTATTCTGCGTCGCGCCGGGCCACCAGCTTGGCTTCAATGACCTGAAAGCGATCGAAGCTGCTGGCTACCTTGACGCTATCGCTGGACGTCAGCCTGAGCCATTCAACTTCCGTGCCGGCTTGCGCATCCAAACGCTCGTCGAGACCATTCAGTCCTCGAATCGAGTGGGAACATGGAAGGACGTCCCCTGACAACCCAAGAAACCTCAATTGGGATCGCGAGCCTGACGATTGCCGAGGGCTATTCAACATGCTGGCCCGCGCGCCAGCCCATCTCCCAGAAGTCTGCCTCGAGTCGGGTGGCTTCCTTGAAGATCGCGATCAGCTCTGCCTCGCGGGCCGGCGTGGCGTAGAGATCGGCGAGATGCTCCAGGTGCGCCCGCGCTTTCGCCGCGACCTCCTGGTATGGCACGCCGGCGGACTCGGCGATCCAAGCGCGATAGGGATTCGTCGCAGCGTCCGCATCGGGTCGCGAGGCGAGCCGCGTTGCGATCTCCGCGTACCCGATCACGCAGGGGGCAAGCGCCACCTTGAGCGCCAGCAGATCGCCGCGCATTCCAGCGTCGAGCACGTAGCGTGTGTAGGCCAGCATCTCGACCGCCGGAGGGGTTTGTTCAAGGTCGCTCGGAGATAGACCCCAACCGGCACAGAGCTTCACATGAAGGCTCATCTCGACATCAAGGATGGCCGAGAGGCCGGCCGCAGCTTCACACATGTCGGCAAGCCTGGGCGACTTGTAGACCGAGAGCGCGTAGGCGCGCGCAAACTCGATGAGGAACAGGTAGTCCTGAGCGAGGTAGTGACGAAACGCCGCTTCGGCGAGCGAACCGTCTGCCAATCCGTCTGTGAAGGGATGCTCGGTGTAGGCCCGCCACTCAGCGGATGCTTCTGTCTTGAGACGCTCGAAGAAACTCACGATCTATTTCGCCTGACTTGCTTTTCCATGACTTTTGCTCGCTACCGAGCGGAAGCGGCACCATTTTCCACTGTGTGCTTCAGATCACGGCAAAATCACGGGCCTTCGCCTACACCGCGCATCTGAAGACCCAAACTCGGCAACACACGCTAACATTGCATTTGAATCCAGGGGTTGACCATGAGCGCTGGCGATCATCGTTGCGGTCGAACGACAGTGGCGTCATGGCTTGCCGCCGCGGCAGCGCTGGTCGCGCTCGCCGGATGCGCCTTGCCGCACCTCATCACTTTCCCGTTTCGCCAGCCCGCCCCCGCGGCAAACGCGGGTGCTCCGCCTTCCGGTGGGCTACTGCTGTGGCTCGAGGGCGATGGTTCACTGGCGCTCGATGGGGCCGGCCGCGTCGCTCGCTGGAACGATATGCGGGGCGGCGATCGCGCGGCGCTGGCGCAGCTTGGCTTCGAGGGCAGCCCGGTGACCATGACGTTCACGACCCCAACCGGTCCCCGCTCACACGCCGGCGTGCGCTGTGCGGCCGACAGCGGCAGGTGCGCCTATTGGGCCCGCGATTTTCGGGCCGGCGTGCCACCCCTCAGTCTCACAGGGATTCCCTATTCGATCCTGGCCGTGGTGGTGCGGCGCCCGGGCCCGCGGCTCAACAATTACTTCCTGATGACCTCCGGCACCGGATGCCAGGCTGCGTTCGGCGGCACGGGATGCACCGGGGGCACGGTTCTCCACCTGGGCTGGCTGTTCGACAGCGTGATCCGTCACAGCCATTACGACTTCGACGTCGATTCCTTTGCGACGATTCCAGCCGAAGAGCCCTCTTGATCGTCGCGCAATCCGGTCCGCGTGGCGGCATGGATGTGGCAAGCCTCGGAGCGGCTTCTACACATTCAGCCTTCAACAGCCGCCCATATCCCGGACCGCTGACCGCCAGCGGCCAGCTGCTGATCGGCGGCACACCGTTTTTCGGGGCCGGCGGCCCGGACGTGCCGGACTGGTCCTTCAACGGCGATATCTTCGCGATGCTGATCTACGGACGCGAACTCTCGCTCGCCGAGCGACAACAAGCCTCGGACTATCTCCGCAACAAATATGGGCCGCGTTGAGGGTCGGAGCAAAATAGGAACGGGAGCATTTGGTAGCGGGAGACCGCTACCGCCTTTCCCCACACGACGCAAATCTGCGATATTTACTCCGATCGTCCGCCTAAACCTCAGAACTTTGCCGAACGGTAGGTTCAAATCGGGGACACGCAACCACCTATACCGGCATTCGCTTCAAGTCGCCTTTGCGCAGTAACTGGTGGTAACATCACGGAACTGGCCGCAACAGCCTTTGTCGCGCTGCTCATTGTTTTGCTGTCGGTTCGAACGATCGGATACAGAGGAGGACAGTGCAGTGGCGAAGGGAGAGAATCTAGAAAGAAAGTTCCTCTTTCGCTGCATCCCAGGTGCTCTGGGGTAGGCGAGAGGGACAAGATTTGCCGGCCTCTCCGCGTACCGCCGCGGGTCTAGGCTGCCGTTGGACGCGGCATCATTGTACCCGAACAGGCTAATCCAGACGCGCGCAGCCCTGGCCGGCTAGCCATTTGGATGGCAAAGCCAAACAACAACCTGGGCAGACGGTACAAGCCCGCCCAAAAGTTTCCTCAGCGGCTTCCTCCGACCAGCCCAGACTTGATTCCAGGGGCTCCTTTAGGTGGCTCTGAATGGGCGCTCCGCGGACCGGTGAGGACGACGGATTTTCGAAATCCTTCGCGGCTTTGTCTTGTTTGCCGACCAAGCCGGCTTATTTTCGGAGCGGTCAGCACTCGCTAGCTTCGACTGCTATTTCAAAAAGCGACTAGAAGATAGGAGGAGAGCATGAAATTCCGTCCGCTTCACGACCGCGTCGTGGTCAAGCGCATCGACGCAGAAGAGAAGACCGCTGGCGGCATCATCATTCCCGACACGGTCAAGGAGAAACCCTCCCAAGGTGAAGTCATCGCCGTTGGCCCCGGCGGTCGTGACGAAAACGGCAAGCTGATCCCGATCGACGTCCGGGTCGGTGACCGCGTATTGTTCGGCAAGTGGTCCGGCACCGAAGTCAAGATCGACACCCAGGAGCTGTTGATCATGAAGGAGAGCGACATCATGGGCGTTCTCACCGACGTGTCTTCCAAGAAGAAGGCCGCCTAGTCCACCGCTCAAGCGCCTGCCCGGCGCCTCATCAAGGGTGAAACCAAGTCAAAAACTCAGGGAAACCCACTATGTCAGCCAAAGAAGTCAAATTCGGAGTCGAGGCTCGCGACCGCATGCTGCGCGGTGTCGACATCCTCCACAATGCGGTAAAAGTGACGCTCGGTCCGAAGGGGCGCAACGTCGTCCTCGACAAGTCGTTCGGCGCTCCCCGTATTACCAAGGATGGCGTCACCGTCGCCAAGGAGATCGAGCTCGAGGACAAGTTCGAGAACATGGGCGCCCAGATGGTGCGCGAAGTCGCCTCCAAGTCCGCAGACGCGGCTGGCGACGGCACCACCACCGCAACCGTGCTCGCCGCTGCGATCGTCCGTGAAGGCGCCAAGTCGGTTGCCGCCGGCATGAACCCGATGGACCTGAAGCGCGGTATCGACTTGGCTGTGGAAGCCGTCGTCGCTGACCTCGTCAAGAACTCCAAGAAGGTCACCTCGAACGACGAGATCGCCCAAGTCGGCACGATTTCAGCCAATGGCGATGCGGAGATCGGCAAGTTCATCGCGGACGCGATGAAGAAGGTCGGCAACGAGGGTGTCATCACCGTCGAGGAAGCCAAGTCGCTCGAGACCGAACTCGAAGTTGTCGAGGGCATGCAGTTCGACCGCGGCTACATCTCGCCCTACTTCGTCACCAACGCCGAGAAGATGCGCGTTGAAATGGATGATGCCTACGTCCTGATTAATGAGAAAAAGCTGTCTCAGTTGAATGAGCTGCTTCCCTTGTTGGAAGCCGTGGTGCAGAGCGGCAAGCCGCTTGTGATTATCGCCGAAGACGTCGAAGGCGAAGCGCTCGCCACCCTGGTCGTCAATCGTCTCCGCGGCGGCCTGAAGGTTGCGGCCGTCAAGGCTCCGGGCTTCGGCGATCGCCGCAAGGCAATGCTCCAGGACATCGCGATCCTGACCGGCGGCCAGGCGATCTCGGAAGACCTCGGCATCAAGCTCGAGAACGTCACGCTCAACATGCTCGGTCGCGCCAAGAAGGTGATGATCGACAAGGAGAACACCACGATCGTCAGCGGCGCCGGTAAGAAGGCCGACATCGAGGCGCGGGTATCTCAGATCAAGGCGCAGATCGAGGAAACCACCTCGGACTACGATCGTGAGAAGCTCCAGGAGCGTCTCGCCAAGCTCGCGGGCGGCGTCGCGGTGATCCGCGTCGGCGGCGCGACTGAGGTCGAGGTGAAGGAGCGCAAGGATCGCGTTGATGACGCGATGCATGCGACCCGCGCGGCCGTGGAAGAAGGCATCCTGCCAGGCGGCGGCGTCGCCCTGCTGCGTGCCTCCGAGCACCTTAAGGGCATTCGCACCAAAAATGACGACCAGAAGACCGGCGTCGAGATCGTGCGCAAGGCGTTGTCCTACCCGGCCCGCCAGATCGCAATCAACGCGGGCGAGGACGGCTCAGTCATCGTCGGCAAGATCCTCGAAAAGGATCAGTACTCGTACGGCTTCGACTCCCAGACCGGCGAATACGGCAACCTGGTCTCCAAGGGCATCATCGATCCGACCAAGGTGGTTCGAGTGGCGATCCAGAACGCCGCGTCCGTCGCAGCGCTCCTGATCACCACCGAAGCTATGGTGGCCGAACTGCCGAAGAAGAACACCGGTGCGGGCGGCATGCCTCCGGGCGGCGGTGGCATGGGGGGTATGGACTTCTAAGTTCGACCTTCAGAGCTCAACAATAAGAAGGCTCGGCAGCGATGCCGAGCCTGCTGATTTTGGCGGTCAGCCGGGGTCCAACACTGGCGCACCGTATTGCGCGAGCGCGTCGATCGATGCCCGCGCCGCCGACAAATGTCAGGCGGCCGAGTTCGAGGGGACACCGCCCGGAATCATCCTGAGGAGCCTCCATTCCCGAAAACAGCGACCGTCGCTCGCCGCCCAAAATAAAGAGATTGCCAATCAGAATCTTACCAGGACGACGCGCCTCGCGAAGAGTCCAATCGCGGCGATCGTGCGCGGGCAGCTTCTCAGCTCTGCGAACCGGTGCGACCGGCCCCGATCCGCCATCTTTTCCCAACCACGTCGCCGTAAGTTCGCTCTTGGACAGACTGCCTCAACGGGTCCGTCTCAAACTAACGATGTTTCATATCTGGCGATTGCCAAGCGGCGCGCCCCGGCAGCCCTTTAGGGTTGAGGGCCACGGGGTATTTTCGCATTTAGGTTGCGATATTTTCCCGGTCCGATGCGACAGGATTCCTTGCGTTGTTGGGACACACAAAGCCAGCTAGTATTCTTCAATTGATTTGCTGAACGCTGTTTCCAGTCGGAGTATTTCCATGGCTAGGCGAGCAGTATCCCGTGATGATTTTAAAGGCTTGTTCGCGCTCTTTGCATTCGCGGCGCAACACAAGGAAAACCACAACGGTGCGTCTCGGCTGCTCCACCTGTTCATGTCCAGCCGATATATTCCTGATGACCTTCTCGATCTATGGTCAGAGTGCGCCGAGGCAACTGGTCCTGAAACTATAGGCGAACAACTCTGCCTGCGCGCTCACGACGTAGCTGACGGCAGCTCGAGCTACGACCATGCCAGCGCATTTCTGCACGCGTTGCTCAAAGCGCTCGATCAAACACAGCACTGAGCCTTCGTCGACCTGACCACTTGCTGACCCTGCGCCTGATCGCTCCGAACGACTACACCGTTCACGACGACGGCAGCCGCGTTCGGCCGCATCCGAATGACCCGTCTGCTTAGCCCCTAGAAGCAGACCAGGTACAGACGGCCCAGTACGGACGCGAAGGGCCAAAAACGGACTTCGCGGTACCAAGCTCAACAATGGCTCAAGCGACGCATGTCTGCAGTCCTGAATTTACGCTTTGGATGAACTGACATAACTCGGCTACGTTGACCCTGTTACGAAGACGGGGCGAGGTAAAATGGGCACACGAGCCGGAGCATGTCTTCGTTTAGCAGTATTGGTTACGTGCGTTTGCACCAACGCCGTCACCATGGCGCAAGAGTTGGTCAGGTTCGACAGTGCTCCAATCCGCCTTGGCCAACTCCAGCAGCGCTTGGCGCGCGAGCGCGGCGAAGCGCCGAAGGCGGGGGATACGATCGAGGGCTACCTCGCGAAACCTGAGAGCGACGGCCCATTCGCAGCCATTGTGTATCTCCATGGATGCGATGGACTTTCGAAAGATGCCCCAAAGTTCATCGCTCAATTCATGACCGGTTTGGGGTATGTGTCACTTGCAGTCGATAGCTTTGCGACCCGTGGCATCAAGGACGCCTGCACCAAACCGATGCCTGCCCTGATGCTTGCCCGCCAAGGTGATGCCTTAGGCGCTCTATCCTATCTTTCCAAACTTCCTTTTGTCGATCCTCAACGCATCGCTGTCCTGGGAGGATCGATGGGTGCAACGGTTGCGCTGCAATTAGCGTCGACCCACCACCTGGAAACATTCGACGCTCCTCGGGATCTGAAGTTCAAGGTCGCGGTGGCCTATTATCCGCTGTGCGGCGTTGCTTCCGAGGAACTCATCGTTCCCACATTAATCCTGATCGGCGAACTCGACGACTGGACGCCTGCGAGGGACTGCGAACTTTGGATGAAGAGGCGGGCCGATAGGGGTGCACCCGTTAAGCTGGTCGTCTATCCCGGTGCCTATCACGCCTTTAGCGTCCCGGCTTTCGCCGACGGCAGGGAAATGCACGGGCACTGGCTCAAGTACGATGCGGAAGCGGCCAGGAAGGCAGTCCAGGAGATGCAGAGTTTCCTCTCTGCTCAATTTTCCCGTTGAGTGACAGCGAAGCGAATGCCCCCATACGCGGCTTGGAGCAGCTTCCGCTTCGGGTCAAGATCGGAAGTCGGCGGGTCCATGGTAGATGGTCTGCTCTGCCACTGTGAGCGGACATCACCGGATCCGCGGTTCAGGTCCGCAAAGGGCCAAGAAGAGACATTGTGGTGGACATCCAAACGGTCAGCTTGAGGAATAGCAACCCGGCGCTCGCGACAGCTAGCCGTCAAATTAGCTCATGCTGTTCAACACCTCGCGAGCCTGGTTCAGGTCCACGCTGTCGCGGCAGCCGGTAAACCAACCATAAGTAGGCGCGAGCAGCGCGCGTGCGTCGTCAGGCCGACCGACATCCCGCCAGACCTGTGCCAGACTCGTCGCGGTCCGTAGTTCGAACAGCCGCGCGCTCTGCCGTCGCGCGGTTGCCAATCCTTGCTGAAACAACGCCTCGACCTCGGCGAGCGGTGCGCCCTGAGACAGTCTCGCGCAGGCTCGTACCCGAACCCCTTCAGCCTCGCTGTAGTGCTGCCCAGTCGCGTCGGCCTCCGTCGCCGCTTGATCCAGCAAGACGATGGCCTCATCGCTTCTCTGATTATGCACCAGGATTTCGGCTTCGCTAATCAGGAAATAAGGACTCCAGATCCTGGTCTGCATTCTATCGCGGATTTCCGCACCGCGATGCAGCCGCGCCAAGCCAGTAGCCAATTCGCCTGTTCTGGCAGAGGCCCAGCCGAGAAGCACTTCCGTGAAACATTCCCAATAGGAAACATGATGGCTATCCATGATTTCAACGAGCTCTCCAGCGAGTGAGAAAACGGTCGCTGGATCCTGATCAACCATTGCTTTCATCGCGCAATGATAGATTGCATAGCAGCTTGTCAGATGGTGGCCGCTCTCGCGAGCCTCGCGCAAACTGCGCGCGCATAGTTCCTCCGCCTCGTCCAGACACCCGAGTTGTTGCGCGGCGATCGAATACTGCGCCAGGGTCGTTGGACGCGGAATCGTCAGATAGTTGCCGAGCGTCGTCGCCGTGCCTGCGCGCTCAAATTGGTCGATCACTTCGAGGAAGCGCTCGCGCGCCGTAACCAGCTCGCCGCTAGCGAGCGCTATCATTGCGGTTATCCGAACTCCCTGCGCCGCCGACGTTGCGTCCCCGGCAGTGTGCGCCAACTCAAGGAAATTCTTAACGTACGCATAGGTACGCGGGAAGTCGCACCGTACCAAGGCTCCGCCGGCCCGCCCCCACAGGATGCGCAGCAATTGCCGCGTTTCTGTCAAGCCCTGGCCGAGTTCAAGCAACCGGGTGTAGTTCTGTTCGACCTCTGTCCCCGAATAGCCATGGGTCGCGTATAGCGGCTCGATGAGTGCAATCCGCAGTTCGAACTCCCTGCGTTGGTGCGATGATTCATCCGGAAGCTCCGTCAGCAGCCTCAAAGCCCGATTGAACTGGCGGACCGCTTCAACGTTGTTGTACCGCTCTGCTGACCGAGAAGCAGCCCGTTTCCACCAATCAATCGCCTGCGAGATAAGTCCCGCTTCAGTGAAATGATGCGCCAACAATTCCGGTTGCACCTCGGCTATCTGCGTAAATCTGCTCCGCAACGCCTCAGCAATGAGTTTGTGTAGCGTCTGGCGACGACTAATCAGCAAGGTCGAATAGGCAGCCTCCTGAACGAGGCTGTGTTTGAAGGTGTAGGTCGCCTGCGGCGGACTTCCTCGCGCGCCGATCAGGCCTGCCGCCACAAGTAGCGCCAAAGCGGCCGCAAGTTCTTTGGGCTTGGATGGTACCACCGCAGCCAACAATTCAAACGAGAACTCTCGGCCGATGACCGCGCCACTCTGGGCAACGACTTTGCTCGCCGTCAGCCGGTCAAGACGGGCGAGCAACGAGTCCTGCAGCGTTACCGGTATCATCCGCTCGCTAGAGACTCGCGTATCGTCATAGGGAGTGGCGCTCGCCTCAAACGGGGCCGAATCGATGATGACCTTCGTCAGTTCCTCGATGAACAGCGGCATCCCATCCGCTTTGGCGACAATCTGCTCAACAAGTGTGTCAGGCAAATCTTTCCGCACCACCCGGCGGACCAACTCATACGACTGCCGCCGGCTCAGTCGATTGAGGCTAAGCGACAGAACGGGACCACGGCCGGTCCACGGTGGGCGAAATTCCGGCCGGTGCGTTATTACGGCCAGGATCCGAGCACGATCACCCCGGTCCAAGCCACGGCTAATCGCCTCGACGCTCGTCGGATCAATCCAATGCGCATCCTCCAGTATCCATAGCACCGGCCGCAGCCGCGACAGGTTCACGAGCCAATCTTCAAGAGCATCAAGCGTCAGGCTCTTCATCTGCTCCGGCGGCACCTCGTGTCGGGGTAAGCGATCACCAACGGGTATCGACAGCAGGCCGGCGAAAAGTGCAAGCGTCTCGGGCGCCACGTTTCCAGCCTTCTGGATCTCAGCGATCAGTCGAGTCAGTTTCTCCTCCGGCTCCATGTCGAGCGTAAGTCCGGCCAGGCGCTCGAAATGGGTGATGATCGGATGCAGCGCACTGTCGGTATGGAACGGCGAGCATTGCAAACGGATAATGGAATGATCCTCCGTTGCAATCCGGCTCGCCAGGGCCATGCACAGTCGCGACTTCCCGATCCCTGCTTCTCCCGTCAACAGGACCATTTGACGTTCGCCTTCGCACGCGGTCTGCCACCGCCCAAGTAACTGCGACAGTTCGTCCTCTCGGCCAACAATCTCTGTCAGATCGGCATGATGAGTAGCTTCGAAGCGGCTTTCGGCCGCCGTTTCGCGCAGCACGCGCCAGACGGGCCTTGGGCCGGGTAGACCTTTCAGGTCGCACATGCCAAGGCATTCAAGCTCGAACATGCCCTCGACCAACCGGCGTGTGCCGCCAGCAATGGTTACTCCATCGGGTGGAGCAAGAGCCTGCAGCCGCGCCGCCAGCGCTGGGGTTTCGCCGACAACCGATTCTTCCCTCGCGGCGCCCTCGCCCAGAAGATCACCAACAACAACAAGGCCTGTCGCGATTCCCGACCGCACATGTAACGTTATGCCGGGCAGCGAGATCACGTTTGGCACAGCCCGACCAAGTTCCAAGCCCGCGCGCACGGCTCGTTCCGCCGCGTCTTCCAGCGCGGCTGGATAGCCAAAATACGCGACTATTCCGTCTCCAGTATATCGGGCAATGAAACCGCCGAGAGAGGTCACAACCTTTACGCATGCTTGAAGGTAAACACCCATCACCTTGCGGAGTTCTTCTGGGTCAAGTTTGGAGGCAAGGGCTGTCGACTCGACCATGTCGCAGATCAGCACGGTCAATTGTCGCCTCTCTGCGTCTGGCCGCGTTCGCATGAGCTTGACCGGCTCGTGCTGGTCGGTTTCCCGCCCGAGAAGGTCGTCGATCGCCTTGAGCAGCCTCTTGCGATGCCCCAGCGGCACACCGAGACGCGCCAGATCATCATCTGTCAGATCTGGCAGAACGTCGCTGTCGATCGCCTGATCGGAGAACAAGGCCCGGTATTGGCCAAGCCCAAGTCCTTCAAGCCATTCGCCGAGGTTCAGACTTTGCATGAGACTGCATGTCCCAAGACCCTGATGCTCTAGCGCACTCGCCCGCTCTGGTCCCCGCGACGCTTCATCCTCTCGCCATCACCCTGGGCAGCGCGGGTCCAAGAACCCATGGGGGCCAAGCTTCTTCCTTGAGCTTCTACATTAGCGCCTGAGGAACAGAATCGCCAGCTAGTAGCGGCTCGACTGCCGAGTTTGGTCGATCAGCACGATCAACGGCGCGGGCAATGGCGACTGATCTAAGAGACGTAGCGCTGAGAGCAGCGATGTCATCGCGTGCGAGTTGAATTCCGCTCAGGGTCAAAAGCGCCGCTGGATCGATTGAGTCGAGCCGAGCTACGTCTCGAACGGTCCGAAAGCCGACGTGCTTTCAGAAGTTTAGCCGCACCAAGATGGTTCGCCTCACCAACTGAGGAGGCCATCATGGCTGACTTCGCCGCCACGATGTCGGTTGGCAGCAGCCTGAGGATTATCACAAAGTTCCGGAAATGAGCTGCGACCACGAAAGCCAAACCTCTCAATTGGATTACACCATGCCAATAGCGACGCTTCACGAGCGAGACTAACACGTACCCCCAGACTGTCTGCTCCAGACCAAGCGCCGCCTTGATAGTCGGTCGGTCACTTCCGGTTTGTAACCGCCATCGTAAGTCTTTGGCGTCCTCCGACACTTCGCATTCGGACCAACAACGGAAGAAGCTCTGCAAGAGGTGATCGTCGGACATTGATTGCAACATCAATCCGCATCTACGCGCTAGTCGCGCGCGGGCACCGGCTTCCGCCTGATGGTCGCCGCCGGAAGCGGCGTGAAATCCGGGTTCTGGTCGTTACCGACCCGTATGCCGGAATAAGCGACGAGCCCGTCAGCGGTGGCGACCGCGTCGCCCGAGCGTAACGAGCCGTCCATCGCGAGATCGACTGATGCAAGACCGGCGGGGCTTTGGCCGTTGCAGGTGCAATCGGCGCGCAGCGCCTTCCGATAGGCAAAGGCGTTTTCGCTACCGGCGTACCGTTCGCCGGTTGCGGCATAGGCTCTGTCGATGCTGGAGCCGAAGAAAACTTTGGTCGGGCTTGCCGGACAGAAGGCCTGACACATCTGCGCCGGCGAGGCCGCGCCGCGCATCAGCGGAAAATATTTGCCGTCGCAACTGCGCACGCAGAAGGCAGGTCCCGCGCTTACAACGACCGGCCGCGGCGGTGGTGATTGCGGATCAAAAGACGAGGTCTGCTGCTGTTGCTTCTGGCCGCCACCGAAAAAGAAATCAAGCAAGCCTTCGGCCGCACTCATTTCGGGCGTCAGCGCCACGGGGCCAACGATGGCGACAGCAACAAGCATGCGGCGCAGCTTGCGCTGAAAGCACAATTCGGTACGCATCGCTTGCTCCACCGGACGCAACGAACTCTCTTCAGCACAAAGGGCGCCTGCGGCAATCGTGGATACGAAACGCGCTCTAAGCTGGGCGGAGAAGGGGAAAGAAATAGGCGAGTGGCACGGCAAGCGCCACATTCGGCCGTTATGGGACGCCGTCGGAGCCGTGATCCCCCAGAGTTCGCGCCGCGTTGAAACCGACCGAAGTCCGGTTCGGGTCAATCGCGTCGCTTTGCGAAGCGGTAAGGTCCGCTTTAGCCCCAAACTCGGAAGTCAGGCCGTCCGGCTCCTACGTCTGCTTTATCCTCGCGAACGGACATCGCCAGACGCATTCTTTGGGCATCCTGCTCGCCACGTCATAGCGGCGCAGCGCAACCGTCTTCGTTCTCTCGCACGAAGCAGCATAGCTTGTCCGGCGTAGCGGCTTGCGAAGCCGGACGCTCAGTTCATCGCTTGGCACGGCCAATCGGCTCTAAGCCGCCTGTACTTCCAGGAAACGCTCGGCGTAGTGGCAGGCGGCGAGGCGGCCGTCGAGCGGGCGCAAGAGCGGACGCTGCGTGCGGCAGAGATCCGTCACATAGGGACAGCGGGTCGAGAACACGCAGCCTTTCGGCGGATCGAGCGGCGAAGGCAACTCGCCCTTCGGAACGATCCGCTGGCGTTTGCGACCGAGGCCCGGCGTCGCGTCAAGCAAGGCCTGTGTATAGGGATGCAACGACCGCGCAAAGATGCGCTCTTTCGGCCCATGCTCCACTGCGATCCCCAGATACATGATCATCACGTCATCTGCGATGTGACGCACCACACCGAGATCGTGCGAGATGAAGAGGTAGGCCAGCCCCAGTTCGCGCTGCAGATCGACGAGGAGGTTGAGAACCTGCGCCTGCACCGACATGTCGAGCGCGGAGACCGGCTCATCGGCAACCAGCAGCTTCGGCCGCAACATCAGGGCGCGCGCGATTGCGATGCGCTGACGCTGTCCGCCCGAGAACATGTGTGGATAGCGGCCATATTGCTCCGGCCGCAGCCCGACCCTTGCCATCATGTCGAGCGCCTGCGCGCGCCGATCCTGCTTGGAAAGTCTGGTGTTGATGATCAGCGGCTCTTCGAGTATGTGGCCAACGCGCTTGCGGGGGTTGAGCGACCCATAGGGGTTTTGAAACACGATCTGCACGGTACGGCGCAAGGTCCTGACGGCGCTAGCCGGGGGATTGACCGCATCGACGCCGTCGAGCATCAGCATGCCGGCGCTCGGTTTCTCGATCAGCGTCACGAGCCTTGCGAGCGTCGACTTGCCGCAACCGGATTCGCCGACCACCGCCAGCGTCTTGCCGGCTTCAAGCGCGAACGATACTCCGCCCACGGCCTGCAGATGCGCCGGTGGGCGAAACCAGCCTTGCTTGATCTCGTAACTGCGCTTGAGATCGGTGGCGGTGACAAGCGCCGTCATGACACGATCTCGCGCTTTAGCATCGACGCGCCGCCCCCATCGGCCACGATGCGCTCATCCCGTGTCGGATCGCCGAGCGGATAATGACAACGGATCAGGCCGTCCATCCAGGGGCGCAGATCGGGACGCACCTTGTCGGCCAGCGGCGTTGCATAGATGCAACGCGGACTAAACAGGCACCCCGGCGGTCGATCGTGGAGCCCCGGCACCACGCCGGGAATGGTGGCGAGCCGTCCGCCGTCGCTCGCCTCAGGCCGCGCCGCCAGCAAGGCGGCCGTATAGGGATGCTGAGGCGAGGTGAACAGGCTCTCCGTCGGGCGCTGTTCCATGATCTGGCCCGCATACATCACGGCGACGCGCTCGGCCGTGTCCGAGACCACGCCCATGTTATGCGTGATGAGGATCAGCGCCATGCCACGGTCGCGTTGTAGAGACAGCAGAAGATCGAGGATCTGCGCCTGAATGGTGACATCGAGCGCCGTCGTCGGCTCATCCGCGATCAGGAGCTTCGGATTGCAGGCGATCGCCATCGCAATCATGACGCGTTGATTCATGCCACCCGAGAGCTGGTGCGGGTAGGCCGACAGCCGGCCCTCCGGGGCCGGAATGCCGACTTGCTCCAAGAGTTCGATGACGCGGCGCCGCGCGGCCTTGCGATCCATCCCTTCATGGACGTGCAGCGTCTCGGCCAACTGATAGCCGATCGTGAAAGAGGGATTGAGCGATGTCGTCGGCTCCTGGAAGATCATCGCGACGTCCTTGCCGGTGAGCGCGCGCCGCTCGCGGTCGGACAAAGTTTGCAGATTCCGCCCCTCGAACAGCAGCTTGTCGGCTCGGACACGCCCCGGATAGGGCACGAGTCCCATCAGGGCCAACATGCCGACGCTCTTGCCGGAGCCGGATTCGCCGACGATCCCCAGCACCTCGCCTTTCTCGAGCGTGATGCTGACGCCATCCACGGCGCGCACCATCCCGTTCTGGGATGGAAACTCAACCGATAGATTTTCAATCTCGAGCAGCGGCATCTTCAATAAGCTATCGCTTGAGCTTGGGATCGAGCGCGTCGCGCAGCCCGTCGCCCAGAAGGTTGAAGGCCAGCACGGTCACAAGGATCGCCAGGCCTGGAAGCGTGACGACCCACCAGGCACGCAGCACGAATTCGCGCGCGTCCGCCAACATGGTTCCCCACTCCGGCAGCGGCGGTTGCGCACCGAGACCGAGAAAGCCGAGCGCGGCCGCGTCGAGGATCGCGGTCGATATGCCGAGCGACGCCTGCACGATCAGGGGGGCTGCACAGTTCGGCAACACCTCCTTGAACATCAGCCGAAGCCGGCCGGCACCTGCGACCTTGGCCGCGACGACGTAATCCTTCGATACTTCGCTGATTACGGCGGCGCGCGCAATCCGCACATAGTGCGGCAGCAGCACGATCGCGACCGCCAGCATCGCGTTCATCAGGCCCGGCCCGAGGATCGCAACGATCACGATGGCGAGCAAAAGGCTTGGCAGCGTCAGCGTGACGTCCATCAGCCGCATGATCGTGATCTCGATCACGCCGCGGAAAAAGCCCGCGATCAGACCGAGGATCGTGCCGACGACCACGGACAAGGTGACCACCGCGATGCCGATCAGAAGCGACAGCCGCGCGCCATGGATGAGACGGGAAAGAATATCGCGGCCGATCGCATCGGTACCAAGCGGATAGGCCATCGATCCGCCCTGCTGCCAGAACGGGGGCTTGAGAAAGACCGCATTGTTGGTGAGGATCGGAGAATGTGGCGCGACGACATCGGCAAGGAGCGCGAGCAGAACCAGAACGGCGATCACGGCGAGGCCCGCCACGGCGCCGAAATTCGCCTTGAAGTCGGACCAGAACTGCAACAGCGGATGCGGCGGCGCGCCCGGCTGCGCCACGACGGGAGTGTTGAGGACTTCGGCGGTCATCTTGTGTACCGGATGCGGGGATTGATCAGCCCATAGGCGACGTCAACCAGCAGATTGACGATCATGACGATCGCGCCGATCAAGAGCGTGCCGCCCTGCAGCACCGGATAGTCGCGGCGGTTGATGCCCTCGATCAGCCATTTGCCCACACCCGGCCAGGAGAAGATGGTCTCGGTGAGGATTGCGCCAGTAAAGAGAACGCCGACCTGCAGCCCGATCACCGTCACCACCGGGATCAGCGCGTTACGCAACGCGTGGATCGCGATCACCCGCCAACGCGGCACCCCTTTGGCGCGGGCGGTGCGGATATAATCTTCGCCCAGCACTTCCAGCATGGCGGACCGCGTCATGCGGGCGATGACGGCAAGCGGCACCGTGCCGAGCACGATCATCGGAAGCACGAGATGCGACAGGGCCGAGCGAAACGCGCCGAAATCACCGGCCAGCAGTGCATCGATCGTCAGGAAACCGGTCACCGGTTCGATGTAGTATTGCACGGCGATCCGGCCCGACACCGGCGTCCATCCGAGCTGCACCGAAAAAAGCAGGATCAGCAACAATCCCCACCAGAAGATCGGCATCGAATATCCGGTGAGTGAGATGCCCATCACGCCGTGATCGAAGATGGAGTTGCGCCGGACCGCTGCGATGATCCCGGCTGGTAACCCGAGGCCTAACGCAAACAGGATCGCGCAGACCGATAGTTCGATCGTCGCCGGGAACAACGTCCCAAATTCGGAGATCACCGGCTCATGGGTGACGATCGAGCGGCCAAGGTCGCCATGCGCCAGCCGCGCCAGATAGAGGCCGTATTGCACCAGAACCGGCTGATCGAAGCCGTACTCCTTGAGCAGTTGCGCGTGCCTGACAGGATCGATGCCGCGTTCGCCCGCCATCGTCTCGATGGGGTCGCCGGGGATCAGGCGGATCAGCACGAACACAAGCAGCGTAATCCCGATAAAGGTCGGAACCACGAGGCTCAGTCGGGTAAAGATGAACCGGATCATGCCGTGCCCTGCCACCCTCCCCGGAAAGGAAAGGGTAAAGAAAAATGGGCGGAGTCATGCCAAGCTACTCCGCCCCTGTCTCCTGCTATTCCTTGACGTCGACGCCGTAGAAGTTGTGGCGCCCGAACGGCGACAGCTTGAAGTCAATCACTCTCTTGGTGACGGGCTTCAACTGCACCGCGTGCGCGATGGTGAACCACGGCGCCTGCTCCTTGAAAATCACCTGCGCCTGCTCGTACAGCTTGGTCCGCTCGGCCTGATCACTGACCGTCTTGGCCTTCACGACCAAGTCGTCGAACGGCTTGTAGCAGAATTTGGCGATATTCGAACCCGACGCCGTTTGCGCCGAGGCGCAGCCCAGCAATGTGTGCAGGAAGTTGTCAGGGTCGCCGTTGTCGCCGGTCCAGCCGAACATGCCCATCTGATGCTCGCCGGTCTGCAACCGCTTGCGGTATTCGCCCCATTCAAACGACTTGATCTCGGCCTTGACGCCGATCTTGGCGAGGTCGGCCTGCATCAACTCGGCAATGCGCTTGGCGTTCGGATTGTAGGGGCGCTGCACCGGCATCGCCCATAGATCGGTTTCGAAACCGTTCGGGTAGCCGGCGTCGGCCAGAAGCTTCTTGGCTTGCTCCGGATCAAAGGGATCGTCCTTGATGCTGTCGTTGTACGACCACATGGTGGGCGGGATCGGGTTCTTGGCCGCGATGCCGGTCGACAGATAGACGGCATCGATGATCGCCTTCCTGTCGATCGCCATGCTGATGGCCTTGCGCACGCGCACGTCGTCGAAGGGCTTCTTCTGTGTCTGGAACGCGAGATAACCGATGTTGAGGCCGGGCTGCTCCAGGATCGTGACGTTCGGATCCTTCTTGATCGCGTCGATGTCGGCCGGGTTCGGATAGGGCATCACGTCGCATTCGCCCTTCTGGAGTTTGGCCCAGCGAACGGATGCATCCGGCGTGATCGCATAGACGAGGTCGTCGATCTTGGCCTTGCCGCCCCAGAATTCAGGGAATGCCTTGTAACGAATCACGGCGTCCTTCTGGTACTGCACCAGATAGAATGGGCCGGTGCCGATCGGATCCTGGTCGATCTTCTCAGGCGTACCGACCTTCAGCATGGCATCCGCATACTCCTTCGACTGGATGGCTGCGTAGGGCATCGCGAGATCGGCGAGGAAGGGCGCTTCCGGCTGGTTGAGCGTTATCTTGATGGTGTAGTCGTCGAGCTTCTCGACCGACTTCAACAATTTCGGCATGCCCATGTCGCCGAAATAGGAATGGTTCGGACTCGTTACCTTGAAATACGGATTGTCGTCCTTCCATTGCCGCTCGATCGAGAAGATGACGTCGTCGGCATTGAAATCCCGCGTCGGCTTGAACGACTTCGACGTCGCATGCCACTTCACGCCCTTGCGCAGGTTGAAAGTATAGGTGACGCCGTCAGGCGAGATCGTCCATTTTTCCGCGAGGCCCGGCACCACTTTCGTGCCGCCGCGCTCGAATTCGACAATGCGGTTGTAGATCGGCTCATTGCCGTCGAACGACGTGCCGGTCGTGTTGACGCCGGGATAGAAGTTCTCCGGGCTGCCTTCCGAGCAATAAATCAGGGTTTTGGCAGACGCGGTCGAGGCCACCGCGAGCGCTGAAGCGCAAATGCCGGCGAGCAGGGTTGATCTGTTCACTGTCGGAACTCCTGGTGAATTCTCTCGGCGCGGTTGACGCAGGCTGCGCCAAAGACGTCAGAAACGAGATTGCGATTGTGTATTGCAGCTGTCAATGCGTCCTGGGGTGAAGGGATGACGTTTCGAAGAAAAGTCATCCGACTCTGAAATCGTGCGCAGGTGGGACAGCGGCGATTTTCTGCTTTAGTCCCGAAGGCGGACAAGAACCCGACCCGGTACGATGGGGTCAAGGCGGCGGTCGAGACAAGCGCCCCTCATGTCCGGATCAGCTCAGACAGCCGACATCGTGAGAGTTGGAGCGCCGTTCGGCTCCGGGCCGATGCTGTTGAAGAAGTCAGTTGAGTTGATGAGGTGATGGGGCGCCAGCGGGCGGGTCAGGCCCAGTTCTCCTACTCTTTCCATTTGGAGGAGCGCGTTCCGGCCTCCGACCTCCTACGCAAGATCGAGGTGTTCGTCAGTCAGGCATTGGCAGACGTTCATCGCGAGATGGCTGCGTTCTACAGCCATATCGGTCGCCCATCGATCGATCCCGAGTACGGTCTTTTCAAGCCGGCCAGCTCGACCCGCGTTAACCCTGTCTCTCATCTTCTCACGTAACCGCGCCTGCAGGTTCACTTCTGCCGCTAAGCCGCCTTATTGGATGTTTGCAATTGTTCGTCGATTTTCGGGAGCTTATTTCCGGCAGGCTTTGAGCGAGGCTTCTCGTTCGGAAAGCGTGAAATCAGATGAGAGTGGCTCTCATCCTTGTTGGCCTCGGTACACTCGCGGTGATGGAGCTCGAGACACCACCGCGCACCACAAAGCCTGTGAACGAGCCGCCCGCTCAGGCAACCGTCGGGTTACGCGCCTCACACGATTCACTGACGACGGCAGACCGGCTCGAAATCCCGCACATGCAATTTGAAGCGCTGCAGCCCTCGAGCGAGCCGATGCCTCCGCCGCATCTAACAGCGATTGTTGCGCAAGAGCCTTCGAAGATCATCGAGCAACACAAGCGCAGCGCAAGCGAAGAAAAATCCGCAGTCATGCTGCCCAGACCTCGGCCTCGGCAGGAAACTTTCAAGGCAACTGCGAATGCCAATCGCGCCAAATCGGTCGCGGAGGTCAAGCCCTGCCGGTCAGGTGCCTTCGAAGGCCTATTCAAAGCATTGAACCTGTCAACGGGATGCCAGACCTAGCCCAACGATTTCCCTTCATCGGCGAGATAGCCGACGGCAATCCGCGGCTCCTCGCGCGTTCGTCAGAGCAAACAAGCCGTGCCGACGAAATCCGGCCGCCTCGCCCCGATGAGCGTGGATCCGTTGTCGCCGCGCGGGACTGGCTGTCGGCGGAATCCATCACGCTCGTTCTTGGAGTGGCGATCGGCGTGGCTTTCGTCGTAAGTTTCGTCCTGTTTCGCGACGCGCATTTGAACGGAAAATCGATCGACAGGACGGCCGCCAAGGCGTTGGTCGAGCGCATTATCATAGCCGAGTCCAATGGTGACCCGAATGCAAGGAACAAGCGGTCGAGCGCGACTGGCGCCGCCCAGTTTCTCGATGACACGTGGCTCGAAGCCGTTCGAAGGCACCGACGCGATCTGATCCAGGGCCGCACCGACAAGCAAGTGTTGGACTTGCGGCGAGATGCCGAGCTTGCGCGAGAGATCGCCGCACGGCTGGTCGAGGAATATGCCGCGATGCTGAACAAGCGCAGTCTGCCGATCACACCCGGTTCTCTCTACCTTGCCCATTTCGCGGGACCGGCGGGCGCCGTGGCGCTATTGGCCGGCGCAGAAAGTGCCGATGCTGCTTCCCTTATGGCCGCTGCTGACGCGACGGGTCGGACCACGCGCGAAAAGCTGGTCAACGCCAATCCGTTCCTCAAGGCGATGACGGTCGGCGATATCAAGAGCTGGGCCGAACGCAAGATGGCAGTAGGCAATTCGGCGGGGCGCTCGTGAAGGCCATGTTTCAAGTACTCCACACGTTCCGACCGTTCAGGGTCAAAAGCAGCGGTGGACGCCAAGTTGGATCGGCGTCCGGTTTGTCCCTGACAGCCGACATGACACGCGCTCAATAGACCTTCGGCTAAGGGCCACTGGCGGACAAGGGCGGCGTCGCTCCTTCAATGGTGCAGTAAAGGTACCAGCGGCAAAATCTGACTGACCAACGCCAATACGCCGAGAATGGTGACGACGGCGCGTCCAACGATTTCCATCCAGCGTGGGTATAGCAGGTCCTTAATTTTTCTTTCGTCGCTCATTTCCTAAATTAAATTAGGCCAGCGCCAATTCGTAAGGGGATCACTAATAGAAAGTTCGCGTCAGAAAGGGGCCTGCACCCCCGATCCAATCTGCCAGTGACCGCAATGGGTCAGAAACGTCGATTTGGCCGCGAGCGCGCGATGTCCGGTCTGGCCCCGGCTACGGTCGTGCTGATCGTCGCCTCCATCTTCGCCTGCGGGCCACAAGCAGACATCGGCACCTGATCGATCACCTCGTTAGCGCGCAGTAGGAACGATCCGAGCGCGTCGTTGACGATGTAAAGTGCGTTCGCGTGACCATTGAGCGATGAGCGACACCACGTGCAGCATCGTGAGGCCCTCGCTCGGCCCGAGGATGCGGCAACTCCTGCCAGCCAATCAACGGAAATTTACTGGTTCGCCCGTTCGGCAGCGGCGGTGGCCATGTATTTCGAATAGAAATCAGCAACCCGGTCGCGCCACATTCCGACGAATGCCCCCGATGTCAGCTTATCGACCGATTTCCACGCGTGCTTTACGGCCGGAAGAGTATTCCGCCAGATCGCGCGTTTGCACCATTTTTCACCTTTCTCGCTGCCTTCGCTGGTGGCACACATGGATTTCCAAGCGATGCGATCAGGTTGGCTGATGTGCTCGGCTGCGCCTTCCCAGCCTTGTTGATGGATTAGGTAAAGATCGCTCAAGGTCGGCTTCTTCTGCGTCACCCACTCGAACAGAATGCCTTCGGTAATGACCTTGTAGGCCGCCGCAACGGCATTGTCGCGGGGATCACGAATCTGCCCGGAGCCGAATTTGTTGAACTCGTATTCGCTCAGTTGAAACAGGCCGATATACGACCCGGTGCGTTGCTTGGGATCGAAACCGGACTCGATCTTGGCAACCGCCTTCATGAAATTAAAATCCAGACCGAAAGCGTCGGAAGCGCGCTTGATCTCCTCGACCGGCGTTCCGACCGGGGTGTCCTTGAGTGACCTTAAGACGATAGCCGCCGGTTTCTCGGCAGGCGGCAGTTCGGACCAGACGTAATAGATGAGATACAGAAAATCCTGCGTCACCGGCGCCGGGTTGGAGGCATTACGCGTTGTCGGCACCGGTTGGGCGACATCATGGTGGCCCAAGTCCACTAATTCCTGCACAGGCGGTAAATCGGCCGACAGAGTCTGCGACGGATCGGACAACGCGGCCACGACGATCGATTCCGGCTTATCCGAGGCAGCCGTCGTGTCGGTGGCCGTCCCCGCCGCGGGTTCGACGGCCGTCGCCACTTCTGCGCTAGCGACAGCGGCGTTCGCGACAACGGTATTAGCGACAACGGTATTAGCGACAACGGCGTTGCCCACTGCGATTGCCTGCGGTTCATCCCCGAGCCTGGCGTTGGCGGCGAGAGATGCTGCGCGGTCCTCGATTGGCACTGCGCGGGTGTTCTCGGTGCCGGCCGAACCGAAGCCAGCCAGCCAGCCAACGATCCACCCCGCGAGAACGACCGTTCCGCAAAACGCCGGCGCCACTGCCGTAAATCGCCGCGGGTTCACGATCCCGTCGCCTCCAAAGGCTCCACCTGAGCCATGCTGCACAGCCAAGCACGCGACGGATTGATTTTCCGGGTCAAGACATGACCGCGCAATGGCGGAAACCGCAGCTCATCATCTTTTCCACGAAGTGTTGCCCGAATGTAACGCGCCGCCAGCAAGCAATTGTTGTCCGAGTAAGCGTGTAGGGCGCTCCGGACGCGGCCAGTTCGGGGCGAGCCCGCCATGGTTAGTGTCGGACCAACAGGCGCGCTTGAGTGGCCGTAGTCGCGGATGCCGGCCTCTCGAGCGGTCTGTCGTTGACGATTTATGGGATCTTCTGAGCGAACCGAACCCATTGCCAGAGATCAAAGCGTCCGTCGCAACGGCCCTCACACCGTACATTGATCCGCCCGGCGATCGGCGCGACGGCTATTGCCGATTGTCTTCTTCCAGCAAATTGGTCCCGTCATTGGAATTGGTCCAATTTTCGACCCACTGCGACCAGATTTGAAGGCGAAGTTATCGTCGGTAACGCCACCACGCTTTTTTGGTTGGACCTCGCATGCAACTTCACTGCATGAGGCACTGGATGAGGAAGCAGGCTCCAATAACAGCTTTCGCCGCTTTCATGTTCTCTACAGGGATCGCACACGCTCAGTTTCTGTTTTGGCCGCAGGACAGGTTCTGGCCAGGCCATTACGCTCCGTTCAAACACAAGCACCACCACCCGCAGACAAACTCTGGATCTGCGAAGAACGCTCGGCCCGAGGACCCTCCGAAGGGCCCGCTCCAGATCATCATCTCGATCTCTGACCAACGGGTCTCGCTTTTTGACAACGGGGCCCTGATCGCCAGCTCATCGGTGTCCACGGGAACTCAGGGGCATCCTACGCCCCTCGGCGTATTCAGCGTGATCAGCAAACAACGATGGCACCGTTCCAATATTTATAGCGCTGCCCCCATGCCCTACATGCAGCGCATCACCTGGTCAGGGATTGCGTTGCATGCCGGTGTCGTGCCTGGGCATCCGGCGTCACACGGCTGCATCCGTTTGAAAAATGACTTTGCTATTCGACTCTGGCATCTCACGAAGCGCGGCACACGCGTGATCATTGCGCACGACGATGTGCAGCCGGTCGAGATAACCAATCCGCACCTCTTTAGGCCGAAAGCCGTGTCCGGTTCGCCTGAATTTCAGACCGCCACCGTCGCGGGTAAGAGCATTGGCACAGCCGCGGCAACGCATGGATCACTGGTGTCCAAGGCCGAGACTCCAGAAGCCACTAGTCTCCAGGTTCCAAGCTCGGCTCCCGCTGAAGGCGCACCTAGAAAGATGGTGCCGATCTCCGTCTTCGTGAGTCGTAAGTTGAGCAAGCTCTTCGTGCGTCAGGGCTTCTCGCCGTTGTTTGATGTCGCGGTCAAGATCGAAAATCCGGAGGAGCCCCTGGGAACGCACGTGTTTACCGCAATGGAATTCCAGAGCGAGGGAGCGGCTATTCGCTGGACGGTCGTGTCGATTCCGGATGAATTTCCTCGCATCGAGGGTGCCATGAAAGAGCGCGAAGCGGCCGTGAAGCAGACCGCCCTATCGGTACCGTCGCCCGATAAAGCCAACGCTGTCCTCAACCGCATCGAAATACCACAGGATACCGTTGAGAGGATCTCTGAACTTCTGACGCCGGCCTCTTCATTGATTATTTCCGACAACGGATTTAGCCATGAGACGGGAAAAGACACGGATTTCATTGTGGTAACGCATTGATGTGGCGGCGCAACCCACCAACACACGGTGCCGCTGCGCAACCCGCTGGAATTGTTCGACGGCAATTCTGGTGCAAAATTCTTGATGTCCGCACCTAAGCGAAAGCAGCGCGCACTCCCTCGTATGATCTTTTTCTAAACCCTTCATACTGAAGGGCAACATTCGGGCCAGACAGCGCCCTCCCGCACGCGCGCTTCGCAACTGGACGCAAGCTAATGTCTTCAAAGAAGAAACGGTCTCAGCCGTATTCTTGACGTTTTAAGGCTGCAACGCGCGCCCCGGAAACCAAGTTTCCAATAACGCAAACATAGTTTGACGGTTTGTGTCACCAGGCGGTGAATTTTACCTTGTCATCGGTAGTCGCGATCCGCACCTGCACGTCCCTCGGTCTCGCAAGATAGGGCGATGACGTGACCAGGATATCGGCACCGGCCGCCGCATAGGCCGCTGCATTCTCCGCATTAACACCGCCGGCGGCGGCGACGGCGGGGCGCACGCGCGTGTAGGCCATCGAAGTCATGCGCTTGACCAATGCGGCGATCTCGGCCGGCGAAAACTTCTCGGCCTGAATCACGTCGAAACCGGCGACCGCCGCGGCAAGTGCGGCATCGATCGTCTTCACCTCGATCACCACTTTCTTCTCCGGCGCCGCCCGGCGTAATCGCCCGATCGCCTCGAACAACGGCAGCTCGCCGAGGAAGACGCGGTGCTCGGGAAACACCAGCACCGTCTCCGAAAGGCCGAGCCGGTGCATCACCGCGCCGCCCGCCTTCACGGCCGCCACCGCAAAGCGCTTCGTGCCCGGCACATTCTTGCGCGTACAGGCGACCGGGATGTGCGGAGCGATCGCTCTCGCCGCGTCGACTATGGCGCGGGTCTCGCTGGCGACACCCGACCAGATCTCGATCAGGGTCTGCGCGACCTTCCAGCTCCGCAGCAGCGCCGCAGCCGAACCGCGCGCTTGAAGGATCGGTGCGCCCTGCTCGAGCGCCGAGCCGGATGTGGCGAACAGCTCCACCTCGCAGCCAGAGAGCTCGATGATCCCGGCGGCATCCTCGGCGAGCGCCAGTACCATCGGCGCACGCGCGGCAAATTGCATGACACCCACGGCTCCGCCGATTCCGAGGGCCTCGGTGGTGAGATCGCCGTAAGGGACGTCGTCCTCCAGCAGGCGTTCGAGCTCGGCGCGCGATGCAACGGTTGCCATGTCGTGCGTCCCTTCGCTGATGTCGGCTTGCCGACGGGCTTTTGTCGGAAACCCGACAAGGAATACCGATCCTGTCGCCGCGAAGCGCAGGAAACGTCTCGATTCGTGACCATTCCTGCAAGGCACGCACCAGACTTCGCCGGCGCATCCGGCACGCCGATTGCTGAGACCATCTTGGCCGTTACCGCGCAGCAATCGGGCTGTGCTGAAGCAACTGCCGTCCGCTGGAGTTCATCATGAAACTGCTTCGCTCGATCGCCCTCGTTACGGGCTTGCTGCTCGCATCTGCGCCGGCGCAGGCCGCGCAGACCAACGTCGCCGTGGCAGCCAACTTTACCGATGCTGCCAAGGAGATCGCCGGCATCTTCAGGCAGAAGACGGGACACGAATCGCGCCCAACTTGTCGGCACTACTGCAAAAAGATTCCATGGCGCCTGCACGCTTTGTCATCCACTTCACGGAATTTACCATCGAAATGCGCGACATGCTCGAGATCGGGTTCTTCGCATTGATCCAGCGCAAATCCGCGAGAATTTTTCCGGAGCCAGCTGCTGCCGCCTGATCACACATGCTGCCCTCCGTTGATCGGTACTTCGGCACCCGTAACGTAGCTGGCCGCATCCGAGCACAGGAAGAAGATCACCTTCGCAACCTCGTCCGGCGTGCCCACGCGATGCAGGGGGATGATCGGTGCCAATTTGGCCTCGGTCTCCGGCGACAGAATGTCCGTCTTGATCTCGCCGGGGGCAATGGCGTTGACGCGAATTCCGAACGGCGCGTAGTCGTGCGCCATTTCGCGGGTCAGGCACGCGAGCGCGGCCTTCGACGTTGCATAGGCGGTGCCGGCAAACGGATGCACCCGCGAACCCACGATCGACGTGACGTTGACGATCGAGCCGGCGGCCCGCTTCAGCTCATCGGCGAGGCCCTGCGCAAACAGGACCGGCGCGAGCAGGTTGACGTGGAACACGCTCATCCAGGTTTCGACCGGCGTCGTCAGCGAATTCAACCGCGCGCCGTCAGCGGCCTTTGGCGAAATGCCGGCGTTGTTGATCAGGGCATGCAGCGGACCGCCGTTGAGCCGCTCCTTGATCTCGGCGACCGCGCGCGGCAGCGCGCGATGGTCGCCCAATTCCACCTGCACATGATTGTCGGCCCCCGAATCCCAGGGACAACGGCCACCGTCGAACGGTTGTCGGGAACATGTGATGATCCGCCAGCCAGCTTCGGAAAACAGCTTTCCCGTAGCATGTCCGATGCCCCGGGACGCGCCGGTCAGCACCAGCGTTTTCCGTTCGCCACCTTGCGCACGCGACTTGTCGCCGTGAAACGGACACAGTGCGACATCGGGTGCTGACGCGCCACCCGGCGCGCCGTCGCGATCCAGCAGATCGAGCGTCACATCAACTCCTCACTGCAACCAACAGGGCGCCAGCAAATTCAACCGGGAGAAACTTTGCAGGAATTGGGCCACGCCTTGTCGTGCAATCGTTGCGGTTTTCGCCGGCCGATGTCGGCTTCGCGACACGCTGCAGGGTTTGCAACATCCGAGCGTGCGCTTTCGGACCAAACGGTGCCATCACCACGCGTTTCGACTTTCCGAATGCTGGCCAGCAGTTGCGGGCTGTTTTTCAACCGTTCCAAATGGCCCGGCTCTTGCTCTTCCCGTTGCAAGCTTGATCGCGCCTTGCTGCACATTCCCTGCAAACGTGGTTTCAGATGCCCCAGCCGAACGACCACCAACTCTTTGCCGTCATTCTCGGTACCAACGAGATCGCGTCCGCGGTCGGCATCCAGCTCGTGCGCGCCGGATATAGCGTGGTGCTGTCCCACGATCCGGATCCACCGGTGATCCGGCGCAAGATGGCGTTTCACGATGCCCTCTTCACCGACACCGTGCAGCTCGAGGACGTCGTTGCCGAGCGCGTCGACGGTGGCGTGCAGGTCCATCAAGCACTGTGCCGGGCGCCGCACATCATGGTGACCTGGCTCGGCCTGCTCGACCTGCTTCCGGTCCGTCACATCGACCTCCTGATCGATGCACGCCTGCAGAAGCGCCGGATCACGCCCGACCTCAGGCGCCTCGCTCGGCTGGCCATTGGCCTCGGCCCCGGCTTCTCGTCGGACTTCAATTGCGACGTCGCGGTGGAGACCCGGCCCGGCAGGATCGGGCTCGTGACCGACACGCGCTGGACCGACGCCGCCGACGGTATCGCAAGTTCGCTGGGCGATGTCGGCGCGGAACGCTTCGTCTACTCGCAATTCGCCGGACGCTGGCACACGCCGGTCGAGATCGGCACCCGTGTCTTCCGCGATCTCGTGCTCGGCCATCTCTCCGGCGTTCCAGTGCTCGCGCCGCGCGACGGGATTTTGCGCGGCATCGCCCGCGACGGCAGCGAGGTTCCGGCGGGCGTCAAGCTGCTGGAGATCGATCCGCGCGGGCGTGACGCCCAATGGACCGGAACGGACGATCGCAGCCGCGCCATCGCCAACGCGACGAATGCCGCCGTCAGACTCCATGCGGCGCGTCGCATCACGCAACGGAATCCGGCATGATCGTCTGTTCCTGCAACATCATCAGCGACCATGACATCAGGGGCGCGGTGGTCGCGACTGACGACGAATTGCTTTCGGCAGCACAGGTCTACGACTGCCTGGGATGCACCGTCAGGTGCGGGCGATGTTCGCAGTCGGTGCGGCAGATCCTGGAGGAGCAGCCGCCGCGCTGCACGCGATACGGGGAGATTGCGGAGCTGACCGGTCCATCTGGGCGACGCCGAATTGCCGACAATCATCCTGCAGCCGAAATTTGAAGCGCTCGCTCCCGCCCCAACGTCGTTGCGAGCAAGGGGCGATTGCCAGCCTCAAACGCGCATTGCGATCCGCAAATGCACAGACACGCCTCCGCAGCCTCGCGGCGCATTTCGCCCGAGCTTTGCTTCGTCGTTCTGCCCTCTTGAGCCAAGAGGGCGCAGGGAAGGCCGGGTGCTGACCTCGCACCCGCGGTCCGCTGCGCGAGATGTAGCGCAAAGGAGACCGCACAGCAGCATACAGGTGGTGCCGATCACTCGGCCTTCCCTGCGCAGTGGTTGGACGGCTTATGCCGTGCTCTCCCGGGAGCCGAGTTCCTTCTGGCCTCCCTCGCTCTCGCGAAATTCACCGGCACCGCGCCGGTTGACGCGACTGCCGCCTTCGCAGGAGCTTGACCGTAGCAACGACGGCCAGGACCACACGGTTTTGCCGTACGCACGGCCCGCCATTTCGCCGCAGTTTTCCCGACCCTGTCGACGGAGCCGGAAACCTACAGGCGAGACGAACCTGTCAGCGCTGTTCGTCCGCACGAAGTCCTGGGCTCACGGAGAGCAATCCGCCCTGCCCTTGGCCTCTCGCGCCCGACGCTGCCGCGTCCACCGCAAGCCCGACTCGCGAAACGTGACGACACAAGATCGCCCCTCAAGGATGAGCCGGGATGGGCGACACATACGCTATTTCCGAATTTCGGTAAAGTGGAATATTTTTGTCGAGAGGGGTTGACGAGGGTGGCGGGTGTTTTGCCCGACGGGGTAGCGGCGATCAGAGCGAGCGCAGCTAGTCCGAAAAGTTAGAAAACGCGGCCCCGCCTTGCGCGAGCTGCTCGTCCAGGGTCATTGGATGGCACCATCCCCTTGAAACGCGCCCCGGAGCATCTAGATAACATCCACACACCATCCGGTGGGATGGTAGCTGGATGGTTCTCTATGGCCGCTAATGTGCACGAGCTGCGATCCAAGTCCCCCGACACCGAGAAGATCACGATCAACCTTGGCTACGTCGACCTCGGTCATGTCGATCTTATGGTGCAGGAAGGGTTCTATTCGAACCGGACCGATTTCATCCGGACAGCAATCCGGAACCAGCTCGAGCGACACGTAGAGGTCGTCAGACAGTCCACGGCCCGGAAGAACCTGGACCTCGGGCTGCGCAACTACACTCGCGAGGATCTCGAAGCGGCGCGGCGCGCCGGCGAGATGCTGCAGATCAATGTTTTGGGCTTAGCCACCATCGCCCAGGACGTCACTCCCGAGTTGGCTCGCGCCACAATCGCGTCGGTCTCGGTGCTGGGGGCCCTTCACGCCACTCCCGCGGTCAAGGCCGCTCTCGCCGACAGAACGAGGTGAACGATGCTGAATCAAGACATAGTCCGCGAAGCAACCCGCCTCACGCGTGCCGGCCAACTGGTCGAGGCCACCGCGCTGCTGCAGCGCATGCTCCAGGGCGGTAGCGCTCCAACACCGGAGTCTCGCAGCGCCTCTCAGGCTCGGCTCCCGCGGCTCGATCCGCTTACCATCGACGCCACGGCCAACGTCGTCGAGGAGCGGGAAGCTCCGCAGATTGCGCCGATCCGCTCTGCACAGGGACGCAGACGCTCCTTACCGCTCGACGGCATGCGGGATTTTTCCGGGCTCGGCCTGCGAAGTCCGATCACGCGCGCTCCTCTGTCCCCATCGGACATCGTGCCCGAGGGCACACGGTTTATCGCCGGTACCTTCAGTAACGCCGCGGGAAGCCGGACCTACAAGCTGTTCATCCCAAGCCGCTGTCAGGGGCAACGGCTTCCCCTGATCGTCATGCTTCACGGCTGCACCCAGTCGCCGGACGATTTCGCGGCCGGCACCCGAATGAACTTCCTGGCAGAAGAGCAGAATTGCTTCGTGGTCTATCCTGAGCAGCCGAGCGGAGCCAACCAGTCGAAGTGCTGGAACTGGTTTCGCACGGGCGACCAGCGGCGCGGCGGGGGCGAGCCCTCGATGATCGCCGGCATTACCCGCCAGATCATGCGCAACCATGTGATCGATCCGAAGCGCGTATACGTCGCGGGTCTGTCGGCCGGCGGGGCCGCTGCCGCCATCATGGGCGCAACGTATAGCGACCTGTACGCGGCCGTCGGTATTCATTCAGGCCTCGCGTGTGGAGCCGCGAGCGATCTTCCCTCCGCGTTCGCAGCCATGCGGCAGGGAGGCGGCTCCAAGGCAGTTGCGGATGGCAAAACTTCTGTACCGACCATCGTTTTCCACGGCGATCGCGACACTACGGTGCATCCAAAGAATGGCGATCAGATTATCGAGCAGTCCGCCAGGGCAACGAGGCCGACGACGAAGGTACTTCGCGGACGCGTACCCCACGGCCATGCCTATACTCGCACCATCCTGATCGACGGGGCCGGTCGGGCGATTTCCGAACACTGGAACATCGATGGCGCCGGACACGCGTGGTCAGGCGGCAGCCCCGCCGGGTCCTACACTGATCCGCAAGGGCCGGATGCGACGAGGGAAATGCTGCGCTTCTTCCTCGAGCATTCGCTCGGTGGGTAGTCTGGCTTCACTGGGCGCTCAGGTTGTCCTCGAGCACATCGCCGAGTTTCCGGATCAAGGAAGTCTCGCGAGAATCAAGGCATGGCTCAGACGACGCCGTTGAACATAGGTCAGGAAGATCGCCAGTTAGACGTTCGTTGGTTGGAGTTGCTACCTAAAATCATCGGCGACATCGCAGAACGTGCAATGATCTCAGTTCATGCGGGACTCCAACAACGCACGGTTTGGAACGCCACGTCACAAAGCCTGTTGTCCTCTGAGAAATGACCGTTGTGGTCGCCCCCCCATTTCTTGGAGCGTCAGATGAGCAAACGCAAACCGGCGACAGCGCCAAAGCGCGCTCGCAATCCGAAAATGGCCGCGCGGGCCCAACGGAACAAGCAGGCCATTGTTAGAAGCCCGAAAGAGAATTTACTTCGCTCTGTTGCGGCAGTCTCGATTGAACCGCCTCCTGAGCTTCATGATGATCCTAAACACGAGGTTCCTATCATTGAGCCTCGGGTGGATGCCTTACCAGATGACCTCAGTCAGAGAATGACGGATAGCGATCCAACGAAAGGCTTTGCTTTGGCGACGGCAAACATGCAGGCGTATCAAGCGAAGCTTCTTGAGATAGCCGGGGCCAACGCGCAATTTGCTTTTGAATTCGGCCTGAGACTTGCGACGATCAGGTCACCAACTGAATTTTTCGGCGTCATTACGGAGTTTACAAGCAGACGGGTCGATATGTTCGGGCAGCAATCGAAAGACCTGGCGGCATATCCGTTCTGGCGCATCAAGCCGCCCCGAGAGCTCACGGCTCTGCCGGAACGATAACTGGAAACCTGCTACGGCAAAGGATGGACGCAAATGCGGATCACGCACGCGCCGATCACGGTTGCTTGCTTTCGACTGGGGAGCCCCGCTCACAACGAGGGAGCGTCAAGTCTCCTGAAGAACGCCTTGCATGGCGAAACATCGATCGGCCAAGTCATCGATCGGCCAAGTCTGGGAAATCAAGGGGTTACGCTGGATTTGGTAGCGGGAGAGGGACTCGAACCCCCGACCCCAGGATTATGATTCCCGTGCTCTAACCAGCTGAGCTACCCCGCCACAGGGCTCGCGGGTGGCCGAACAGGGCCGATCTCGCGAACGCGCGGCATATAAGGAAGGGGGCGGCGGGCTGTCAATCCGCCTTCGCTTCCGCTTTCGCGAAAGCTTCCGCCTTCGCCAAGGCTCCGGCGGGACAAGTCCGCGGCCGGGAACGAATTGGGCCTGTTTCAGGGCCGAATTTCCGGCCGAATCCGTCATGGCCGGGCTTGTCCCGGCCATCCACGCCTTCATTCGCCGGCCTGAGAACGTGGATGCCCGGGACAAGCCCGGGCATGACGACGAGATTGGGAGTGCGGAACGGGCCTATTTCGGCCTGACCGTCGGGTCGCCGCCGGGGCTGCCGGGGGGCGGGATGACGGGGGTGTTGCCGCCGGAGTCGGGGGCCGGGGCGTGCATGTCGGGGTCTACGCCGGCGGGCGGGCAGAGCACACCGTCGGATTTGGCCAGCCTGTCGCCGAGTGGTTCCCGGGACTGGCCGGTGGTGGTGCCGTCGGGTACGGCGGCACGGTTCGGGCGGTCCTGGGGCAGGCAATTGGCGGCGTGCTGCGGCGATGGCGGCGCAGTCGCTTGCGGCGGCGTCGCAGGTAGCGGCGGGGCCTGTGCGATCGCGGCTCCTGAGACGGCGACGACGAGGCTCGCAAAGAGGAGTTTTGATGTCGTGCGCATGGGAGGGAAACGCGCGGGCGAGGTCCCGCGTTCCCGCTAAAGCGCGAGGAACTCGCGCTTTAACCTTTGTCTCTTGAGCATGATCTTGTCGGAAAACCGCTTCACACTTTTCCGGATCATGCTTCCGATCACGATTTGCGGTAGCGGATCAGCGAGAAGTGCCCCATCGGCGGCATCGGGCGGCGCTCGGCGAGCGTGATGCCGCCGTGTTTCGCGGCCCAGTCGACCAGGCGCTGCCACGGGAATTCCGGACGCCAGCCGAGGCGGCGGGCAACGGGTGCAAAGGCGAGCTCGAACAGTTTTCGCGGACCGCTCTCGGCGCCGATGTGGTTGACGAGGATCAGCTCGCCGCCCGGCTTCAGCACACGCACGAATTCGTCGAGCGTGCCTTCGGGATCGGGCACGGCAGTGATGACATATTGCGCGACCACCGCGTCGAAGAAGTTTTCCGGGAAGGCGAGGTTCTTGGCGTCCATCACCGAGAGCACCTCGACATTGCTAAGCCGCATCGCGCGCACGCGCGCCTGCGCCTTGCGCAGCATCGGCTCGGAAATGTCCACGCCGCAGATTTTCGTGGTGCGCGAATAATCCGACAGTGAGAGCCCGGTGCCGACGCCGACGTCGAGGATGCGGCCGCCGATGCGATCGGCCTCCGCGATGGTCGACTGCCTTCCGGCGTCGAACACCTTGCCGAACACGAGATCGTAGACCGGCGCCCAGCGGCCATAGGCCTTCTCGACCCCGGCCCGCGAGATGTCTGCTGCCATGCCCCCTGCCCCAGCTTTTTTTCTTAGCCGCGCACCGCTTCCACCAGCGGCCTCGCTGCGTTGCTCGCGACCTTGGCCGCGGCGCTTTGAATGAAGCCGCCGCCGAGCACGCGGGCCTGGCCGCTGGCTGCGTCGTAGAACACGCAGGCCTGTCCCGGCGAGACGCCCTCCTCGCCGGCGACGAGCTCGACCTCGTAATGGCCATTGCCGCCGCGCAGCCACGCCGGCTGGGGGCTGCGGGTCGAGCGCACGCGCACGAACATCTCGAGGCCGCTTCCGATGGCGCGGTCGATGTCGCCGTCGCCGATCCAGTTGACGTCGCGCAGCACGATGCTGTGCATCTTCAGCGCCTCGCGCGGGCCGACCACGACGCGGCGGTTGGCTGCCTCGAGCCGCACCACGAACAGCGGCGCGTGAGCGGCGATGCCGAGGCCGCGGCGCTGGCCGACGGTGAAATTGGCGATGCCGTTGTGCTGACCGAGCACGCGGCCGTCGAGATCGACGATGTCGCCGGGGTCCATCGCGTTCGGACGCAGGCGGGTGATGATGTCGGTGTAGCGGCCGGTCGGCACGAAGCAGATGTCCTGGCTGTCGTGCTTGTCGGCGACCGCAAGACCAAAGCGGCGCGCGAGCTCGCGCGTCTGCGGCTTGGTCATGTCGCCGAGCGGGAAGCGCAGGAAATCGAGCTGGTCGCGCGTGGTCGCGAACAGGAAATAGCTCTGGTCGCGATCGGCATCGGCGGCGCACACCAGCGCACGCGAGCCGTCGTCGAGATGGCGCGAGGCGACGTAATGGCCGGTGGCGAGCGCCTGGGCGCCGAGCTCGCGCGCGGTCTTCAGGAGGTCGCGAAACTTGACCGAGCGGTTGCACTCGATGCACGGCACCGGCGTCTCGCCGAGCGCGTAGCTGTCGGCAAAGTTGTCGATGACGGATTCGCGAAAACGGTCCTCGTAGTCGAGCACGTAATGGGGGATGCCGAGCTTGGCGGCGACGTCGCGGGCGTCGTGGATGTCCTGGCCGGCGCAGCAGGCGCCCTTGCGATGGGTCGCCGCGCCGTGGTCGTAGAGCTGGAGCGTGATGCCGACGACGTCGTAGCCCTCAGCCTTGAGCAGCGCAGCCGTCGTCGAGGAATCGACGCCGCCCGACATGGCGACGACGACCCTGGTGTCCTGCGGACGGCCTTCGAGATCCAGACTGTTGAGCATGGGTTCTTAAGGTGTGACGGCGGCGTTTTGCGATCCGCGATGTGCCTTGGCCGGGACATCGGCGGTCCCGGGGAGCTTCGGTTCCCGCAGAGGCGCGATTTCCCCAGTCGAAAGCGGCTGAGAGCGATCTCTTTAATATAGGGGGCATTCCGGTGAAGCAATCACGGGGGAGGCCGGCTTAGGGCAATTCTTGCCGGGGCGGCAGAAATGGCGGGGTCGCGGAGGGCCCTGCGGCGGCAACTTTGATCCATCAAGATATTGATTTTCAAAGATAAATTTGGTCGCGCGGGGCTGGCCCGCTCCTTGCTACCCCTGTGCCGAAGATGTTTTCAAGGGGTCGCCTGTGGTCGGTCGGACGTCAGATGTAGCTGCGAGCGCGCCAGTTCCGAGCGCGCAGCAAAAGACTGCGCGCTCGCAAGGGCCGAAGGACACCTCGACGAACGACTCGTTCGGCTCGCTGGTCGACAGCAACACCCAGGCGATCAGCAACAACGCGGCCTCGCAGGCGCAGGACAGCGCGCCGCGGCGGACCGATTCGGCGTCGTCCGCCTCGGACAAGAGCCCGCGCGACACCGCCTCGACCGCCCCCTCCTCGCAGAGCAAGGCGAGCGACGACACCGACACTTCCGCGCCCGCCAGGAGCGAGGCGACGGACGATCCGGCCAAGGATCCAGCCAAGGATCCAACCAAGACCGGCAAGACCAAGGACAAGCCAGAGGCGTCCGACGCCAAATCGGCTGACAAGTCCGACGAGACCAAGGGCGACAAGGCCGACGGCACCGACGGACTTGCCGCCGCCGTCGATGCCGCAGCGGCCGCGCAAGTGGACGCGACGCAGACCGCCGTGCCTGATCCCGGCGTCGTGGCGGCCGCGCCGGTCGTGCCTCTCGATCCGAACGCTGCGGCGAACCAGGCCGGCGATGCCGCCGCCTCGCCGCTGACGATCGCCGCCGCCGGCATCGCCGCCAGCGCCTCCACCGCGGCGCAGATCGCCGGCACCAAGACCGATACCGCGACGGCCGGCGACAAGAGCGCCAAGGCCGCGGGCGCCAAGGTCGATGCCGACACCTCGGCGACGCTCGCCGATGCTGCGACCGGCACCACCGACGGCACCGCGACCGACGCCAAGACCAATGGCGGACTGATCGCCGCGGTGGACCAGGGCACGCCGAAGACCTCGTTCAAGGCCGCCGCCACCGCGCAAGGCGGAAGCGACGTCTCCAATATCGGCCAGGACGCGGGCAAGGCGAACGCTACGACCGCGCAAACTCCGGCGACCGCGACGGGCGCCGCGCATCCGCAAGCGGCCAAGCCGCAAGACGAGGCCGGCGCGACCGACGCGAAGACAGGTCCCGCCGACCGCGCCGCCGACGCAACCCCTGGCGCACCGGCCACGCACGCCCATGCGAATGCGCAAGGCCCCGTCACCGCGACCGACACCAGCGCACAGGCCGCCTCCGCCGTGCAGGCGCCGCTGACCAATACGAATTCGGCTGCGACCGCCTCGACCGCAACGCTCACCGCGACCGCGGCCACCTCGACGGCCGTGCCGATCAACGCCGTGCCGATCGAGATCGCAGCCGCCGCGCGCGCCGGCAAGACCCGCTTCGACATCAGCCTCGATCCGGTCGATCTCGGCCGCATCGACGTGCGCATCAATGTCGACCGCAACGGCCAGGTCACCTCGCATCTCACCGTCGAGAAGCCGGAGACGCTGCAAATGCTGCGGCAGGACGCACCGCAATTGCAGCGCGCGCTCGACGATGCCGGCTTCAAGACCGGCAGCAACGGGCTCTCCTTCAGCCTGCGCGACCAGAATTCGTCGGGCCAGAACTCCGGCCAGAACAACGACAATGGCGGCAATGCCCGCCGGCTGATCATCAGCGAGGACGACACCGTTGCCGCCGCGCCCGTGGGACGTGGCTACGGCCGCATGCTCGGATCGAGCAGCGGCGTCGACATCAGAGTGTGAGGAGTATTCGATCATGACCACCACGAATGCCGCCACTGCCCCAACTGTCGTCTCCGGCACGACCGACATCCCGAAATCCTCCTCGTCGAACTCGCTGAGCTCGACGACGGGATCGACGCTGGCCGGCAACTTCCAGACCTTCCTGACGCTGCTGACGACGCAGCTCCAGAACCAGAACCCGCTCGATCCGCTCGACACCAACCAGTTCACCCAGCAGCTGGTGCAGTTCGCCGGCGTCGAGCAGCAGCTCAAGACCAACGATGCGCTGTCCCAGCTCGTCACCCTGCAGCAGACCACGCAGGCGACCCAGGCGCTGGGCTTCGTCGGCAAGACGGCGCTGGTCGACGGCTCGACCGCGACCATGAAGAACTCGTCGGCGACCTGGCATCTCAACGTGCCGACCGACTCGACCGTGGACGTCACCGTCGCCAATTCCAGCGGCCAAACCGTGTTCACCGGCAAATATACCGCCGCCGCCGGCACCGACATTCCCTTCACCTGGAACGGAATGGGCAATGACGGCACGCAATGGCCCGACGGCAAGTACACGATCTCGGCCACGGGCAAGGACGTGGCGGGCAACAATGTCGGCATCGCCGCGCAGGTGCAGGGCGTGGTGTCGTCCGTCGACCTGACCCAGTCGCCGCCGCTGCTCACCATCGACGGCGCCAGCTACACGCTGAGCCAGGTGAAGAGCATCATCGCGACGAGCAGCAATTGAGGAACGGCACGAGCCACATAATTCGTCATCCCGGCGAAAGCCGGGATCCATAACCACAGGGAGAAGTTTGGCGAAGACTCGTGGTTAGGAAGTCAATCCCGGTACTGCTATCTGCGTCTCATCGATAGATCACGCGGTATGGGTCCCGGCCTTCGCCGGGACGACGGTTAGAGGCCTGGCAGCGTCGCGCGCGGGCCCGATTTGTTAGTAAAGTATTTACCTTCTGCCCCTCCCGGCCCGCTGAAATTGCGTCTCCAGCCCGCCAAGCCGGCCGCGTTCCCGCAAGTTTCAACGAGAATTGTATTGAACCCTTAGGCTTAGCGGATTTTTAAGCCGCGGCGCGTAGGGTTACGGCGTGAGTTCAGTGGTTGAGAGTTTGTGAGTACGCCATGACAGAACCCCATCGCCCGAGGGTAAAATACGTCATCGGGCCGGACGGCAGTCCGCTGACGATCGCAGATCTGCCCGCACCCGGCACCAAACGCTGGGTCATCCGCCGCAAGGCTGAAGTCGTCGCCGCCGTTCGCGGCGGACTTCTCTCCCTCGAGGAGGCCTGCAGCCGTTATACGCTGACGGTCGACGAATTCCTCTCCTGGCAGTTTTCCATCGACCAGCACGGTCTGGCGGGTCTTCGCACCACCCGCATCCAGCAATATCGCCAGTAAGCGATCCGGAAATCTGCGGCTTTTGACGAAAATCGGCCTCGCCCTGCGAGGCCGATTTTTTTCATGTTGGTCCTTGGCGCTACTTTTGTCCCAGCTCTTAACCTTCGTTAACCATATCGAAACCATCACCTAGGCAATAATTGCCCAGTCGACCGCTCTGGAATGCGGGTCGAATTGGTCGGGGCGGTTGCTTGCAAGGTCTTGCGGACTTTTTAAAAGGTATCGGCGCCGCCCGGTTCGGGGCGATGATCGCGGTCACCGCCGCGCTCGTTGGCTTCTTCGCATTCGTCATCATGCGGGTCACCACGCCGCAGATGACGACGCTGTTCACGGACCTCTCGGTCGAAGATTCTTCCAGCATTATCAAGGACCTGGAACGCCAAGCCATCCAGTTCGAGCTGCGCAACGAGGGCACCATCATCATGGTGCCCAAGGACAAGGTGACGCGGCTGCGGATGAAGCTCGCCGAGGGCGGCCTGCCCAAGGGCGGCGGCGTCGGCTACGAGGTGTTCGACAAGTCGGACGCGCTCGGCACCACCTCCTTCGTCCAGAACATCAATCATCTGCGCGCGCTGGAAGGCGAGCTCGCCCGCACCATCCGCGCCATCGACCGCATCCAGGCCGCCCGCGTCCATCTGGTGCTGCCGGAGCGCCCGCTGTTCTCGCGCGAGGCGCCGGAGCCGTCGGCCTCGATCGTGGTGCGGGTCCGCGGCGCGCTGGAGGCGCAGCAGATCAGGGCCATCCGCCATCTCGTCGCCTCCGCCGTCAACGGACTGAAGCCGCAGCGGGTCTCGATCGTCGACGAGGCCGGCCAGCTGCTCGCCGACGGCGCCGCGACCGATCCGGAGCAGGCGCTCGGCGACGAGCGCCGCACCACCTTCGAGAAGCGGATGCGCAAGCAGGTCGAGGACATCGTCTCCTCGGTGGTCGGCTCGGGCCGCGCCCGCGTCCAGCTCTCCGCCGATTTCGACTTCAACAAGATCACCCAGACCTCGGACAAGTTCGACCCCGAGGGCCGCGTGCTGCGCTCGAGCCAGACCCGCGAAGAAAGCAGCATGACCGCCGACAACAACGGCCAGGTCACCGTCAACAACGAGCTGCCGGGCAACCAGCAGAACAGCGGCGTCGCGGCCAAGGACCAGAGCAAGAAGACCGAGGAGACCAACAATTACGAGATCTCCCGCACCACCAAGACCGAGGTGACCGAGGCCGGCCGGGTCAACCGCATCTCGGTCGCGGTGCTGGTCGACGGCATCTACAGCAAGAACGAGAAAGGCGAGCTGGCCTATCAGGACCGCACCAAGGAGCAGCTCGACCGCATCGCGACCCTGGTGCGCTCGGCGATCGGCTTCGACCAGAAGCGCGGCGACCAGGTCGAGGTCGTCAATCTGCGCTTTGCCGACGCCCCCTCCACCGCCCCGATCGGCGAACCTGGCGGCTTCCTCGGCATGCTCCAGTTCACCAAGGACGACGTCATGTACTTCGTCGAGCTCGGCGTGATGATGCTGCTCGGCCTGGTCGTGCTGTTCCTGGTGATCCGCCCGCTGGTCAAGCGCATCCTCGCCTCCGACGAAGTCGCCGCCGCCATCAGCGGCGTGCTCGCCGGCCCGTCCGCCTCGGACGAGGCCGCCCCGGCCGCCGGCCAGGCGCTGCTGCCTAGCGGCGCCGCCAGCGCAATCGACGTCGCCACCATCCAGGGCCAGGTCCACGCCCAGTCCGTTCATCGCGTCGGCGAGCTCGCCGAACGCAACCCCAACGAAACCGTCGCCATCATCCGCCAATGGCTGACCGAACCCGCGAAATGATCGAGAAGTGAACTGACATGGCCGCCAACTTGCAAAACGCCAACTCCAACGACATCACCAGCGTGATCTCGACGCTCGGCGCCCGCCAGGGCAGCCGTGCGGGCGGCAAGTCCGAGGCGGTGGCGGGACCCAAGCGCGCCGCGATCCTGATGCTGGCGTTGGGCGAGCAGTACGGCGGCAAGATCTGGTCGATGCTCGACGACGACGAGGTGCGCCAGCTCTCGCTGGAAATGTCGACGCTCGGCACCGTCGAGGTCGACACGGTCGAGGACATGCTGCTCGAGTTCGTCTCGCGGATGTCGGCCTCGGGCGCGCTGATGGGCAATTTCGACGCCACCGAACGGCTGCTCCAGCAATACCTTCCGCCGGAGCGCGTCAACGGCATCATGGACGAGATCCGCGGCCCCGCGGGGCGCAACATGTGGGAGAAGCTCTCCAACGTGCAGGAAGAGGTTCTCGCCAACTATCTCAAGAACGAATATCCGCAGACCATCGCGGTGGTGCTGTCGAAGCTGAAGCCGGAGCACGCCGCGCGCGTGCTCGGCATCTTCCCCGAGGACCTCGCGCTCGACGTCGTCAACCGCATGCTGAAGATGGAAGCGGTGCAGAAGGAGGTGATCGAGAGCGTGGAGAAGACGCTGCGCACCGAATTCATGTCCAACCTGTCGCAAACCCGCCGCCGCGACGCCCACGAGGTGATGGCCGAAATCTTCAACAATTTCGACCGCCAGACCGAAACCCGCTTCATCACCTCGCTGGAAGAGGACAACCGGGAATCGGCCGAGCGCATCAAGGCGCTGATGTTCACCTTCGACGACCTCGTGAAGCTGGATTCCGGCTCGGCCCAGACCCTGATGCGCAACGTCGACAAGGACAAGCTCGGCGTCGCGCTCAAGAGCGCCAACGAGGACGTCCGCAACTTCTTCTTCGGCAACATGTCCTCGCGCGCGGCCAAGATGCTCCAGGACGACATGGCGGCGATGGGCCCGGTCCGTCTGCGCGACGTCGACGAGGCGCAGGCGCTGCTGGTCAACCTCGCCAAGGACCTCGCCGCCAAGGGCGAGATCATGCTGACCAAGAACCGCGCCGACGACGAACTGGTGTATTGATGGCCGCACCGGCAAAATTCCTGTTCGACACCGACTTCGCCGCGCCGGATCGGACGCGCGAGAAGGCCGCGTCCGCGGCCGAAATCGCCCAGAAGGTCGCGGAAGCGGAGGCGCGCGCCTATCAGGACGGCTTTGCTGCCGGCCAGCGCGAGGCCAAGGCCGAGAGCGACCGCCGCGTCGCGCTCGCCATGGAAGAGATCAACATCGCGATCCGGGGCGTCGCCTCGGGCATGGGCAACATCGAGACCAAGATGGAGACCGAGGCGGTCGAGGTCGCGGTCGCGGTGGCGCGCAAGCTGTGCGCCGATCTGGTCGCCGCCGAGCCGCTCGGCGAGATCGTGGCGCTGGTCAAGGACTGCTTCTCGCATCTGGTCGCGACGCCGCATCTCGTCGTCCGCATCAACGACGAGCTCTACGACAGCGCCCGCGAGAAGATCGAGCGGCTTGCCAAGCAGAGCGGCTTCGAGGGCCGGCTGGTGATCCTGGCCGAGCCGGAGATTGCGACCGGCGACTGCCGGATCGAATGGGCCGATGGCGGCGTCGTGCTGGAGCGCGGCGCCATCGCGGCCAAGATCGACGAAATGGTCGGACGCTATATCGCGTCCCGCAGGGGGAGCTAAGCCATGAGCGACACCGACGGACAGGTCCCGCTGCCCGATCTCAACGGCCCGATGCCGCCAACCGGCACCGACGTCGGCTACAACGAGGACGAATATGCGGCGCGCGCCGCCGCCGACCTCGAGGCCGTGTTCGACGTGCCGGTGCAGGTCTCGGCTGTGCTCGGCCGCTCCAAGATGGACGTCGGCGAGCTCTTGAAGCTCGGGCCCGGCACCGTGCTGGAACTCGACCGGCGCGTCGGCGAGGCCATCGACATCTACGTCAACAACAAGCTGGTCGCCCGCGGCGAGGTCGTCCTGGTCGAGGACAAGCTCGGCGTGACCATGACCGAAATCATCAAGACCGAACGCACGTAATTATTACGCGAACACAGGGAATGACGCGCGGCAGCGCGACCAGACGGACAGGAGACTGATATGCGGCTTCTCATCGTTGGCACATTGAAGGGCCAGCTCACCACCGCCACCAAGATCGCGATGGAGAACGGCGCCACCGTGACCCATGCCGAGGATCACGAGCAGGCGATGCGCGTGCTGCGCGGCGGCAAGGGCGCCGACCTCCTGCTGGTCGACGTCGCCCTCGACATCCGCGACCTCGTGATGCGGCTGGAAGCCGAGCACATCCACGCCCCGATCGTCGCCTGCGGCATCACCAACGACGCCCGCGCCGCGGTCGCCGCGATCCACGCCGGCGCCAAGGAATACATCCCGCTGCCGCCGGATCCGGAGCTGATCGCCGCGGTGCTGGCCGCCGTGGCCAACGATTCCCGCGAGCTAGTCTATCGCGACGAGGCGATGGCGAAGGTGATCAAGCTCGCGCAGCAGATCGCGGGCTCCGACGCCTCGGTGATGGTCACCGGCGAATCCGGCACCGGCAAGGAAGTGCTGGCCCGCTACGTTCACACCCGCTCGGCCCGCGCCAAGCGGCCGTTCATCTCGATCAACTGCGCCGCGATCCCCGAGCATCTCCTGGAGTCCGAGCTGTTCGGCCACGAGAAGGGCGCCTTCACCGGCGCGATCGCCCGGCGCATCGGCAAGTTCGAGGAAGCGACCGGCGGCACGCTGCTGCTGGACGAAATCTCGGAGATGGACGTCCGCCTGCAATCGAAGCTGCTGCGCGCCATCCAGGAGCGCGTGATCGACCGCGTCGGCGGCACCAAGCCGGTGCCGGTGGACATTCGCATCATCGCGACCTCGAACCGCAATCTGGCCGAGGCCGTGCGCGAAGGCACGTTCCGCGAGGACCTGCTGTTCCGCCTCAACGTCGTCAATTTGAAGATCCCGCCGCTGCGCGAGCGTCCGCTCGACATCCTCGAGCTCGCCCAGCACTTCGTGAAGAAGTACGCCGAAGCCAACGGCGTGCCGGTGCGCCCGATCTCGGCGGAAGCGCGCCGCGTGCTCTCCAGCAACCGCTGGCAGGGCAACGTCCGCGAGCTCGAAAACACCATGCACCGCTCCGTGCTGATGGCGCAGGGCGACGAGATCGGACCCGACGCGATCCTCACCCCGGACGGCGACCGCCTCGACCTCGCCAAGACCGTACCGGCCGTCGCGCATGCCACGATGGCCGCCGAGCAGGTGACGCGCGCTCTCGTCGGCCGCACGGTGGCGGACGTCGAACGCGACCTGATCCTGGAGACGCTGAAGCACTGCCTCGGCAACCGCACCCACGCCGCCAACATCCTGGGGATCTCGATCCGCACGCTGCGCAACAAGCTCAACGAATACGCCGACGGCGGCATCCCGATTACGCCTGCGGGAACGCCGGGCGAATATCCGCGCATGCCGATGGTGGGGGCGTAAGGCTTCTCGTTCGAAGATTGAGAGATGCGAATGCCCGGGCTTGGCCCGGGCATTTTCTTTTTGAGGTAGAATGCAACGAGTCACTACACAATCAGTGTCGTCCCGGCCTAGTGCGCAATTGCGCACTAGGCCGGGACGACTGCGGGGAGATACTCCGACCTGGCCGCGCCCGCGCAGGCCTACTTGCCCGGCGGTACGTAGGTGCTCACGAGTTTGGAAGCCTTCTCCGCGATGCTCTTGAACTCGCTCATCTTCCAAGCGCGTACGGTTTCGATCTTGGAGACGGCGCCAGCCGCAGCGGCCACCATTCCAATCGCAATGGCATCGGAGCCGTCAGGAAACTCCGTGACGAGCACTGCATCGTGTTGACCAGTGGTCATGAAAGCTCCCTGGAGCTTCCCACCGGCCTTCTCGACCAGCGCGCCGATGGCCGATGTGCGATCGGTCGGCTTGTCGACCATTCCCTTGATACCGGCATTTGAGTATGAGACGTACGAGATGAACAACGGCATGTTTCTCTCCGTTGAGGTTACACCGGTGACAATGTCGTCCTAGAAAAGACGCTCTGAAACGAGAGCAAGGCACAGCCTGCCGACGGCATGCGAGCTGCCTTGAAAATTGAGCTACGGACTTCGGCACGTCCAACTGGCAGCTTGCGCCGACTATAGCCGACTCCACAATGCAGCGCGAACGGTAAGCCAAGCCTACCCATCCGGAAACGCCAGTGTTCTGTCGGCCAGGATAGATCTGCTTCTCGGTTGGGCCTCGACCGGCGAGTGAAGCAGTTCACAATCGAACTGCGTCAAGATCGCTAGAGTCCGCGAGCAGCACGACGCGATGTCGGCCGGAGCCGCAACGGCCTCGCGAAACGTCCTTCACATCGAAAGGGCACGTCATGAAATGCTCGTCGTGGATCATCTCTCGCCTATCGCTGATTGTAGCGCTGATCGCAGCCGCGGTGCCGCTTGCACGCGCTGACGTGATCATGGACTGGAACGCAAAGGCCGATGCGATCGCTGCCGAAAAGCAAATTCCGCCGGCGCCGCAAAGCCGGGCCTTGTCAATGATGCACGTCGCAATGTTCGAAGCCGTCAACGCGATCGACCGCCGCTACGCGCCCTACAAGATCTCGTTGTCCGCGGACCGCGCGACCTCGCGGGAAGCCGCAGCGGCAGTTGCGGCTCACGACGTGCTGCTGTCGATCTATCCGGACCTCAAGCCGGATCTGGATGCGACACTGACGAACGCGCTGGCACCGATTACCGAGGGCGAGTCCAAGATCGCCGGCATCGCGCTCGGGAAAGAGGCTGCGGCGCAGATCATGGAGCTTCGTGCGAAGGATGGCAGCAACGCCGTGGAAACGTACCGGCCCCTGACCACACCGGGTGCCTATGTTCCAACCGTCGTCCCGCTTTTCTCGACCACGGGTGCGACAACGCCGTGGGTCATGGCGTCCGGATCACAGTTCCGCCCCGGACCGCCGCCGGCGCTCGATTCAGAGGTCTGGACCAGGGACGTCAACGAGATCCGCGAGGTCGGTAGACGAGGCAGCTCGACCCGGACGCCCGAGCAAACGACGATCGGACGATTCTGGTTCTTGGTCGGTGCCCGAACCTACAATCCCATCGTGAGGCAGGCTGCAACGGCCAAGGGCATGGATCTCGTCGACTGCGCCCGACTGTTCGCGCTGACGTCAATTGCCGGCAACGACGCCCTCGTCGCCGTGTTCGACGCAAAATACCATTACAATCTCTGGCGGCCGATCACGGCCATACGCAACGCCGACCTGACGTCGAATGCGGCAACGCCTCGTGATGCATCCTGGCTGCCGCTCGGGGAAACGCCGATGCATCCGGAATATCCCTGCGCCCACTGCATCACGTCGGCAGCGATTGCGACCGTGCTCCAGAGCGTCGTTGGGGATTTTGGCGAGTTCTCTCTGACCAGCCCCACGGCACCGGGGGTCACACGCAAATGGTCGCGGCTGCAGGACTATAGCGACGAAGTCTCCAATGCGCGCATCTGGGCCGGCTTTCACTACCGGTTCTCGACCGAAGTCGGCAAGGACATGGGCCGGAAGATCGGTGCGCTGACCGTCGCGACCCAGCTCCGCGGTGTGGAGGCGATGGCGGAGCCGAAGCGTTAAGGCTGCTGCCCACACCCCCGGTGTCGTCCTGGCGAAGGAGAGCCGTTGTGCGTCCACACCCCCGGTGTCGTCCCGGCGTAGGCCGGGACCCATAATCACAGCGAGCAGTTTGGCGAAGACTCGCTGCTAGGTACTCCGACCATCCACATTCGATAGACCTCGCGGTATGGGTCCCGGCCCCCCGTGCGCAATTGCGCACTAGGCCGGGACGACGATGGGGAGGCAGTGCACGCCAAACCCGCGAACCTTGGCATGGCCGTACCGCGTTCGCCGACTAGGTCGCACGCGCGGGACCCCCTATAACCCCGCGTGAGAACCACACGAGGGTAAACATGTCTGAAGCTCAAATCACGGACTGGCTGGCGTCGCAGAAGCAGGCGATGATCGATCTCTTGCGCGATGTCGTGAACATCGATTCCGGGTCCTACGACAAGGAGGGCGTCGATGCGGTCGGTGCGCGGTTCGAGCGGCACTTTGCCGAGCACGGCATCCCGTTCCGGCGCGAGAACAACTCCACCTTCGGCGATGCGATCCATGCCGAGGTGGCAAAGCCCGGCAGCAACGAGAAACCGGTGCTGTTGATGGGCCATCGCGACACCGTGTTCGGCAAGGGCGAGGCCGGACGGCGTCCCTTCACGATTGAGGGCAAGCGCGCGTATGGACCCGGCGTTGCCGACATGAAGTCCGGCGTCGTGATGAACATGTTCGTGGCGACCGCCTTCCACAAATTCGGCGGCTCACCGCATCCGATCAAGGTGCTGATCACCTCGGACGAGGAGATCGGCTCGCCCTCGTCACGTCCCGTGATCGAGCGCGAGGGGCGCGCCGCGCGCGCGGTGTTCAACTCCGAGCCGGGCCGCCCCACGGGCAACGTCGTCACCGGCCGCAAGGGCGGCATCTTCATGCATCTGGCCATCACCGGCAAAGCCGCGCATTCCGGCGCCAATTTCGCCGCCGGCGTCAGCGCGATCGGCGAGCTCGCGCACAAGATCGTCCAGATCCACGCGTTGACCAATCTCGACAAGGGCATCACGCTCAATGTCGGCCTTGTCTCGGGCGGCCAGTCCGTCAATACGACGGCACCCTATGCCGAAGGCCAGATTGATCTGCGCTATGTCGATCCCGCAGACCGGGCCACGGTGATGGCCGCGATCGAGACGATCGTCGCAACCTCCTACGTGCCGGGCACGAGCGCAACGCTGACGATCAAGGGCGAGTTCGTGCCGGTGGTGCAGAGCGAGGCCTCGAAGACGCTGTTCGAAAGCTATCAGGCGGCCGCAAGGCAGGTCGGCCTCACCACGCTCCAGGGCGAGTTCTCCGGCGGCTGCGCCGATTCCGGTTTCACCGCCGCGGTCGGCACGCCGACCATCTGCGGCCTCGGCCCGGTCGGCGGGCTCGCGCACACACCGGAGGAATATCTCGAGATCGACAGCATCGTGCCGCGCGCCCAGGCGCTGGCGCTGGCGATCTTGAGGGGGTGATCCCCGTCATTCCGGGGCGATGCGAAGCATCGAACCCGGAATCTCGAGATTCCGGGTTCGCGCTTACGCGCGCCCCGGAATGACGGTTGCAAGTCTTACGAATAACTCGGCGCGTCCGGCTTGCGGAAGATGTGGATGGGGTCGCCGGGAATGATCGGCTGGCCGCTGAACATCGCATAGGCGTAGAGCGCGAGATAGGCGATCGCCAGCGCGCCGATGGCATAGAAGGCCCAGGTCGCGACGCGCTTCATCGTTCCGCTCCATTGCCGTCCCGGCGGGACGGCTCAGGGCGCTTCTAGAGCGATGAGTGGGAAAAGGCCAGCCTTCCGCGCCGTCTGCCGGCGGCGATCAAATGCCGCGCCGGCTGCGCGAGGGAAGGCTGACCTCGGCGAGCCTTGCGGCGTCTTCGTCCTGGTCGACCGCCACGTACTGGCCGTGCCAATAGGCGAGCGCCGCAGTCCGCGTCGAACTCTTGACGTCCCTGACACGGCCGATGACGATGCCGTGCGAGTGCCGCTCGACGATCTCCTCGACCTCGCAATCGAAGGCCGACAATGCGCCGACCAGCAGCGGGACTCCCGAGACCGCCGTCACCCACCGGGCGCCGGCGAAACGGTCTGCGCCCTTGAGCCCGCCCTTGCCGGCAAAGCGCTCGGCGACGTCGAGCTGGTCGGCGTTGAGGATGTTCACGCCGAAGGCGCCGTGACGCCGGATCAGCGGGAAGGACGAGGCATCGCGGTTGATGCTGACCAGCAGCGTCGGCGGTTCGACCGACAGCGAGGTGACCGAGGTCACCGTCATGCCGGTGATGTCCTTGCCCCGCCCGGCGGTGATGACGCTGACGCCGCCGGTGAGGTGGCGCATGGCGCCGCGGAAATCGGCGGGCGAGACGGGGATTTCAGTCATGAGATCGCGAGGCACTACATTCATGGCGTGGTCCCCGAAGCGGGGTTCCCTCTATTTAGGTACGATCGTCCGCCGACAAAAGGTGGCTCAGGATCGAGCCTTCGAGGCCTGCCAGCTCGGCCGAGCCGCGCTCCCGCGGCCGGGCTGCGTTAACCACGACGTCATGGGCAATCCGGCCCTCCTCGATCACCAGCACCCGGTCCGCCAGCGCGACCGCCTCGGAAACGTCGTGGGTCACCAGGATCGCGGTAAAGCCCTGGTCGCGCCAGACCCGCTCCAGCAGCCGCTGCATCGAGATGCGGGTCAGCGCGTCCAGCGCACCGAGCGGCTCGTCGAAGGCCAGCACGCGCGGACGGGAGACCAGCGCGCGGCCGAGCGCGACGCGCTGCTTCTGGCCGCCCGACAGCACCGAGGGCCACTGGTCGCGCTTGTCGGCGAGGCCAACCTCGGTCAGCGCCTTCTCGGCGCGCGCATGCGCATCGGCAGACGAACGATCGCGGCCGAGACCGACCTCGACATTGGCGAGAACGCGCGCCCAGGGCAGCAGCCGCGGCTCCTGGAACATCACGCGGATATCCTCGGGCTTGACGTCACTGCCAAAGCTGATGCTACCGGCATCGATCTTGTCCAGGCCGGCGATCAGGCGCAGCAGCGTGCTCTTGCCGCAGCCGCTCTTTCCGACGATGGCGACGAACTGGCCGGCGGGGATATGCAGGTCGATGCCACGCAGCACCTCGTTGTCGCCGAACGATTTGCGCAGGCCACGGATGCTGAGCGGAAGGCCGCTGGTCTGCACCACCCGCTCCTCGCGCACCACGCGGGCGTGAGGTGCGAAATTGGCGCGGCTGGCGAGCTCGGTTTCGGGAAGCGAGGTCCGAAGGGCTGTCTGCATGTGATTTCCAGTATTTCTGCTCAACGTTTCTGGAAGGCGGGGTGCCAGGAGAGCGTCGCCCGCTCCAGCACGCGGGAGGCGCTGTCGGCGAGCTTGCCGAGCAGGGCGTAGATCAGGATCGAGAGCACGACGACGTCGATCAGCATGAACTCGCGCGCCTGCATCGCCATGTAGCCGAGGCCCGAGGACGCCGCGATCGTCTCGGCGACGATCAGGGTCAGCCACATGATGCCGAGCGCAAAGCGGATGCCGACGAAGATCGATGGCAGCGCGCCCGGGAAGATCACCCGGCGGAACAATTCGCCGTCGCTCATGCCGTAGATGCGGCCCATCTCGATCAGCTGGGGATCGACGGTGCGGATGCCGTGCAGCGTGTTGAGGTAGATCGGGAAGAACACCCCGAGCGCCACCAGGAACAGCTTTGCGCTCTCGTCGATGCCGAACCACAGGATGACCAGCGGGATCAGCGCCAGATGCGGCACGTTGCGGACCATCTGGAGCGTGGTGTCGGTGAGCCTTGCCGAGAGCTGCGACAGGCCGTTGGCAAGCCCGAAGGCGAAGCCAATGCTGCCGCCGATCAAAAAGCCGATCGAGGCGCGCCAGAACGAGACCCAGATGTTGCGCACGAGCTCGCCGGAGAGCAGCAGCTTCCAGCCGGCGAGCGCGACGTCGCTCGGCGCCGGCAGCACGCGCGTCGGCACGAAGCCGGTGACGCAGGCGAGCTGCCAGATCGCGATGATGGCGAGCGGCACGATCCACTGGACCAGGCCGTCCGCGCGCGGCAGGCGGACCCTACGTGGCAGAGAAATACTGTCGATGAGGCTCATGATTGCGATGCCAGTTTATGCGGACGGTAGTCGTTGCCGACGGTTTCGCCGAACGGACCGCTGTTGTGATGCAGCCGCGTCACGTTGCTGCCGTGGTCGAGCGAGAGCAGCGGGAACACCAGCTCGGCAAAGCGATAGGCTTCCTCCAGATGCGGATAGCCCGACATGATGAAGGTATCGATGCCGATATCCTGATACTCCTTGATGCGCGCCGCGACGGTCTGGGCATCGCCGACCAGCGCCGTGCCGGCGCCGCCGCGTACGAGGCCGACGCCGGCCCAGAGATTGGGCGCGATCTCGAGCTTGTCGCGCCTGCCGCCATGCAGCTGCGCCATGCGCTGCTGGCCGACCGAGTCCATGCGCGCAAAGTTCTTCTGTGCCGTGGCGATGGTGTCGTCGCTGACATGCTTGATCAGCTCACCCGCCGCCTGCCAGGCCGCCTCATTGGTCTCGCGGACGATGACGTGAAGGCGGATGCCGAAGGACAGCTTGCGCCCGCGCGCGGCGGCAACGTCCCTCACCTTCGCGATCTTCTCGGCGACCTGCGCCGGCGGCTCGCCCCAGGTGAGGTATTTGTCGACGGTGTCGACGGCGACATCGATGCCGGCATCCGACGAGCCGCCGAAATAGAGCGGCGGACGCGGCGACTGCACCGGGAGGAACAGCAGCTTGCCATCCTCGATACGGATGTGCTTGCCCTCGACATTGACGGTCCTGCCGGCAAGCAGGTCGCTATAGACGTTGAGGAACTCGCGGGTGACCTCGTAGCGCTCGTCATGGCCAAGGAAAATGCCGTCGCCCTTGTTCTCGACGGGATCGCCGCCGGTGACGACGTTGACCAGGAGCCGGCCGTTAGTGATGCGGTCGAGCGTCGCCGTCATGCGCGCCGCCACGCTCGGCGATTGCAGGCCGGGTCGGACCGCCACGAGATAGCGCAGGCGCTCGGTGAACGGCGCCACGCTCGAGGCCACGATCCAGGAATCCTCGCAAGACCGTCCGGTCGGCAGCAGCACGCCGAAATAACCGAGCTGGTCGGCCGCCTGCGCGATCTGGCGCAGATAGTTGAAGTTGACCTCGCGGCCGCCGATGCCGGTGCCGAGATAACGACCGTCGCCATGGGTCGGCAGGAACCAGAGGATGTTGCTTTTGGATTGGCTCATGGATGGGCTCCGATGACTAGCCATAGGTCGTGCCGACGGCGGCCGCGACGATGCCGACCGACATGACGATGGCTGCGATCACGCGTTGAACGATGCGTCTCATGTTCAGACCTTTTGAAACGGGGAGATTGGTCGGCACGATCAGGCTGCCGGATTGCGCCAGACGATGTCGCGAATGACGATCGGCTTGGGGATCAGGCCGAGCTTGTAGAAGCGGTCGGCGACGCCTTGCTGGGTCGTGACGATGTCGTCTGTGACGGGACCGATCACGAAGTTCGAGCGGTTGGCGGCGACGGTCTGGATGTCCAGCGGGACGCCGGTGATCGCGGCCAGCGATTTGGCGACTTCGTCGCGGTGCTGTTCGGCCCATTTGCCGGTCGCGGTCGTCACATCGACGATCTGTTGCAGGATGGCGCCGTGGTTCCTGGCGAAATCGCGGTTGGCGATGTAGAAGGAATTGGTCTTGGTGACCTCCCGCGAATTGATCAGGATGCGGCCGTTCTGCCTGGTCTCGCCGATCGCGAAGTACGGATCCCAGATCGCCCAGGCCTCGATGCTGCCATTGGCAAACGCAGGACCCGCGTCCGGGGGCGTCAGGTAGACCGGGGTGATGTCGGCATAGGTGAGGCCCGCCTTCTCCAGCGTCTGCACCACGACATTGTGGGCGCTGGACCCCTTGGTGAATCCGATACGCTTGCCTTTCAGGTCGGCGAGGATGCGGATCGGCGAATCCTTCGGCACCAATATGCCCTGGCCATTGGTGATGGGCTGGCCGGCGGCATAGACGATCGCCGCGCCTGCGGCCTGCGCGAACACCGGCGGCGAATCGCCGACCGCGCCATAGTCGACGCTGCCGACATTCATCGCCTCCATCATCGGGGGACCCGAGGAGAACTCGACCCATTTCACTTCGATGCCCTGCGGCGTGAAATGTTTTTCCAGGGTGGCCTGCTGGCGCGTGATGACCAGCACGCCGGTCTTCTGGTAGCCGATACGAATTTCCTTCACCGCGCCTTGCGCGACGGCGCGCGAGGCGAACGCAGCTGCCGCTGCCGTCCCAACGGAAAGTCTCAGAAAGTCACGACGCTGCATTCCACACTCCCGGCCGCATGCGGCCGTCATTCATTCGCGTTCGGGAATGATGGTGCGGAGCGGGAGGAGTGTCGAGACGCCGGGGAAAATAGCGATGCAAGCACTGCGCGCGTGGCAGGGCGCATGATTAATCTTTCAAGCGGCCGCGATGATGCAGGGAGAATTTTTCCGCACGCGAATGTGAGCGCCGCACGGATTTGGTGCGACGATGCAGGGCCGGAACATAAAACGTCGAAAACAACCCCATGCACAGTAGCCGACCATAGCCCGATCAATGACTTGCGCGGCAGGCCGAGTCGTTTGACCCGTCGGGCAAGACAGGAGCATGATGGCATAATCGGCGAATGGGAGCTGTCGTGGCGCGAAGCTCCCTTCCACCTCCGCTGTCATTCCCCGCGAACGGGTCTCGCCTTCGGCGAGCCCGATGACAGGCTCCGGCGGGGAATCCAGTACGCCGCGGCGTTTCCGTATCCAACGTCTGCCTATGGAATACTGGATCGCCCGCCCCAGTGCGCAACCGCGCACAAGGCGGGCGATGACACCTCAGCTGTAGCAAGCGCGTGCCTCAACCCCGCTGGTGCGAAGCACAGACACTTTGCGCGCTAATGCCATCGCACCGGCAGGTTCTGCAACCCGCGGAACGCCCAGCCGCCGATCCGCACCGGCTCGTCATTGGCGACCTCGATCCGGCCGGCACGCGCGAACACGGTCGGCAGCGCGACGTCGGCGATCATGGCGCGCGAGGCCCAGGCGCCCGCGCAGAAATGCGGGCCGGCGCCGAACGCGACGCTCTTGGTGGTGTCACGCCGTACGTCGAACTGATCGGCGCGCTCGAAATGCTTCTCGTCGCGGTTGGCGGAGCCGAACATCAGGAACACGCGCTCGTCGGTTTCGAACAACACGTCACGGATCGTCCACGGCTTGGCGATGCGGCGCGGCGACATGCCGATCGGCGAGATCCAGCGGGCATATTCCTCGAAGGCCTGGAGCCAGGAGACTTCGCCGCGCCGGACGAGATCGAGCTGCTCGGGATGGGTCAGCAGCGCCCACACCGTGCCGGCGATCGCCTTGCGCGGCTCGTTCTGGCCGCCTGAGATCGCGAGTTTGACATTTGCGCGCACGCTCTCCATTGGCATGCCGGAGGCGACGAGGACGCCGAGGATGCTCTGGTCCGGGTTCTTCGTGATCACCGGCAGGATGTCGTCGATCGCGGCGTCGATGCCCGACGTCGCGGCATGGCAGCGCGCCTCGACGGCGGGATCGCCGGCATAGTTGGCGATGCCCTCGATCATGCCCTGCGACCAGGCGTCCATCTCGGCAAGGCCGATATTGGTGAGGCCGGTGATCGACTTCAGGCAGTCGCCGGAGAACGGCAGCGCGAAGTCGCGCATGAAGTCGATCCGCCCCGGCTCGATCGCATCGATGATGCGGTCGGCATGCGCCTGGAACTGCGCCGTCCAATGCGCCTTCACCGTCTTCGGCGACACCGTCGGGAACATCGCGCGGCGCTCGACCTGATGCGCCTCGCCGTCCTTGCGCATCATGTTGTGGCCCATCAGCCGGTTCATCAGGCCGGCGGGCTGGTGCGAGGAGAACACGTCGATCTGCTTCTCGGAGATCGAGATGTCGTCGCGGCTCGTCAGCAGCGTCGAGCCGAGCTGCGGCACGAAGGCGATCGGCGCCTCCTTGCGCATGGTCGCGAGCATCGGATAGGGGTCGGCCCAGAACGTGACAGGATCGATGTCGATGCGCGGCGCGGTGCTCAAGCTTCGCCCTCCTGCTGTGTCCCGCCAAGCTAGCGCGTTCAGGAGCTGCCGTCTGTCCCTAGCGACAGGGACAGGGGGTGCGCGCACGGTAGCGGGTCCGCAAGAGGGTGTCCTCTGATTTCAGCTTACATTCGCAGCATGGCGTGCGGCTTCTGGTGGGTCAGCTTGGGCATGCCAGCGGAAACGGTCTCGTGTGCACCCACCGGAATGCAGCTCGTGAATACGAGCGCAAACCGACTGCACTGCCAGTCCGCGCCGAGCGCGGCGCTGGTGGGTGATGTCAGGTTGACCGACAGAAATGCCGCTACGCAGGCAAATATCACGTACGCCGCGATCAGCATCGCTCTCTTGTGGGTCCTTGGCTGAGACATCATGGCCTTGGCTCCTGTACGATAACCGCAAGATTAAGGGGCAGGCTCCACAATCCCTGTCAGTCCTTGCGATCTAGTCCACGTCCTGACCCACACTTTTCGCTGGTGGCCCGAAGGCGTGCGCGATTGCTGGCACTGGATCCGCGCCGCAGCCGGACTCGCGCACGGGGGCAAACAGCATCTTTAGTAGATCAACCTCGTCGGCACAGGCGAGCAACCCGGGCGGAATGTCAACGCCGAGCGCCCTGGCTGTCATGGGATTGATGACCGGCTCAACCCTGGCTGGCTGCTCGACGGCCTTCGCGTGAGGCTGCTGCCTGGGTTTGATCGCGATCAAATTCAGCAGCGCCGCCACCCCGACCATCACCAGGACGCCAGCAACACTGAGCGCGATCTGCATCGTCGGCCCCTCCGAGATGTCGAGCAGCGCCAGGTGGCTGACCAGCGTCAGCAGAACGCCAAGGCAGTAGATCGGCAGCGAATTCTGGCCACAGAGAATGGCACCACGCATCACCGGCGTCGTCAGCCCTCGCCAATCGCGAGGCACGAGCCATGCGGCCAAAACTGCAAGGGCCAGAAAATGCAGCAGTCGCAATGGAGCAAGATTCGATTTGTCCATCGGGTAAAACAGCGTCAGGAGTGCCTGCGGGACCAACGCTTCCGGCGGTTTGACGCTAAAGCTCAATGCGATGATGAGGCTGATCAGCAGATAGAGCACCGCGGCAACAAGCACGGTGCGTGAGGTCAGCCACGGTCGAAATCTCTTGCCCTCGATGATCCACCACGCGCCAAGCACAAGCGGCAGCTGCCAGGCCAGCGGATTGAAGAACCAGTGGCCGTTCGGCCATGCCGGGATGGTCCAGCCGAAGACGTGCACCAGTGTGTAAAGAAGCAACGACGCGCCCAGCGTTGCGTTCGGCGCTCGCAGCAGCAGCCACAGCAGCGGCGCGAACAGGAGGTGAAAAAGCACGAAGAGCGGCAAGATGTCCGTATTCACCGGGCGGTATTGCAGGATCGCCGCGTGCGCGAGCGTCACGCCCGGCTGATCCAACAGAATGCGCGTATTGCTCTTGTCGGCAAGAGGGCCGCCGCCTGCGAGGTGAACCACGATGGCGCAGCCGAGGGTGAGCAGTAGAAATGCGACATAGATATCCCAGCTTCGCCACAGCGTCCGGCCGATCGCGCCGCTCCAGCCCCCGCTCTGCCGTGCCTTGCCGTAGGACAGCGCACAGGTCAAACCCGAAAGAAACATGAATACTTCCGCGGCATCGCTGAAGCCGTAGTTGCGCAGCGTCAGCCAGCTCCCGATGTTGTTGGGGACATGGTCAAGAAAGATCCACCAGAGCGCGATGCCACGGCAGGCATCAATGCGCAGATCGCGGCCGTAGCCGTTCAGCTCCGGCAGCGCGCCTGCGAATGGCTTCGGGGTGGCAGTTCGATCAAGCATCTGGTTCCCCGTCCGGCGTCCGAGCACGTTTCAAGAGGGACCGAAACCGACGAAAAAAATCAGCCGCGCCGAACCCGAATTACGGCGACGCCTGGTAGAACCTCCTGGCGCAGGAGGCTGTCGGTTGACGATTATCGTTCAACGGCACAGCGCGTAAATCAGCCGGAGGTCCTCACGGAGGGGTTCCTAGGTCCTAGGATCAAGGTACCTACGGATATCCGCAGTCTGAATTCCGCGCCTCCTGTGGTCCGCACGCGCTTTTTTGGCGTCCCGTGAGCTGATTACAATTACAGCATACAACGGCATTCAACTTCTATCTTGAGTGCCTAACCGTGAGCCGCTGGTTGGACCAGCGATGAAGAATGGACGGTTTCGGGGCCAGTCTTCCCGCCAGCCTCTTCCTCGCCAAAGACCCAAAGGCGGGTGTATGATTTCTCAAATCGGATCTCCGCGCCACGGGATGACGGAGAGCTTTTCATGAAAGTCCTTATTGTTGACGATCATGCATTGATACGCGAGGCGTTATGCGCCGTCCTGAGACAGCTGAAGCGAGAAGCCGTCATATTTGAAGCTTCGAGCAGCCGTCAGGCAGTGGACATAGTCGAGGAACATCCCGACATCAGCCTCATCTTGCTTGATATCAATTTGCCCGACAGAGATGGCTTCTCTGTCCTCCGCGAACTGCGAGACAGCTACCCGACCATTGCCATCATCATTCTTTCGTCCTCGAATGATCAAGACACGGTCAAGCGCGCTTTCAAACTTGGCGCGCTGGGTTTCATCCCTAAAACGACCGAACGCGAGGTCATGCTCAACGCCATTGAGTTGGTGTTCTCCGGCGGTATTTACATTCCCTCTGAAATTCTGGAGGAAACACCGTCTCCGCGGCTTACGAATGAACCAACGACGCCCGACTTTCTCAGGGGTCTCGGATTGACCGATCGGCAGATCGAAGTGCTTGCGCTCCTGATGAAGGGAAAAAGCAACAAGATCATTGCCAAGACGCTCAACATGGCAGTGCCGACAGTGAAAAATCACATCACGGTCGTTCTCAAGGCGCTCAGCGTAACGAGCCGCACCGAGGCAGTCATAAAAGTAGGAAAAATGGGCTGGGAATCGCCGTCGAAATCCGAGTCATGAAGCCGCCCGGGTATCCCTCCCATCGTCATGATCCATCAAGAGCTCGTGCATGACAGCGCGGAGCCGCATCGGGTCGACAGGCTTGTGCAGCAAAATGTATCCTCTATCCTTGACCTCGCGTGCTGGTTCAGGTGCCGTATCGCCGCTGATGAGAATAGCGGGAATGGATGAACCAAACGCCGCATTGAGTTTTTCAATGGCTCGGATCCCGGTCTTTCCATTCGCAAGGTGATAATCCGAGATGATGAGATCGGGGCGCTGTTGGCGCTCCGCAAGTCGGATCAGTGCCGCCTCGTCGGATGCGGTGGTAAGGGCGGTGTATCCCCATCTGCCCAGCAATCCGCCCGTTCCCTCCTGGACAATTGGAGCATCGGCAATAACAAGAACGACCTTGCCTTCGACGGCAAAGGCCGCGGGGTGGGGAGAGTCGACGGGCTCGGCGGATGTGTCGCGTTCATCGGCCATCGGAACCAGGATCGCGAATCGCGAACCTCGGCCCACGGTCGAAGCCAAGTCGATTGGATGGTTGAGAAGCAGGCGAAGCCTGTCGACAATAGCCAAGCCGAGCCCCATGCTGCCGTACCGGCTCCGGTCTCGGGCGGCCAGTTGAATGAACTCGCCAAAGATATTCTGCTTCTGATCCTCGGGAATGCCGGGACCACTATCCCATACTTCGATGCGCAACATTTGACCGCGGCGGCGACAGCCGACAATGATCCCACCCCGCAACGTATAGCGCACAGCGTTGGATACCAAATTGAGCAGTATGCGTTCGAGCAGCATGGCGTCGCTCCGCACCCAGGCGTCGCTTCGCCTGACGCGTAGACGCAAGCCCGTTTCTCGCGTTGCCTGATCAAACGTCGTCTCAATTTTTTGCAACAGGCGCGCGATCGGGAATTCGGTAATTGTGGGGATGAGGATTCCAGCATCCAGCTTGGACATATCCAGCAACGAATTGAGCATTTCATCCATTTCCTTGCGCGTCGCATCGACCAGCTCGATCGTCCTTGTCCGTTCCCCCGATCTGAGCGGCATGCGCAGCTGGGCAATGAACAAGCCCAGTGCATGCAACGGCTGCCGCAAATCGTGGCTTGCCATGGCAAGGAAGCGCGATTTTGCTGCATTGGCGAGCTCGAGCTCGTGCGTACGCTCCGCGACCTTCCGTTCGAGTTCGACCTGCGCGCGGCGCAGACGTTTCTCCCCCCTCTTGCGGACCTCGACGTCGGCACTCAGTAACAAGCTCGGAACCGTAATGCTGATCAGGAACATCAACACCAGCAGGAATGAAACGTTGAGGTCCGCGGTCGTGAAGGGGCCGCCGCCCGTGAGCGTCCCCCAGACCGTGATGCCGGCAAGCACCAGCGCAACCGTTGCGGTGTCACGTGGGCCGCGGCGCAGCGCCGCCCACAACATTGGCAGGATCGCGAGAAAACCCAGTGGATCTCTGCCCGGCGTTTGCGCGATCAGGGGACTGAAAGCAATGAGTCCAACGGCCGCCGCTGTTGCGAGGACGCCGACCGTCTCCAAACAATCATCGCGGTTGAAAGCATGGTCGTGGCTTGATGCCCAAAGCACGATAACGGGGGCAATGACCAGCGCGCCGGTCACATCTCCCAGCCACCATGTGACCCAGGCGTCCGCAAAGTTGGCCCGATCGATGTACCCGGCGGTCGCCAGGCTGGTCAGTCCAATGCTGGCGCTGATCGGCGTCGCGATCACGATGCAGATCAGAGCAAACTTCGCGACGGAATTTGGCCTCGAAAACGTATGACGTCCGCGCGACCATCGATTGACCAGATAAGCGCCAACAACGGCCTCAAGAGTGTTGCCGGTCGCAATCGCAATTGCGGTGGCAACGGAGCCGGCGGTGGTCGCATTGGCGATCACCGCTGCAATGAAGATCGCGGGCCAGGTCCGATATCCCCACAACAGCACCGCCGCCAGCGCGAGACCCGTCGGTGGCCAAATTGGCGTTGCACTGGGATGAACAGAGGCGAGAGCGAGGCCGCCTTTTGCCAGGACGAAATAGATCACTCCAATCGCGACCAGGCCGCCGGCATACCTGGTGCCTCGGCGGAAATTTATCTGCGGCGTTAGCGATCGTGGATCGGACATCGTCGACGCCTGGACCAGGCAGTTGGATTGTCCATCATGACTGATCTTTTGATCTCCCTGATAAAGATCGAAGATCGATACTTTCCCGTTTACCAAGCGGTTGATCGAGACCCCTACGTCCGATCGGCGCGACAATGCAAAACTCGGCGAGATGCGCTCGGATCGGATTGATCACCGCAGTCTGCCGACGGACGAAGAGATGGCGCGTGCTTGGTTCACGAGGACAAACTCTTGCCGATGCCGATCGGCATCGGCATCGGCATCGGCTTATCGCGCATCGAGTTCGCTGAGGAAACTACCCATTTCGAGTTAGTGGAGCGCGCAACTGCCAGCAAGCCCTCCCCTCGAAGTCTGAAATGGGTCAAAAAGGCGACGATCCCGGCGGGCGGGCCGCGTGTCCGCTTTGCTCTTGGAAGCCGGGGACGAAGAGTGCCCCTTAGTTCAGGCCGCTCGGGCCGGCGAGCAGGCGCAGCACGATCGCGAACAGCTCGCTCTGCGAGGAGATGCCGAGCCGCCCATAGGCGCGCTTGCGGTAGGTCAGTGTCGAATGCACGCTGATGCCGAGCGCCTGCGAGATCGCCTCGGAGCTGAAGCCTTCGAGGATGCGCCGGCAAACCTCCCGCTCGCGGGGCGTGAGGCTAGCGAGCGGCGTGCGCGTCGCGAACAGCGCGGCGAGCGACTGATCGGGCGTTGCACTGCGCTGAAAGTGGCGTGCGACGCTCGCCCCGATCGCAGGTGCGATCGCCCGGAGACGCTCGCGCTGGGCGTCGCTGAAGCGGCCCTGCGCGGCGACGCGATAGAAATTGACGTAGAAGCAGGTGTCGTCGACCCAGATCGCGGTCGCGCATTTGTCGACGATGCCGGAATCCTGGAAGAAGATTTTGCGGTAGCGCGCGCCATACATGCGCGGTGCGAAGGCCGGCAGCATGATCGACGCGCCGCCCTCGCCCTCGAACATCGCATCGCGATTGGGATCGGATTCGTGGAACTGTCCGGCATAGGCGGCGCCGAGGTCCGCGCCGATCGGGATGTTGCCGGCATCGAGCAGGCAGTGCGCGGCGCCCGCGCGGCTCAGCGAAAACACCATGCAATGGCCGACGGCCGCCTGCCGGCGCAGCGTCTCGATGAGCACTTCCGGAAAATCCGGCCGGCCGATGGCGAGCACCGCGGGCGTGACATCGCCAGCCGCTACATTCGAGGCCATCCCGTGGGCCCGCATCGTTATCCTCCGCCAAACGTCTTTTGGCGGAGAGTATCAGCAAGGGCGGCGTGCCGGAAGCTGGCCCTCACCATACCGCCTCCGGGTCCCGGCCCGGCGTCGCAGCGCTACGCCCCTTCGGCGAAGCGCCGCGGCATCACTCATTCGGGAAGTCCCGACGCACATCCCGATCCAGCTGCTTGTACGTGACCGCACCGCTCGGCAGGTCCATCAGCGAAAGGGATCTTGAAGCCTGATCACCGATCATTGTTGGGGACCCATTCCTCCGCGGCTGTGTCCCAATGATGGGTGTCGTCGAAGTGTTTCCAGGGTGGCCGCTTCGGCTTGCTTTCGCCCTTCTGCCGATTTGCATTCAGTGCACGGAGTTGGACGGCGAGCACCCCAACCTTCATCCCCCATTCGCGAGCGTTGTATCGGGAGTTCCATTTGATTGCTGCGAGCATTGGATGCCTCCTTCAAAGCAAGAAGCTTGCGCCACGTTAGCCCGGGCCGAGAACACGGGATGTAAGCTACTTCACAGTCGGCCAACATCTTCGACATAGCCGCGGGCGATCTCAGTGCACGGCGACCGGAACCTACGTTCGCTCGATATTCGGGCGCCGGGCATAGGTCATGTTGCCGCGCGATCAAAACGCGCGCGACGAAACGTAGCATTGTCCCTGTGCGCGAAGGCACGTCCTTTCGACAGAGCGTATTTTATCGCTGGTGGACGCCCGCTCAGATGGAGGCCAGCGCATGCTTGAGCTTTGGAACAGCTGGTACGACACCCTAGCCTCAGTGGAGGCGCTTGCCATGGTCATCGTCATTGTCCTGGTGGCTGCCGGCGCTATGACGCTGGCGGACAATCGGCGGCAAAAAACGCGTCCAGCAAAGCATTGATCCAGGGGAGTACACGCCCCACTCCGCCACCACCCATCCCGTGGGGCCGCATCGTTTCCTCCGTCGAAGCTCTTTTGGCGGACGATATCAGCAACAGGCCTTCTGCGGAAGGAAGCCGGCTACGCTTGGCGCGATAGCGCGCCAGAATGCATTCCGCCGGCTCTCGCCGACATGTCAGCGGTGCGGACGACCGTCCCGCTTCGGCGCATAGGCGTAGGATTGGCCCGATTGGGTCACGTAGGGATCGCGCGTGCACGAGCCACCACGCCCGGAGATCATGGCGAGGCACTGCTCCATCGTCTCGAATTCACACGACCGCATGCCGGACGACGCATCCTGGCGACAGAATGCGTAATCATGTGCCGCGACCGGCTCAGTTGGCTCAAGGCAGGCCGCACCTGCCAATACGACAATGCCCAGCGTGCCGGCGAGCATCTTTTTCATGTTGTTTTTCCATTGTTTTGGTTTCCGCACGGTATTCGCGGGATGAAGTCAGCCGTGCGCGAGATCGCGACGGCTAATTGCAGACAAGAACACGCCTGTATCGTCGGTAGACGTAGTAGCAATCGCCATCGGAAGAGGTGCCGCGCCCATAGGCGTAGCCGGCAGCGGCTCCAGCGTAAGCGCTAGCCGCATAGGCGGCGCCGCGATAGCCGTATCGGGCTTCACCGTAGCGGCCGTAGCCTCCGACGCGGTTGTAGGTCACCGATGTGGCACGCGCCGCGTTCGCCACCGCCGGTCCGCCCCGCCCGGCCCCTGCGAGGGCACCCCGCGGTGCAGCTCCGGCACCGAGACGAGGCGCCGGGCCGCCGAGGCCGGCACGTGGCGCACCGCCAGGTCCCATCGGAGGACGAGCTGCGAAGGCCGCAGGACCTCCGGCTGCCATCGGAGGCGGCCCGCCGGCCGCAATCGGCGGAGGCCCGGCCATCGGGGGCGGCGGAGGGAACTGCGCGAACGCTGCATTGGAAGACAACGTCATGATTGCGAGCGCTGCGGTAAGCGGCAGCATTGGAAGTATCTTGTGGGACATAGTCTTTTCTCCTGTTTAGATCTGTGTTTCGAGAACTGGCACGGGCTTGGATACGGAGATCGCCTCCGTGGCTGGCGTGTCGTGCGCAGGCGCGGCGGGCTCGTGCGTGGACGAGTGATCGTCGGGATCCGGGTGAATGCGAAACCAGGCCACATACAGTGCGGGCAGGAACAGCAGCGTCAGCAACGTGCCAACGATGATGCCGCCCATCATCGCGTAGGCCATCGGCCCCCAGAATATCTCGCGCGCGATCGGAATCAGCGCGAGGCTTGCCGCGGCCGCCGTCAATAGAATCGGCCGCATACGATGCTCGGTGGCTTCGACCACCGCGTCCCAGGCTGGTCGCCCCTCCTTCCTGAGATCCTCGATCTGCACGATCAGGATCACCGAATTTCGGACAAGGATGCCGATCAGGGCGAGCACGCCGAGGATGGCGACGAAGCCGAGCGGAGCACCGCTCGGCAGCAGCGCCATGACGACGCCGATCACGGCCAGCGGCGCGACCGCGAACACCAGGAACAGGCGATGGAAGCTCTGCAACTGGATCATCAGCACCGTGGCCATGACGAAGAGCATGAGCGGAACGACGGCGACGATCGGCGCCTGGCTCTTGGCGCTCTCCTCGACGGACCCGCCGATCTTCACCGAATAGCCGGCCGGTAGCTCCCTGGTGAATTCCGCGACTTTCGGCGCGAGCTGGTCCACGATCGTCTTGGGCTGCACGTTACCGACGATGCCGGCCTTCAACGTGATGGTGGGGATCCGCGCGCGCCGCCAGATCGTCGGCTGCTCGAGCTCGTAACGCAGATTGGCCACGGCACCGAGCGGCACGGATTGGCCGCCGAGCCCGGTCAATTGCAGGTCGCGCAGGGTGTCGATGGAGGCACGCTCCGGCGCCGTCGCACGTCCGGTGACATTGACGAGATAGATGCTGTCGCGCACCTGGGTAACCGGCGTGCCCTCGAGCACGGAGTTCAGGGTGGTGGCAATGTCCTCCGAGGTGACGCCGAGCTGGCGCGCCTTGTCCTGGAGAACGTCCACCTTGACGACGCGGGCCGGCTCCATCCAGTCGAACACGACATTGCCGAGATCGGGGCTGCTCCGCACGATGCCGGCAAGCTTCTGCGAGAGGTCTCGCACCTTCGCGATGTCGGGCCCGCTCAGGCGATACTGCACGGGACGCCCCACCGGGGGACCGACCTCGAGCAGCTTGACGTAGGTGTCAGTGCCGGGGAACGTCTTCTTCAGGTAGTCCTCGAACTGCGCCTTGACCTGGTCGCGGGCCTTGATGCCGCCCTTGGTCACGACCACCATCTGGCCGAACCAGGTGTTGGCGGTCTGCACGTCGAAGGACAGGACGAAGCGCGGCGAGCCGGTGCCGACATAGGACGACCAGTGGTCGACCGAATTGTTGCCCTGGAGCTGTTCGCGCTCGAAGCGCGCCATCTGCGCGTTGGTATCGGCAATGGATGCGTTCTGCGGCAAATTCCAGTCGACCACGAGCTCGGCGCGATCCGAGGACGGGAAGAATTGCTGTTGCACGAAATTCATGCCGAACAGCGCCAGCAGAAAGGCTGCAACCGTAACGCCGATCGTCATCCAGCGGCGATGCATGCAGAAGAGCAGGAGACGCGCGAACAACTGCGCTACGCGCCCCTTCTGCTCATGATGGCCCTTCATCCTGGCGGTCAGGATGGTGACGCCGAGCAAGGGCGTGAACAGCACCGCCACGATCCACGAGACGATCAGCGAGACGGCGATGACCACGAACAGCGTGAAGGTGAACTCGCCCGCATTGCTGCTGTTGAGCCCGATCGGAATGAAGCCGGCCACGGTCACCAGCGTCCCGGTCAGCATGGGAAAGGCGGTCGAGGTGTAGACGTGCGTTGCCGCCTTTTCCAGGGGATCGCCGACCTCGAGCCGCGCGACCATCATCTCGACGGCAATCATGGCATCATCGACCAGCAGGCCGAGTGCGATGATCAGGGCGCCCAGCGAAATTCGCTGCAGCGAAATGCCGGCATAGGCCATCACGACGAAGGTGATGGCGAGAACCAGCGGAATCGCGATCGCCACGACGAGGCCGGCGCGCATGCCCAGGCTGAGAAAGCTGATGCCGAGAACGATGATCACGGCCTCGAACAGCGCCTCGGTGAAGCCGGACACGGCATGCTCGACAACGACGGGCTGATCGGCGACGAGGTGAACGCCGACGCCGACCGGCAAGTCGGCAGTAATTCTCGACATCTCCTCCTTCAGCGCCTCGCCGAAGTGCAGCAGATTCGCACCGGACTTCATGCCGATGGCAAGGGCGATCGCCGGCTCCCCGTTATACCTGAACAGGGTCCTGGCCGGATCGGCATAACCGCGCTTGACGGTTGCGACGTCGGTCAGGGGAAAGAAGCGGTCGTTGATGCGCAGATTGACCGCCTTCAGACTTGCCTCTGACGTGAACTGGCCGTTCACGCGTACGCTGATCCGCTCAGGCCCCTCCTGGAATACGCCGGATGGGGCAACCGCATTCTGCCCCTGCAAGGAGCTCATGATCGCGTGAACGTCGAGGCCAAGGGCCGCGATCTTGCGGGTGGAGAATTCGAGATAGATCACCTCGTCCTGCGCGCCCAGGATGTCCACCTTGCCGACATCGGGCACAGTCAGGACCTTGGCACGGATGTCCTCCACATGATCGCGCAGCTGACGTTGGCTCAGGCCGTCGCTGGTGAAGGCATAGATGTTGCCGAACACGTCGCCGAAGCGATCGTTGAAACCGGGCCCGATCACCCCTTGCGGGAAGTCGCCCTTGATATCCGCGATCATGTTGCGAACACGAATCCAGGTCGGCTTCACGTCGGCAGCCTTGGTGCTGTCGCGCAGATAGACGAAGACGGTGGTCTGGCCCGCAACCGTCACGCTCTTGGTGTAATCGAGCGACTCCAGCTCCTCGAGCTTCTTCTCGATCCGGTCGGTGATCTGGCGCGTCATCTCCTCGGGCGACGCACCCGGCCACTGCGCCTGGACGACCATGGTCTTGATGGTGAAGTCGGGGTCTTCCTGCCGTCCCAGCTGGAGATAGGCAAAAAGACCCGCCGCCATGAAGGCGATCATGAAATACCAGACGAGCGAGCGATGACCGAGCGCCCAGTCGGAGAGATTGAACGACTTCATGGCTGCTGATCCTGTTCGATGCGGACTTGCTGTCCTTGCTTGAGACTGTGGACCCCGGCGGTGACGACGCGTGCGCCAGGAGCAAGTCCACCGGTGACGCGCGCCCCGGTTTGGCCAGCCACCACATCGATCCTTTGCAGCGACACCGTGCTGGCGGGCTGATTGACGATCCAGACGAAATTGGCGCCATCCCTGGCGAGCAGCGCCGACGCAGGCAGTTGGAGAACCGGGCCTTGCTGCCTGCCGAGCTTCGCCGTGACGGTCGCGCCGAGCCGGAAGCTGTCGGGCGGATTGCCGAGTGCAATGCGGACCCGCCGCAGGCGCGTTACCGGATCGGCTTGCGGCGCAATCTCGCGAACGCTGCCTTCCACCTGAACCGCCGGCAGGAGCTGCAGGCTGACCGTGAACGCCAGACCGACCTCCAGCGGCAGCGGAAAGTCCGGTCCGATATCGACGACCGCTTCGCGGATATCGGGCCTTGCGATCGTCACCACACTTTGCCCGGGCGACACCACCTGGCCGACGTCCGCACCGACTGCAGTGACCACGCCGGCGAAGTCGGCCCTGATCTGCGAATAGCCGAGCTGCTCGACCGCCTTGGTCAGATTTGCCTGTTCGCGCGCGACCGTCGCTTCGGCGCCGGCACGCGCCTGCTCGGCGTTATCCAGCGTCTGCCTTGTGGTGGCGTCGGTGGCAATGAGCGTTCGCTGCCGTTCCTCGGTCGCGCGAGCGGTCGCGAACTGCGCCTCGGCCTTGGCAAGCTGACCTTTGGCCGCACGAACGGCGAGCTCGAGGGCGGTCGAGTCAATCGTTCCGACCGTCTGTCCTTCATTCACGAGATCACCGACGTAGACGGGACGCGTGATCAGACGTCCCAGCACGCGGAAGCCAAGATTGGTCTTGTAGCGCGGCTCGATAACGCCCACCGCAACGGCATCGTCCGCGTGGTCCGCTGCGAGAAGCAGCGACTGGACGGGCCGCACGGCCTCGGGCGCCTTTGTCTCCTGCTGGCATCCGGCAAGCGCGAGCGCGCATGCAAGCGGCCCCGCCACGATCATTGCGCGACCCGTCACGAGGGTTCTCCTTCATAAGTCACGGGCTGGCCCACGCTCAAGAGCTTGCCGCCATCGACGACGACGCGCTCGCCCGGATCCAGACCTGCCTTGATCAATACTTCTCCGGCCTCGTAGCCACCGACTGTCACCGGCTTCAGCGAGGCGGTCCGCGTCACCGGGTCGACGGTCCAGACCGCAGGGCTGGTGCCCGCCGCCATCAATGCACGCCAAGGCAACGCGATCTGCCGCTCGGCCGTCACTCTCACAGTCCCCGCGACGGGGCTTCCAAGCGTCATCGCGGCAGGCGGGTCCTTGATCGCTACCTTGACCCGAATGGTCGAGCTCCTGGCGTCGACGGCCGGCGAAACCTCCCGAACCTCGCCGCTTGCAGTCACGGTCGCATCGGAGATCAGCATCAACGAAACGCTGCTTCGGTCGGCAGTTCCGAGGAAAATGGACTCATAGACGTCAAAGACGACGTCCCGCTCCCCGTCCTGCGCCAGCGAAAATACCGGCTGGGCAGCCTGTACGACCTGACCGGATTCCAGACTGCGTGCGGTGACGACGCCGTCGGCTTCGGCTCGCAGCGCGGTATAGCCGAGAACGTCCTTCGCGGTTCCGAGCTGCGCTCTTGCCGCTTCAAGCACACCTTCGGTGGTTCGCAACCCTTCCTGCGCCTGGTCGTAGGCCGTGCGCGTGGTGAAGCCGCTTGCGATCAGCGCCTTCTGCCGATCGAAAGTCGTCTTTGCCACGCGCAGTTGGGATTCTGCGGCGAGAACGGCGGCGGTGGCGGCGTCGACATCGGCCTCCTGCTCGGCCGGGTCGAGAATGGCCAGCACTTCGCCGGCCTTCACGTGGGTCCCGACATCGACATAGCGCGCGAGGACGCGCCCGCTGACGCGGAACGAGAGATCCGCCCGAAAGCGGGCCTGCACCTCACCGGTCAAGGTAAGCGAGGATTGCCGATCCCTCGGCTGCACGATTTCCGTACGCACGACAGCGGCGCGCGCGGAAGGAACGGTGGCGTGATCGTCGCAGCCGCCGAGCGCAGCAGCAATAAGCGCGAGGGCCACGCCGCCGAGAGGCCTCAGCAAGCGCTCGGTTCGACCGATTTTGGAGAGGTTCGAATAGCGCGGTTTCATAGCGCGTCCGTGTGGTGAGAGGGTGACAGGAGATTGCCCAGGACGTCCGGGCCCGTGCCGAGCGTGGCCCGTTGGTTCGGACGCGCCCGCAAGGGACGCTCGATCTGCTCCGAGAGGCCGGAGCCGGGCGTCACGGACGCGTTGGTCTTCAGCCGGCGCGGCGACCTCATGCGGCGCGTCGCCATCGACCAGCTTGCCTGCCGCTCCCGCTCGCTCAGGTGAAACGAGACCACGACGGATGTGAACTCGGCAGCGAAGCCGTGCTCGATCCGTCCGCCGAGCCCCCTCGCAAGGTCATTGCCAATCTGGAATTCCCGGCCCAAGGCCCGTGCCGGCCGTGAGCCGTTGTCCAGCACCACGCAGTTCGCGACCGAGCCGATGCGCGACAGCTTGACCTTGATCTCGCCGGAGCGCGCATCGAAATACGCATGCTTCGCGGCGTTGACGATGAGGTCGTGGACGATCAGGCCAAGCCGTCCGCACCGTTCTGGCTGAAGCGGGAGAGACTCGGTGGTGAGCGTCAGCCGGATCCCCATTCGGTCCAGAAAGGACTGGCGCATGGCGCAGCCCAGCCTGCGAATGTAAGTCGCGGCATCGATGAGGACATCGCCCTCGGGCATGGCCAGCACCCGATGCAGCTCCGCATGTCCGTGCAGCAGCTCGACAACGTCGCTCAAGGCGGCCTTGGCTTCCGCTCCGTCGGCGCGGATGACCGCGGCCGAGACCAGATCGATGGCCGAGGCGATCCCTTTATCGACCCTGTGATGCAACTCGCGCAGCAGGATGCCGTGGTGTGGGCGGTCCGGGTCGGGGCACGACATATTCACTTTCACTCTCTCCTGAGGTCGACCGGACGATCGCTGGGCCAAGGTTTGCGGCCTCGACTGTCCGGGAGGTGCCGCCGCTGGTTCCGATGGACGTCGCGGCGATTAAATAAACTATACCGTATATTTTCTTTTTGTTGCCTTTTCCCGCCCGCCATGTCAAGTGCGATCTGCGCGCGCACAGACTCGTGACTGGAGGATCGACGGATGACCAAGAAGAGCACCCCGAAACGGGGCAGACCGCCCAAGGACCTTGCCGGCGACGTCCAGGTCCGGATCCTTGATGCGGCCCAGCAGCTTTTTCTCGAGAAGGGCTATCGTAGTGCCAGCATCGACGACATCTCCGAGCTGGCGCCGGCGAGCAAGCCGACCATCTACGCGCACTTCCCCGGCAAGGAGGCACTGTTCGCGGCGGTGGTGGCCCGCACCATCAGCAGGCTGACGGATTTCGAAGGCATCGAGCCCGAGGGCCGCACCCTTCATGACAAGCTCTCGAACCTCGGCACCACCATCGTGGAAAATCTCATCGAGGAATCGTTGGGCATGGTTCGCGCCACGATCGCCGAAGCGCAGCGTTTTCCCGAGTTGAGCCGCAACGTCCACGACGCCGCGCGCGATCGCTCCGTCAATGCCGTTTCCCAACTCTTGAATGAAACGACGCAGAAGCTGGTGCGCGCTCCCAAGGGGCCCTTCAGCGGCAAGCGTAGCCTTGCCACCGCTCAGATCTTCCTGGATCTGATCCTGTTGCCGATGCTGTTTCGTTCGCTGGTCGGGGAGACACCGAAGGAGCTGAGACGGGAGCTGCCGTCCTTCATGCGCGAACGTGTCGGCTTCTTCCTTGCGGCCTGTGAGGCAGACTGGACGCCGTGAGCCATCGAGTGCCGGGCTTAGCAGGTGGATTTATGGAGCAAGCCGGCCTGAACGTTGATGAGTTGAGGAGGCGCCGGGCCAGCGAACGCCGCGTTGCCAAGCGCCCCCGCGCAAAAGCGCATCATCTCGTCGAACGCCGGCCGAAGCGCGGTCGCCTTGATACGGGAGGGATTGAGGTAAGCATCCATCGCGTCCAGCAGACAGCAGGCGAGCGCCATCGGGCTCCCGCCGCGGAACTCCCCGCTCACCTGCCCCGCCGCGATGATCGACCGCACGACGCCGCGAAGCCGATCCGCATGAGACAGGCTGGCCAGCCAGTTCGCCTGTCCCGCGGCCACCACCAGTTCGTGCAAGCGGGCATCGTTTGCCAGCCGGTCTTCATGCACCCGGGAGATCGCACGGAACGCTGCATTGAGGCGCTCCAGGCCCGAGCGGCCGCTTCGCGCTGCACTTGCGGCCGCCGCCGACACCTCCTCGAGCAGCTCCGTCACGACGGCCTCTTCGAGCGCTCGGCGGGAGGGATAGAACCGGTAGAGATTTGCGGGGGACATTGCTGCGTCGCGAGCGACGTCGGCAACCGTGGTCTTTCGGTACCCGATCTCCCGGTACAAGCGGATTGCAGCCTGCACAATTCGTTCACGCGTGCACGACAATCCAACCTGGCGGGTCGTCTGCGCCTCTGGCATGCTCGGCCTCACCGCAACGGAATCGCGTGCATTTCACGCCGACAGGCCTCGCCGAATTCACGCAACGGATCCATCTCCTCCAGGAAGCCCGGCAGGTCGACGAACGACGTGTTCGGCGCGAGGTAGGTCTCGATGATCAGCCGGCCTGCCCGCTCTGCGGCATGGACCACCTCATCGTCGGACAGAATCCGCATGCGCCCGATGAGCGCATACAAGTTCACCAATGCCGGGATCTCGGATTTGTCGCTGGTGAGCGCGTCCGCGTAAAGTCGGGACGCCTCCTCGATGAAGCTTCGATAGAGCTTTTCACGCTTCGACGTCGCGTGCGCGTGATGGCGCTCGCGGAGTCTGCGGCGCCGGCTCATCCATCCCGTCACGATCGTGGAAATCGCGCCGAAGGCCGAACCTCCGAACGCGGCGAAAGCAGGAGCATATATTGTGTTCATACGATCGTTCCTCATTCCTGGCGTCGCGCTATCGGCGCGATCCCACGGTCCTGACCGGAACCGCGGCGTCTGCGTGGTCGAACACGGCCCTGCAAGCTTCGTTCAAGTCCGACTTTCTTTGCCGGAGACAGGCTTCCACATTGGTGGGATCGGGGATGTAGCCCGCGCACAGGCGAAACGCGTCAGACGTGCACGCCGCTCTCTGCTCAGCTGTGCCGCGGTCCTCCTGCGCGAATGCAGCCGTGCCCAAAGCAACGAGCCCCAGCACTGCGAGCACCAACCGGTTCTTCAACATATCGAATCCTTTCTCAGGTTGAGGCATCTGCTTTCAAGGGGACCCTTGGCCTCGTTCCGAAGTCTCCCTCGTCCGATCAGGACGAACACGGGCTTGTGAGTCTCGGCTCTTGACACATCCCGCGATCCGCGCTGTATATGAAATATACGGTGTAGTTTATTTAGGAGACCGAAGATGTCAAGCCTGTTCCTGGCGCTCGTGCGGGAAAATCCCTGGCCCGGGATTGCCGTCGCGTCGCTCAATCTGATGGTGGCCGTGTCGCTGGTGGGCGTGAGCCTGCTGCTGGGTCTCACCATTTCGGTGCTCGCCTGGGTGCACGCGCTCGCCGGCGGCGCAGCCGCGCCGGTGCGGCATGCGGCAAGCCGGAGGAGCCTCGCATGACGTCGGGGCTGTTGCTTGCGCGCAATTGCATCATCTGCTGGGTCACGGTGTGGCTCGCGCCGGTCGAACCCATCTTCGACGCGATCGAATCCGAACTCGTCCGCAGAGGCGTCGCGCTTGAAGGCGTCGAGCCCCCTTCCCCGCCCGCCGCGTGAGCATCCTGGACGTTCGACATGCTCAACTTCATCGAAGTGTTCGACGTCATGGACGTGGAGCCGGCCACCGGCTCTTCGGTCTGGAGCGGACTCACCGGCACGCGAGCGGCCCTCGAGCGCGACGGGCACATGATCGACCCGAAGGCGATGGCCTATTGCCCGATCGAATGGCTCGACGAGCGCGGCTATCTCGACGCCGAACGCGCGTCCCGGCACCCGCGGCCCACGAGCTTCTGAAAATGAGACGGAATCATTTCATGCCTGGGAGCTGGCGGCCGTGAGCAGGAAGTCTGTGCTGTCGCGTGCGCGCGCCGTCGTCGAGCCCGAGCTACCCCTGCGGGCGTATTTTCTCTCGGTGGGAGGCGCGCTGCTACTGCTGCTTCTGGCGGCCGACTGGGTGTTGCCCGCTCCTTCGCCGAGCCGGCTCTTGGACTCGCATTCCGCGTTGCCGCCGATCCGGATTCACTCAGATCGGAGGGGACCCGAAGCGGCCGTCATCGACACCAGCGGGTTCGGACAGCGTCCGGCGCCTGCCGAGCACGATATCGCGCAGGCGCAGTTGCCGGAGACTGAAGTCGGCGACGCCGTTGTGCGTGACGATGACGGCAACCCGGCGGCGGCCGATCTACGCGTTCGCGAAAGCCTGGCCCAGTTACAGCCCGCCGTTCATGATCAAGCAGGGCGGGGCGGAAGGCTACATGAGATCACGGCGCGACGTCGCAAGCTCGCTCCGGCGCGGGCTCGAAAGTTGTGGCGATCTGCTCGGCATCCGGGCTTCCAGATCAGCCGGTACGCCTTCGTGCCGAACTAGTCCACCGATCATGAAGAACACCACAGGATTATGCGCGATGCCAAGGAAGCAGCTGTTTGCCCTGATCGTTTGTTCCGCGGCCCTCGCCGGCACCGGTGCTCTGGCCGGTGTCACGCAGGTCCCTGCCGACGCCGAACAGCAAAGCGCGACCGCGCAGGGCAACGTCGAGGAGGCAGCCATTCGCCGCGTGCTGGAGCAGTTCCACACCACGAAGGTCCCGATCGGACAGGCCATGGCGATTGCGGAGGGTCTGCACGATGGATCGAGGACCGCAGACATCAGCTTCGAGATATCCGGTCCGCCGGTCTACCGCGTGCGCACGATCAAGAACGAGCGGGTCTTTGAGAATGTCATAGATGCGAACACCGGAAGGGTATCGCAAACGGAGATCGCGTCATCGCTCAAGGAACTCGATCGCGCGGACCTCGCCAAAATCATCGCCCTGAAGTGGATCAAGCAGGAGTTGTCGGACGCGGTGCGGGTCGCGGAAAGCGCGGCGGACGGACGGGCGCTCGCTGGCGGGTTGGTGAAACAGGATGGCAAGCTCAACTTCGTGGTCGTCATCGCTACCAGCGATCGCCTGAAGGAAGTGATGCTCGAGCCACCCAAGGTCGGACAGCGGTCAACTCAGCACTAACCACGAGCGTGACGACGCGCCACTGAAGCACGATCTCGTGAGTTGCGCATTAGTGCACAATATATACACTACACCGTATAGTTTGTTTTAGCGAACGGTCATCGAGGCTTCCGCAATGCCGGCTCGATCATCCCACACCCGAGAGCAAGACCAGTCATGAATTTCCAGCCCCGATCACACCTGCCGGCCACCCAAGGGCGGCTGCCATTCGATTGCATAGCCCTGTTGTTGCAAGGCGGCGGCGCTCTCGGCGCCTACCAGGCGGGGGTGTACGAGGCGCTGGCGGAAGCTGGCATCCACCCCGATTGGGTTGCCGGCATTTCCATCGGCGCGATCAATGCCGCGATCATCGCGGGCAACCCGGCCGAGTCGCGTGTTGATCGGCTGCGCGATTTCTGGACGGGGGTAACTTCGACTGCACCTTGGGACTGGGCCGGAAACCCATTTCTCGATGCGCGCAACGAGAATGCGCGCAATATCCTCAACCAGATGAGCGCGGGCCTTGCCGCGGCATGCGGCGCAAACGGGTTCTTCTCCGCGCGCCCCCTCCTGCCATGGCTCCACGCCGGCGGCACGACAGAAGCCACCAGCTTCTACGACACCGGCGCGTTGAAGAGCACGCTGGAGCGCCTGATTGACTTCGATCGCATCAACGCGGGGATGACGCGGTTCAGTGCAGGAGCAGTCAACGTGAGAACGGGCAATTTCGTCTATTTCGACAACAGCACCCACACGATTCGCCCAGAGCACATCATGGCAAGCGGCGCGCTGCCACCGGGCTTTCCCGCCGTGGAGATCGAGGGCGAGCATTACTGGGACGGCGGCCTTGTCTCCAATACGCCGCTGCAATGGGTGATCGATGGGGGTGTGCCGCAGGACATGTTGGCGTTTCAGGTCGATCTCTGGAACGCCAAGGGGCAGCTTCCGGGCAATCTGCCCGAGGTCGTCACGCGTCAGAAGGAAATTCAATATTCCAGTCGCACGCGCGCGAGCACCGACCAGTTCAAGCACGTGCAGCGCCTGCGACGTGCGCTCACGACGCTCCTGGACCGGATTCCCGAAGAACTCAGGGAGCACGAGGATGTGAAGCTCCTGAACACCGCGGTGTCTCCCAACGTCTACAACATCGTTCACCTGATCTATCGGGCTCGCAACCACGAAGGCCACTCCAAGGACTACGAGTTCTCCCGCCTTTCGATGCAAGACCATTGGCGCGCCGGCTACCACGATGCGCTTCGCACCTTGCGTCATCCCGAGGTGCTCGCACGCCCGGTCACCCCGGACGGAGTTTTCACATTCGATCTGGAGCACGATGGCCGTGAATAGAGCGCTGATTTGATGCACGGAGAACCCCATGCGTGAGAACGATGTGCGCAAGCGCGCCTTTGCGATGCCGCTCACCAGCCCGGCCTATCCGCCAGGCCCCTACCGGTTTGTGGATCGCGAGTACCTGATCATCACCTATCGCACCGACCCGGCAAGGCTGCGCGCTGTGGTGCCCGAACCGCTGGAACTCGATGACCGCAACCCGCTCGTCAAGTATGAATTCATCCGCATGCCGGATTCGAATGGCTTCGGCGACTACACGGAAAGCGGCCAGGTCATTCCGGTCTCGTTCCGTGGCCACACGGGCGGCTACAACCACTGCATGTTCCTCAACGACGAAGGACCGATTGCCGCGGGACGCGAGCTCTGGGGCTTTCCGAAAAAGCTCGGCCAGCCGACATTGCGGACCGAGATCGACACGCTGATCGGTACGCTCGACTACGGGCCCTTGCGGGTGGCGACGGGCACGATGGGCTACAAGCACCGCGAAGCCGATCTTGGCCAGGTCAAGGCCGCGCTCGAGGAGCCGAATTTTCTGCTCAAGATCATCCCGCATGTCGATGGCAGCCCGCGCATCTGCGAGCTCGTTGAATATCGCCTCGAGCAGATCGCGTTGAAGGGCGCCTGGACCGGACCCGCGGCTCTCTCCCTGACACCGCACGCCTTGGCGCCGGTCGCTGATCTGCCCGTTCTGGAGATCGTCTCGGCGCTTCACATCCGTGCAGACCTCACGCTGGGACTTGGCAGAGTGGCCCATGACTATCTGCAAGAGCCAGCGCGACGTCCGTTCCGGGCTTCAGAACGAAGTCTGGTCACCTGATCGGAAATCCACAAAACCAACTGGCGCGTGAACCGCGAGGCTTCGCCAGCTGGCGCAACACACGGAGCAAAGTGACTGAGATGGTTATTAAGGGCAAAACTGCGATCGTGACCGGCTCGACGAGCGGCATCGGCCTCGCATGTGCGCGTGCCTTCGCAGGTGCCGGCGCAAACATCGTGCTAAACGGAATGGGCGAGGCGGCCGATGTCGAGAAGGAGCGCTTGGCAATCGAAAGCGAGTTCGCCGTCAAGGCGATCTATTCGCCCGCGGACATGGCGAAGCCAAGCGAAATCGCCGGGCTGATCGCGCTGGGTGAAGCGACGTTCGGGGCTGTGGATATCCTCGTCAACAATGCCGGCGTCCAGCACGTCTCTCCAATCGAAGAGTTTCCGATCGAGAAATGGGATGCGGTCATCGCCGTCAATCTATCCGCCGCATTCCATGCAATCCGTGCGGCTGTGCCGGGCATGAAGAAGCGTGGCTGGGGCCGGATCATCACGACGGCTTCGGCGCATTCGCGTGTAGCTTCGCCGTTCAAGTCAGCCTACGTCGCAGCCAAGCACGGGATCGCCGGCCTGACCAAGACCGTCGCGCTGGAGCTTGCGCGTTCGAAGATCACCTGCAACTGCATCAGCCCCGGGTATGTTTGGACCCCGCTGGTGGAAAAGCAGATCCCGAACACGATGAATGCACGCAAGATGAGGAGAGATGAGGTCATCAGCGACGTGCTGCTCGCGGCCCAACCCACCAAGGAATTTGTCACTGTCGAACAGGTGGCTTCGCTCGCACTTTTTCTGTGCAGTGACGAGGCCGCGCAGATCACCGGCGCCAATCTCGCGATCGATGGCGGCTGGACGGCAGCGTAGGCTTGCGGCGGTCGACTCATGGCTGTCCGCGCAGTGAGGCGATCCGCGCGCGCAACACGGAAAGTGCACGACATGGCATCAGACGCAATCGACGGTGACATCGACGAATCCAGCGGCCTGGCCGTCCAGCATATCGCCGTGCGCGGACGCACTCTGCAGCATGGTATGAGAAATGGCAGGCCACTTGATCTTGGCGGAGACCGGAAAATGTCAGTCGCTCTGCGCAAGTGCGAGCACGCGTTCAACGAGGACGTATTGCCGCCTCATGCCAAGGTGGCAGAGCCACTCGAGTTCTACGCTGCGCCCAAGTTGGATAACCCGTCCCGCAGTCTCAAGGACGCGATAGGCAAGACGGGGTCTGGCCCAGTTGCGGCCCGCCGTTCACGATCAAGCAGGGCGGAGGAGCCCGCATGAGATCGCGGCGCGACGGCGCAAGCTCACACTAGTGCGGAGGACGCCGAACCGTCCAGAGTGAGTCCTCATGAACGGGGCGCGGCGGACCTCATATGCGCCCTGACTACCGCGCGGTTGTTTCCGGGAATGGCGCAAGGGCAGGCTGCGGCGCCGACAATTCCTGGCAATACATCCGATCGATCTTGTCCTGCATGAGCGCATAACAATCGCATGCAACGCGCTCGAGCCGCACCCGGTCGATCTCGACAAACCCGCGCCGGTCGGACGGGACGGCGCCGGCCGCGCGCAGCTTGCTCATGGTCAGCGTCGCTGTTGTCCGCCGCACTCCAAGCAACTGCGCAAGCGCCTCCTGCGTCACCGGGAGGAGATCGTTGGGAACGCGGTCGTGGAGCTGCAGGAGCCACCGCGCCATGCGGCCATCCACAAGGTGCAGCGCGTTGCAGGCCGCAACGTGCTGGAGCTGCAGCAGCAACGCGCGGACGTGGACCTGCACGACATTCCTGATGGCCTCGCTTCGCGCATAGGCAGCCCGAAACCTGGCGGCGGAGATTTGCGATGCCGTGCCGGCCACGCGAGCAACCGCGGTCACGGATGAAAGCGACGGGCCGAGCGCGGAGAACGAGGCCAAAGCGCCTTCCCGTCCGATCAACGTGGTTGCAACCGTTTGCCCGTCCGGCATATCGAGCATGAAGGCGATTGCCCCGCTGTGGGGAAAGTAAACCGGGTCGAGCTCATCGCCCGACCGCACCAGGACGGTATCGGGCTCGAACGAAACCTTCTGGAAGTGGGGCGTCAGCAAGCCGAGATCCGCCGGCGGCAACGCTGCCAGCAACCGATTGCCGACGCCAGTGCGGGGGACGGTCGCGATGCTTTCCGGTGCACGAGCCGTCATGAACAACGGTATCCACTTCTCTTATTCACTACGATGACCCGAAATTCGAGTTGGCGAACGCAAGTATCCAAACAGAGCCCTTGGGGGAGATCAAGCACGGACTATCCCGGTCCCAACCGGCATTCTTCCGCGCAAACAGGATCTTGAACGCATCATACGGTTAACGGTCTTTTGCAACCGAAGGATTTAGATGAGCTGATCGATCAGCAGGGGTTGCGCCAGCGCGCGGGAGTGGGCGATTAGCCCCATGCGAAGGCCCCGCGCCGCCAATAGAGGCATGGCCGACGTCAAACGTACACCCCTATCCCGCGGCCGCCACCTTCGCCGGGGCGACGTTGACGGCGAGCTTGCCGTAACGGTCGGTGAAGGCCTGGGTGTCGATCTCCTCGAGCTTGATCTCGCCGCTCATGACGCCCCTCTTCCACGCCGCCTGCGCCGGATCGTTCTGGAACTCCGGCATCACCTCGCGGCCGAACAATTCGAGCGATTCACAGATGTGCTCGTGGCTGTTCTTGCCGGCCTGGTTGAGCAGGATCACCTGGTCGATATGCGAGCTCTGGAAGCGCTTGAGCTTCCTGCGGATCGTCTCCGGCGAGCCGATCAGGCCGCCGCGCAGCGCGGCCTCCTGGGCCTCGGGATTGTCGCGCTTCCACTTGTTGTACTCGTCCCACATGTTGACGGTGTAGGGCGCGGGCCGCTGGCGGTTCTGCGCGGCGCCGTAGAAGCGCAGCGCGAACTGGAAGAAGGTGGCGCCGTCGGCGCGGGCGCGGGCCTCTTCATCCGTCTTCGCGCACATGAAGAACGACACCAGCGCCATGTTCGGGTTGATCTCGTAGTCGGCAAGCTTGTGCAGCCGCTTGGTCATGGCGTTGTAATAGGCGTGCACCCAGGCATGGGCGGCGTCGGCGCTGACAAACTGGAAGCCGAGCGCGCCAAAACCGTGGCGGCCGGCGCGCTCGATGGTCGGCAGCTGCGAGCAGGCCATCCACAGCGGCGGATGCGGCTTCTGCACCGGCTTCGGCACGACGTTGCGCAAGGGGATGTCGAAATACTTGCCGTGGTGCTCGCTGCCCGCGTCCCTGAACATCGGAAAGATTGCGGCGACGGCCTCCTCGAACACCTCCTTCTTGGTCTCCATGTCGCGGCCGAACGGTTCGAGCTCGGTGATGGAGGCGCTCTCGCCCATGCCGAATTCGCAGCGGCCGTTGGAGAGCAGGTCGAGCACCGCGACGCGCTCGGCAACGCGCGCGGGATGGTTGGTGGTGAGCTGGAGGATGCCGTGGCCGAGCCGGATGTTCTTCGTGCGCTGGCTCGCCGCGGCCAGGAACGATTCCGGCGAGGGCGAGTGCGAATATTCCTCGAGGAAGTGATGCTCGACGACCCAGGCATGGTCGTAGCCAAGCTTGTCGGCGAGTTCCATCTGCGAGAGTGCGTTCTGGTAGAGCTTGAGCTCGTCGCCCACCACCCAGGGCCGCGGCAGTTGCAGCTCATAGAAGATGCCGAACTTCATGACGCCTCCCGCTTATTTTTGTTGCGGGCATCTTAATGAGCGGGGCGGCGCTGTCTACGCAGTCGCAATTCCGCCTTGCGGGAGAACACGCCGCACGGCGCGGCGGCCATTCAGGATCGCACCAATGAAGGTGAAGCGCACCAGCCAATGATAGCTTGCCAGCATCGCCGGAATTGCGACGACGACAATGACGGCAAACTTGATCAGCCCGGGCCAGTCGAGTTGCGACAGCACGACCTGCAGCGCCATCACGATCGGCATGTGGATCAGATAGAGCCAGTAGGACGCATCGGCGAGGTAGCGCCAGATCGGGCTGAAGCCGGACATGAAGCGAAGCGCGAGACCGATGGCCGCGAAGGTCGAGATCCAGATCGCCGGTGCATAGAGGATCGCGGAGACAAGCCTGAGCGTGGCAGCGCTGAAGGGCAGTTTCGGCGCACCCGGCACGGACAGGATCACACCCGAGAGCACGAAGCTGACCAGGATCAGCACGACCGCAAGCAGGAGATGCGGGAGCCAGCGTCGCTCGAGCAGCCGGAGCAGATCGACCTGCCGATGCAACAGCCAGCCGACCCCGAAGGCGGTGCCGAAGCCGATCCAGGCCTGCGCGTTGGTGATGAGCGACTGATCCGGGGTCCTCACCCCCATCACGTTGATCCAGCGCTGGTCGAGACAGAAAGCGATGCCGATCGGGAGCGCCAGAAGCAGGGGGGCCAGCGGGCTTCGCACGATGCCAGCGAAGACACGGTCAACGACCGCTCGCCAAGTACCTGTTGCATCGAGCCAGACGACGGCGCCGCGCAGCAGCAGCGTCGCGACGTAGAGCTCCAGCAGCACATAGAGGAACCAGAGATGCGTCAGGGGGAAATTCGGCAGCACCGGCGGCCAATTGCGCATGCCGGGAGTCGGACCGCCGTTGGGAAAGCCGGAAGCCCAGATGACCACCAGAGCCATCGGCGTAAACACGATCGGCCAGCCGATCACGAACGGGAGCCCGATCCGCTGCAACCTGTCCCTGACAAAGCCCCAGCTCCCCCGGCGATGGAAACTCATGCGGGCAAAGAAACCGGCCATCAGGAAGAAGGTCGTCATCCGGAAGACGTGGATGGTGAAGGTCAGCAGGCCCAGGAGGAGGCTTGGATGGGTGTCCTGGATGAACCAGAACCGGGGCGTGGCGGGCACGAACGACATTGCCGCGTGCAGGACGATGCCGAGCAGCAAGGCGCCGCCCCTGAGCGCATCAAGGGCGTGCAATCGTTCCGATGCGGGGGCGGCGGCGGTCGAATGGGACATAGACGGGGCTCGTGCTGGCTGGTGAGGGGTTTCTCGCCGGACAGTCTGCCCAATCGGGGCGCGGCCCTCTCGCCCGATCCAAAAATCGGCTAGCCGATTTCTCGGCGCGGCTGGCTGATCCCGGGATCGCAGTCGGTTTCCGGCCGGGTCAGCGCCTCGCGCCGAAATTCGGTCGGGGTCACGCCGGTCTCGGCCTTGAAGGCGCGGTTGAACGGTCCGATCGACTGGAAGCCTGCATCCATGGCGATGGTCAGCACCGGGACCTCCCGTTGCGTCACATCGGACAGCGCCAGCTTGGCATCCTCGATGCGATAGCGATTGAGGAACGCGTTGAAGTTTCGATAACCCAACCCTTCGTTGATGGCCTGGCGGAGCCGGTGCTCGGGAACGTCGAGCCGAGCCGCGAGCGCCCCGATCGCAAGACCTTCCTGCCGGTAGGTTCGATCCACGGTCATCAGATGGTCGAGACGCCGGAGCAGGATCGGATCGACGACGACCCGGCTCGTGGGAGCACGATCGGCCCCGCGCGCATCGCCGGATGCGATTGCCGCCGTGGCGTCGTTGACGGCGGCGGCCGGCTGGGTGGCGAAAGCACCCAATCCGGCGAGCATCGCCACCGCAAACAGGCCGAACGCGGTCGGGAGACTGCCGGGCGCGCCGGGAACTGCGACAGGAATTGCGGCGAAGCCGGCGACGGCGACGGCCGCGATGAGCACGACGTTGATCGCAAGCATCGCCAGCCGCAGTCGGCGGCGCCGCGCGACCAGATCGGCCCGCCAGGTCTTGACCGTCTGAACCGCGGCAGCGAGGGCCAGCACCAGGGTGGCCAGCGCCAGGACTCGCCCGCCTGCGCCAGCCAAAGCGGGCCAGTGCGCCCAGCTCAGCGTGATCGCAAACCCATAGGCCACGATGCTCAGCCAAAGGGCGCCGTGCCACCGCTTCAGCACGAAATCGTCGTCTAACGCCGCGCGCGCCCACAGCCAAAATACGGCGGGCTGGGCGGACAGGATCGGCAACGTCCACCACCAAGCCATTTTGGGGAAGTTGGGCGCGGTCACAATCGCATAGAATACGCCGCCTGCGCACATCGCGATGCCCAGCAAAACCTGTTGGCCGGTCGCACGACGCAGCAATGCGATGAGAATGATCAGCAGGAACACGCCGCTCGTCGCACCGCGCAGCCCAAGATCGATGGCCGTGAGCCCCATCCCGTTCACACCCTGGGAACCCCATTCGAGAGTTCAACTCTCGCATCGCCTTCGCGCGTGCACAACCCAAACTTGCGGCTTTGGCCACTGCTGCGGTCCCCGCTGCAAGTCGATGAATTGATCCAGATCAACGCGTTAACGGCTCGAACGTATCTAAGGTGCGGCAAGGCAACGGCCCGGATGCCGTCCCGATTCCCATACCATTTCGAAGAGACCGAATATGTCGGCCCCTGACGACACGACTGGGCGCGTGCGCCGTAAGCGCATGGAAATTTTCGCCTTCCTGTTCCTGACCGCGATCGTGATGCCCGTCCTCGCGGTTGGGACCGTCGGCTCTTACGGGCTCGGCGTCTGGATCTACCAGATGTTCGCCGGCCCTCCGGGCCCACCGCCCTCCCCGCATTGATCCCCTCAAGCGAAAGACAGGCATCATGGCCCACGCCCCACTCAACCGCCGCGCATTGATCACCGGCCGGGTGCTCACCGCCGACCGCGTCGTCGCGCCGCCAGGCTGCGAGATCGCCAGCATCATCGTGCAGGCGCGTCCCGAGCGCCTGGATGAGCTGGAAGCCGAGATCACCGCGCTGCCCGGCTGCGAGATTCACGGCCGCGATCCGCGCGGCAAGCTCGTCGTCGTGACCGAAGCGCCGGATGCCGGCAGCCTCGGCACCCTGCTCAACACCATCCAGTCGCTGCCGAACGTCTATTCCGCGGCGCTGGTCTTCCACGCCATCGAAACCGCCTAAGGGCCGGGAGAGCCATCATGACATCGCCGAAGCTCGACCGCCGCCAGATGCTGAAGCTCGAGGCCGCCGCGATCGCGGCCGCTGCCGCTGGGCTCCCGGCACCGGCGCTCGCCGCCAATCTCGTCGCCGAGCGCGACAACAGCGAACTGAAATGGGACAAGGCCGCCTGCCGCTTCTGCGGCACCGGCTGCTCCGTGATGGTCGCGACCAAGGACAACCGCGTCGTCGCCACCCACGGCGACATCAAGGCCGAAGTCAACCGCGGCCTCAACTGCGTCAAGGGCTACTTCCTCTCCAAGATCATGTACGGCCACGACCGCCTGACGCAGCCGATGCTGCGTAAGACAGGCGGCAAGTACGACAAGAACGGCGAGTTCACGCCAATCAGCTGGACCGAAGCCTTCGACATCATGGAGGTGAAGTGGAAGGAAGCCTTCAAGAAGCGTGGGCCCAACGGCGTCGCCATGTTCGGCTCCGGCCAGTGGACGATCTGGGAAGGCTACGCCGCATCAAAGCTGTTCAAGGCCGGCTTCCGTACCAACAACATCGACCCCAATGCGCGGCACTGCATGGCCTCCGCCGTCGCCGGCATGATGCGCACCTTCGGCATCGACGAGCCGGCCGGCTGCTATGACGACATCGAGGCCACCGACGCCTTCGTGCTGTGGGGCTCCAACATGGCGGAGATGCACCCCATCCTGTGGACGCGCCTCGCCGACCGCCGGCTGTCCGCGCCGCATGTCCGCGTCGCCGTGCTCTCGACCTTCGAGCACCGCTCGTTCGACCTCGCCGACATCGGCATGGTGTTCAAGCCGCAGACCGACCTCTACATCCTCAACGCCATCGCCAACCACATCATCAAGACCGGTCGGGTCAACAAGGATTTTGTTGCCGCGCATACGATCTTCCGGCGCGGCCAGACCGACATCGGCTATGGGCTGCGGCCCGAGCATCCGCTGCAGAAGAAGGCGACGGGCGCGGCGAAGGCCAACGACTCCACCGACATGAGCTACGACGAGTACGTCAAGTTCGTCTCGGACTACACGCTGGAGAAGGCAGCCGAGATGTCCGGCGTACCGATGAACCGGCTGGAGGCGCTCGCCGAGCTCTACGCGGATCCGAAGACAAAAGTGGTCTCGTTCTGGACCATGGGCTTCAACCAGCACACCCGCGGCGTCTGGTGCAACAACCTCGTCTACAACATCCATCTGTTGACCGGAAAGATCTCCTCGCCCGGCAACAGCCCGTTCTCGCTGACCGGCCAGCCCTCGGCCTGCGGCACCGCGCGCGAGGTCGGCACCTTCTCGCACCGCCTGCCTGCCGACATGGTCGTCACCAACAAGGAACACCGCACCAAGACCGAGCATCTCTGGCTGCTGCCCGAAGGCACCATTCCCGACAAGAACGGCGCCCACGCCGTGCTGCAAAGCCGGATGCTGAAGGACGGCCTGATCAACGCCTATTGGGTGCAGGTCAACAACAACCTCCAGGCCGGTCCCAACGCCAACGAGGAGACCTATCCGGGCTTCCGCAACCCCGACAATTTCATCGTGGTCTCGGACGCCTATCCGTCGGTGACGGCGCTGGCCGCCGATTTGATCCTGCCGACCGCGATGTGGGTGGAGAAGGAAGGCGCCTACGGCAATGCCGAGCGGCGCACGCAGTTCTGGCACCAGCTCGTCAACGCGCCCGGCGAGGCCAGGTCCGATCTCTGGCAGCTCATGGAGTTCTCAAAGCGCTTCAAGATCGAGGAGGTCTGGCCGGAGGAGCTGATCGCCAAGAAGCCTGAGGTTCGCGGCAAGACGTTGTTCGACGTGCTCTACAAGAACGGCCAGGTCGACAAGTTTCCGACCTCGGAGATCGAGGAAGGCTACGCCAACGCGGAATCCAAGGCATTCGGCTTCTACGTGCAGAAGGGTCTCTTTGAAGAGTACGCCTCGTTCGGCCGCGGCCATGGCCACGACCTCGCGCCGTTCGAGGCCTATCACCGCGAGCGTGGGCTGCGCTGGCCCGTCGTCAACGGCCAGGAAACCAAATGGCGTTTCCGCGAGGGCAGCGATCCCTACGTCAAGCAGGGCACCGACGTGCAGTTCTACGGCTATCCCGACGGCAAGGCGCGGATCTTCGCCCTGCCTTACGAGCCGCCGGCGGAATCGCCCGACAGCGAATATCCGTTCTGGCTCTCGACCGGCCGCGTGCTGGAGCACTGGCACTCCGGCACCATGACGCGCCGCGTGCCCGAGCTCTACAAGGCGTTCCCCGAGGCGGTGTGCTTCATGCATCCCGACGATGCGTCGGAAGCCAAGCTCCGGCGCGGCGACGAGGTGAAGGTGGAATCCCGTCGCGGTTTCATCCGCGCCCGCGTCGAGACGCGCGGCCGCGACCGGCCGCCGCGTGGCCTCGTGTTCGTGCCGTGGTTCGACGAATCCAAGATGATCAACAAGGTGACGCTGGACGCCACCGATCCGATCTCGCTGCAGACCGACTACAAGAAATGCGCCGTGCGCATCGAGCGGGTGAACCTGTCATGATGAAACGATTTGGCATAGCCCTGCTCGCGGTCGCGATCGCCGCGGGCGCGAGCTCTCTGACCGCGCAGACGGTGACGTCGGGCCTGCGCGGCCCGGCCCCGCTCAATGACGAGGGCCCGGCGCCGCCGATGCTGCCGAACCGCAACACGTCCGAGCGGGAGGTGCGCAATTATCCGGAGCAGCCGCCGGTGATCCCGCACACGATCGACGGCTATCAGATCGACCTCAACGGCAACAAATGCCTGTCCTGCCACGCGCGGGCGCGCACCGCGGAATCGCAGGCGCCGATGGTCTCGATCACGCATTTCATGGACCGCGACGGCCAGTTCCTGGCCTCGATCTCGCCGCGGCGCTTCTTCTGCACGGAATGCCACGTGCCGCAGAACACCGCCACGCCGCCCGTCAGCAACGACTTCACCGACATCGACACGCTGCTGTCGCGCGCAAGCCCCGGTGGCCGCCGATGACGACGGCCGCTGACGAGCCCAAGGGAAAGGTGGAAGCCAAGCGTAGCTTTATCCTGCGCTGCTGGGACTTCGCGGGCGAGCTCTGGCAGGTGCTGATCCGGCCGAGCTCGGTGTTCGGGCTCGGCGTGCTGGTGCTCGCGGGCTTTGCGGCCGGCGTGATCTTCTGGGGCGGCTTCAACACCGCGCTGGAACTGACCAACACCGAGAAGTTCTGCACCAGCTGCCACGAGATGAAGGACAACGTCTATGCCGAGCTGAAGTCGACCATCCACTTCAGCAACCGCTCCGGCGTGCGCGCGACCTGCCCGGACTGCCACGTGCCGCACAACTGGACCGACAAGATCGCGCGCAAGATGCAGGCCTCCAAGGAAGTCTGGGGCAAGATTTTTGGCACCATCGACACCCGCGAGAAATTCCTCGATCACCGGCTCGAACTCGCCGCACATGAATGGGCGCGTTTCAAGGCCAATGATTCCCTGGAATGCCGCAACTGCCACAGCGCCGATTCCATGGACATCACGAAGCAGTCGCCGCGGGCTTCGGTGGCGCACCAGCGCTTCCTGTTCACGGGGGAGAAGACCTGCATCGACTGCCACAAGGGCATCGCCCACCATCTGCCCGACATGCGCGGCGTTCCCGGCTGGCAGTAGGGGCAGTTGTACGCTATTTGGGCGCCAACGCCTCCACGGCGTCATGGCCGGGCTTGACCCGGCCATCCACGCCTGGCCACGCGGCACGAAGAACGTGGATGCCCGGGACAAGCCCGGGCATGACGACCTGACCTGCGCTTGAACCGGCGGGCCGAATGGTTAGTTTTGAGGGATGGCGAATCGCTTCGGCTCGCCCCTCCTCAAGACAGATATGCCCACATTCACCCCGCATCAGGATGCCGCCCTCAAGGCCGTCGGTGACTGGCTCAAGGCCAAGCCCGGCCGCAATGGCACGCCGCCCGTGTTCCGCCTGTTCGGCTTTGCCGGCACCGGCAAGACCACGCTGGCACGCCACATCGCCGAGGGCGTCGACGGCGAGGTGAAGTTCGCCGCCTTCACCGGCAAGGCGGCGCTGGTCATGCGCAACAAGGGGTGCGACGAGGCCTCCACCATCCACTCGCTGATCTACCGCGCCCGCGAATCCGGCGAGGAGCAGCCGAGCTTCGAATTGTGGGACGACGCGCCGGCGTCCAAGGCCAAGCTGATCGTGATCGACGAATGCTCGATGGTCGATGCTGAACTCGGGCGCGACCTGATGTCGTTCGACTGTCCGCTGCTGGTGCTGGGCGATCCCGCGCAGCTGCCGCCGATCCAGGGCGGCGGCTTCTTCACCAACACCGAGCCCGACGCGATGCTGACCGAGGTGCACCGCCAGGCCCAGGACGATCCGATCGTGCGGATGTCGATGGACGTCCGCGAAGGGCGCGAGCTCGACATCGGCCGCTATGGCGAGAGCGAGGTGGTGTCGCGCAAGGAGCTCGACCCTGATCGCGTCATGGGCGCCGACCAGGTGCTGGTCGGCCGCAACAACACGCGACGCGCGTACAATATGCGGGTGCGCCAGCGCCAGAACATCGAGGACGCCTTTCCGGTCGCCGGCGACAAGCTGGTGTGCCTGCGCAACAACCGCAAGAAGGGCCTGTTCAACGGCGGCCTGTGGCGCGTGAAGTCGCGCAACACCTCACGCTCGAAATCGCGCATCCTCAGCATGCGGCTGTCGCCGGACGAGGATCTTGGCCACAAGGTGACGAAGGTCTCGGTGCGCGCCGACTGCTTCGAGGGCGGCGTCGAGCAGATCGCCTGGGAGCAGCGCAAGCCCTATGACGAGTTCGACTACGGCTACGTGCTGACCGTGCACAAGTCGCAGGGCTCGCAATGGGACGACGTCGTGCTGTTCGACGAGAGCTTTGCGTTTCAGGACTCGAGAGCGCGGTGGCTGTACACGGGGATTACGCGCGCGGCGAAGCGGTTGAGTATTGTCGTGTGAGGCTCCGTAGCCCGGATGGAGCGCAGCGCAATCCGGGACGGAAAGAACCCGCATGTCGCTTCGCTCATACGGGCTACGATTTCTGAGGATGTGGCAACGCCGGCGCCCTCAACCTCCGCTCGTCGTCCCGGACAAGCGAGCGTAGCGAGCGCTGATCCGGGACCCATAACCACAGAGTTAGGTTTGGCGAAGACTCGCGGTGACCAGCTCGCGCTACGACTCCTCCCTGTGTTTATGGGTCCCGGCCTTCGCCGGGACGACACCGGGAATGAGGCGCCGGAGTCGCATCACATCCACACCCCTCACTTCCCCGCCACAAAATAGAAATCCTCGCGCCCCGGCGGCGAGCCGTAGGTGAACGGCTGCTGCCCGTGCCTGGTCGCGGACCAGACGTCGTCGCGGACGATGTCGAACAGTTTCCTGATCTCGACGCGCGGCTGCTTGATCTCGCGGGCGAGCGCGGTGGCGAACGGGCTGTCGGCGCCGCCGTCGCCGTCCATCGCGGTCTCGCCGTGCTTGGCGGCGTAGACCACCATGAAGCCGGCGCCGGGCTCGATGTTGGAAAAGCCCTTGTCGACCAGCTTGAGTGACAGCGTCCGCTGCATGGTCGGCGCGAACGGATTGTCGCGGCACGCATCCAGCATCACCAGACGCACTTTTCTCGCAGCGCCCACCGCTGCGATCACCTGCTCCAGGGCGACGGCCTGAGCCTCGGCATCCCTGTCGGCGGCCAGCTTGGCGTCGACAGGAACGAGATAGTTCACCCCGCCGATCTCGAATCCGTGGCCGGCGTAATAGACCACCGCCCAGTCGGCCTTCTCCGCTTCGGCAGCGAACGTTTGCAACGCTTCGAAGAACTTGTCGCGGGTCAGGTCGCTGACGGAGATCACGGTCTGGAAGCCGACCTCGCGCAGCACGTCGGCGATCAGCTTCGAGTCGCGTGGCGGATTGGGCAAGGCGTGGACGTTCTTGTAAGCGCCGTTTCCGATCACGAGCGCAACGCGGCGCCCGGTCACCCCGGCCGGCGCCTGCGGCGTCAGCGCAGCGAGCCGCTCCTGCGCGATGGCGCGGGCGCGCGCGACCTCGGTCTCGTCGAACTTGGTCAGCGAATAGGCCGCGGCGCGATAGTCGGCGCGGGCCTGGGCGAGATCATTCTTCCGCTCGTAGATCTGGCCGCGGCCTGAATGTGCCCGGACATTGTTCGGGTTGATCTGGATGGCCGTGTTGTAGTCCTTCAGCGCGGCGTCGACGTCGCCCTTCATCATGTTGACGTCGGCGCGATTGTTGATCGCGAACACGTTCTTCGGCTGTTTCTCGATCAGGCCGTTGCAGTCGGCAAGGGCCCGGTCGAACTTGCCCATCATGCCCCAGGTGATGCAGCGGTTGCCGGCGATCTGCGTCGCGGTCGGATCGATCTTCTCAGCCTCCGCGAAATCGGCGATCGCGCCGTCGAAATCCTTCATCAGCGTGCGCACGCGGGCGCGATTGGTCCAGCCGAGCAGGAATTTGGGCGTGTATTTGATCGACATGTTGAAATCGTCGAGCGCGCTTTGCAGCGCGCCCCGGCGCGCCTGGATGATGCCGCGGTTGTTGTAGGGGACACCGTAGGCCGGGCGCTTCTGGAGCGCGAGGTTGTAGTCGGCCATCGCGAGGTCGTCCTGCCCGCTGCGCTCATAGGCGAGACCGCGCAGGTTGAGCGCAATGACGTTGTCCGGATCGAGATCGACGGCCATGGACAAGGTCTCGATCGCGTGGACGTGGTCGCGCTTGTTGATCAGGGTGTTGCCGCGCACGGACAACGCGACCGCCTTGTCCTTGCCGGTGAGCCGGTCGGCGTTGAGCAGATTGTCGCAGGCCACCGCGCGGGCCTGCGCCTCCGCCTGGCGGTCGCGGCAAATGGCGAGGTCGTCGCCGGTTTGCGGATCGGCCGCGGCGTTCGACGCGCAGGCGGCCAGGATGACAAGTGTCAGGGAAACGACGCGCAGCATGTTGTCAGGCCAGCTCCAGCCACCACTTTTTTAGGTCGATCGTCGGTCGCGCGGGTTCATCTAGCGCAGAGTTCCTCACCGCGCCAAGACGGGCTGTCTCGGATCGCGTTTTTCACAGAGTCGTGTCCGCTGCGGCGTAACAATCGGCACCTGTCCCCGTATCTCAGGTGACCGAATGCCGCCGGGCAGGCTGTTCGCGCGGCGCCAACCGACCTAGAATATCCACCTTCCGGAAAGAGGATCTGCCATGCGCCGTCCCGCCCTCCTGTCCCTGCTGGCTGCCACGACCGCCCTGACGCTGGCCTTTGCCGTGCCGTCCCGGGCCGCCGAGGATGCGGTCGTGATCCCCGCCCCGACCATGGACGCGGCACCGGTGAGCGGCATCCAGACCGCCGTGGTCGCCGGCGGCTGCTTCTGGGGCGTGCAGGGCGTATTCCAGCACACTGCGGGCGTCGTCAACGCGGTCTCCGGCTATGCCGGCGGTACCAAGGCGACCGCCGACTACCAGACCGTCTCGAGCGGCCGGACCGGCCATGCGGAATCGGTCGAGATCAAGTACGACCCGAAGAAGATCAGTTACGGAAAGATCCTCCAGATCTACTTCTCGGTGGCGCACGACCCGACCCAGCTCAACCGCCAGGGTCCCGACACCGGCACGCAATATCGCTCGGCGATCTTCACCACCTCTGACGAGCAGAAGAAGGTGGCGGAGGCCTATATCGCCCAGCTCAACGGCGCCAAGGTGTTCGGCAAACCGATCGCGACCAAGGTCGGCGCGCTGGAGGCGTTCTATCCGGCGGAGGCCTATCATCAGGACTATCTGACGCTGCATCCGAACCAGCCCTACATCGCCTATAACGACCTCCCCAAGATCGAGAACCTGAAAAAGCTGTTCGCGGATAACTACATCGAGAAGCCGACGCTGGTGAATGCCAGCAAGGCCACCAACTGATCGCGTGATCACCAAAAAACGGGAGACCCATGCCCGACGCCAAGACGAAAACCACGGACGACAAAGTCATCAAGAGCGAAGAGCAGTGGCGGCGCGAGCTGTCGCCGATGCAGTACGCGGTGCTGCGCGAGAAGGCGACCGAGCGTCCCTTCTCCGGCGAATATGAGCACGACCACCGTGCCGGCACCTATGTCTGCGCCGGCTGCGGCAACGTGCTGTTCGAGTCCGACGCCAAGTTCGATTCCGGCTGCGGCTGGCCGAGCTTCACCCAGCCCGCCGTCGAGAGCCATGTCGACGAGGAAAGGGACGTGAGCCACGGCATGGTCCGCACCGAGGTGCTCTGTGCCAAGTGCAGCGGCCATCTCGGCCATGTCTTCCCCGACGGCCCCGGGCCGACGGGCCTGCGCTACTGCATCAACTCGGCGGCGCTGAAGCTCGAGCCGAAATAAACGTTGCGCGCCGCCGGGTTCCGCCATGGAACCCGGCGGCGCGATGTGCTTTTCTTCTCTGGCGGTGTGGCCAGTCATCGCGTTTTGGCGGCCGCCAGGGAGGATGCCATGACACTCGGGACCATCCTGATCATCCTGGTGATCATCTACCTGCTCGGCGGCCTGTCCGGCCGCGTCGGCGGTTACGGCTATGGCATGGGCCATTCCGGCATGGGAATCGGCGGCGTCGTCCTCGTGGTGCTGATCGTGCTGCTGCTTCTTGGCAAACTATAAACCATCTAAATTGTTGAAATTACTTGGTTTATAGCCCTTGCGGGGCTGCCATGCGCGGATTCATCATCTCCCATCGCAGGGGTCGCAATTTTGTCAAAACGGCCTATATTAGAGGGCGAAAATGACGTGTGCGGCGGGCCCACGCGATTGGCCTCCGCCCTCCCAAACCCCACGCGCTTAAAGCCCCAGAGAAGATCACGAGGTCTTTGACCATGCGTCCACTGCGTCCGTTCAACTTCAACACTTCCGCCGAGCTCTTCCCCGCCGCGATCCGCAAGAAGAAGCGTGCCGGCTTCACCTATCGCCGGTTCGGCACCGCCGCCGAGGCCGTGCAGTTCGCGATGGAGCAGTTGCCGACGGATTCGCTGAACGGCGCCTATCTCCAGGTCGAGGAAGCGCGCTTCGACCAGAACGGCATCCGCTCGCTCTATGAGAGCGAAGCCTTCCCGCTGCCCCGTCGCCGCAAGCCCGAGCCGGCCGCCGAGACCGACGCCGACGCGGCATAAGTTTTTTCGCTAAGCCCGATGTGCGCGGAAGGCGCGATGGCCGAAAGGCTATCGCGCTTTTTGCGTTTGAGGGCTTTGGAGTGCCATGCTTCCACAGCGTCATGGCCGGGCGTAGCCGTCCGAAGGACGGCGTCGCTTCCGCTCGCCTATGTCCCGGCCATCCACGCCTTAGACTGCGGCACGAAGAACGTGGATGCCCGGGACAAGCCCGGGCATGACGACCGTTCGGGCATATTCAATTGCGGAGAGCAGCGCCCTACAAGCGCGGCTGCTTGTCGAGCCAGCGGCGGAGCAGGCGCATGTTGCGCATGTTGGCGCGGAACATGACGTCGAAGGCGTCGCCCGCAAGCGGCACCATGCCGACCACGCCGTCGACCGCGACGTTGCCGAGCATGCGCGCGGTGAGGTACCAGGGCGCGCCCAGCGCGCGGGCCTCGCGCACCAGCCACAGCGAGATCGCGGTGGTGATGATGTCGCCGACGACGGGGATCAGTCCGATCAGGCCGTCGATGCCGTAGCGGATGTTGGTGCCGGGCAGGATGAAGGCGACGTCGAGCAGCTTTGCGATCGCCTCGAGACGCGCGATGCGTTGCTCGCGCGTCAGGTTACCGAGCGGATTGCCTCCAAGCGGATTGCCCTGACCGAACTCGAAACGAAACTCGCGAAAGCCCTGCTCCAGCGTCTCGGGCCGGATCTCGCGGCCGTCCTGGTCGATGATCGGCCCGCGTGCTTCGGTGCCTGAGAAGCTGGCGCGCGAACGGCGCCCGGAACGGGATTTGCGCGGAGCAAGAATATCGTCGTCGGACATGGTCATGGCCCAGGGAAAACTCGCCGACGCGGCGGAGGTTGCTGCACCGCGTCCGAACGTCGCGCGGTCAGGTCGGTGCCGCCGCCGCTTGCGGCTCCTCGAGATATCTATGCACGAGCCAGGAGGAAATCACCGACGGCACGAAGCCGACCATGCCGTACAGGATGAACTGAACCGCGCCCGAATCCGGCCCGCGCGAGCTGTAGGTCAGCGAGGCCAGGACGAAGGCGAACAGGCCGACCAGCAGCATCCGCAGCACCGGGCCGACCCGGCGGATGTGGACCAGGATGTCATCGACCGCGCCGATCATCAGCGACGGCAGGAAGCCGAACAAATAGCTGTATTGCAGGGACTTGAAGAACACTGCGAACAGCTTGCCGACCTCGCCGAGGTTGGTCTGGGTCCAGTACCCGGACTGGTAGGTCGTCGTCAGCAGCAGCAGGAACCCGCCGACGAACGGCCCGACCAGCGCAAACACCAGATAGCGTTTCATCAAAGACCCTCACACTTCGCCCCTGTTATAGCAGCGCCCCGGGAACCTTGAATAGCGGGCGCCGGCGCCTCCCCCAAGGGGAACAAGTGGCAAGGCGACGAGTTCAGACAGGACCTGAATCACCCCTCTTGGACTGGAGCCGCCGATGTCCCGCAAATTTCTTCTGGCGATCACGCTTGCAACCCTCGGTGGCCTGTCGAGCGCGCCCGCTCTCGCGCAAGGCCACATGGGCACGCCGCAGGAGCAGAATGCCTGCTCGCGCGATGCCTCGCGGTTGTGCCGCAAGGACCTCGGCAATGACGGCGCGGTGCAGAGCTGCCTGCAGGCCAACCGGGCCAAGCTGTCGAAATCATGCAGCAAGGTGTTCGCCAGTCACGGCATGTGAGGATCGGACACAGTCCCTGTGAACGGAGAGGTGAAGCCATGTTGCGCGACGAACAGCTCTCGATCCTCAGGGACATCTGTCAATCCATCGCCTTCGCCGACGACCGGCAAGGCAAGATGGGACAATTGATCGCCGACGGCTACGTGATGAAGGACGGCGATCTGTTCGAGCTCACCGCGAAGGGCATCACCGCGGTCGAGGAACACGCCGCCGCACTTGGCGAGAGCGACGCCACAAGCACGCCATCCTATCGCCTCATCTGACGGAGCGCGTCGCTTTCTGCGTGACGTGCGCGCAACAATTGCGAATTCGTTCGTGCGGCCCATTGCAGCCATACGACAATGGCGCATACTCGGCTCGGGCGGCGCAGCACTTTTCGATTCGAACATCACGAGATCGAGCAACCACATGCGGGATGAGGTTCCCGGCGTGATCGTTGAGACATGCGGCAGGTCAAGCCGCGTGCGGCGCCCCAAAACCAAGCGGCTCAAGCCCACGGAACTCGGGGACACATTCGACATGACACGCAACCGGACCATCGCAACGCTCTTCGCCCTCGCCACCACCGCCATCGCATTCCAGACATCGCCCGGCTTCGCCTTCTCGCCCGAAGCGCAGCAGATGTGCTCGGGCGATGCGATGCGGCTGTGCTCCAGTGAAATCCCCGATATCCCGCGGATCACCGCCTGCATGGTGCGGAACAAGGCGCAGGTCAGCCCCGGCTGCCGCGCCGTGATGGACCGCGAGCACGCAGCCGCAGCAGCATCGCGCAAGAAGGAAGCGGCCGCGCAGTAGCCATCCATCCGGGATGTCATTCCGGGGCGGTGCGCAGCGCCGAACTACGATGCGCAATTGCGGATCTGAGAATCCATTTCTCTACGTCACGTGCCGCGCGATGGATTCCGGGTTCGCGCTTCCGCCTTCGCTCTTTGAGCTTCGGCGGACAAGTCGCGCGCCCCGGAATGACCGAAGTGGCTTAATCGCCCCACTGCGCGAACGCGTCGTTGAAGGCGCGCTCGCCGGGGGCGCCCTTCTCGATCGCGATGATGGCGCGGCGCTGGTTGGCATAGACCAGGGGCACGTCGAACCAGGAACGCTCCTTCAGGAGCTGGACGTTGCGGGCGCGGTCGGCGTCGACATTGGAAAGGCCGACCAGGAAGAAGCCGTCGGTGACCTTGACCGCTAGCCCTGCGAGCGGCGTGCCGCGCGCCTGCTCGTTCGACTTCATCAGGATGCCCGGCACGTTGGAGACGCTGCCGCCCGGGAAATCCTGCGGCAGGATGAAGGTCAGCTCCGCGGTGTGGCTCGCCGGCAGCGAGGAGTCGGTGTTGCGGCGGAACGACATCGTCATCTTGAACTTGCGGTCGGGAATCTCGATGTCGGCGCGCACGGCGACGTCGGCCTTCTGGTTGCCCGACGCCTTGATCGGCTCGAGCCGCCACACCACCGAGCCGACATATTGCTTGCCCTTCGGATCGGACGGATCCTCGTCATAGAGCACGACCTTCTGCGCCACCGGCGCGACCGGCTGGTCACTGGCCGAGGGCTGGCCGACCCGATCGGGGATCTTCGGCTTGCTCTGCGGCTGGGACGGATCCTTCGGCGCCTCAACCACCTGGGTCGGCGAGGACTTGAGCAGGCCGTTCGCGATCTGGACCAGCTGTTTGCCCCAGAGAATGCCGGCGCCAACCAGGATCAGCACGATGCCGACGGCGATCGCACTCTTGAACGGGAAGACGGAGCGGGCGCGCTTGGGCTTCTTGGTGTCGCGGTCGAGGACGGGGATGTGCGGGCGCGTCGACGCGGCCCGCGGCGCATAGCGCTCGGCCTCCTCGATCGACTCGTCATAGGAATAGGGCGCATCGCCCTCGCCGGCGCGGTTCTCCAGGCTCGGCTCCAGCCGGTCGAATTCCGGCGAGGGCGAGGGCACGTTGGCGTAGGTGCGGCGCGCGGCGCGATTGGCCTGCGCGGCGGCGCCGCCGAGATCGTTGACGTCGGCGGTGATGTCGCGGAAGCCGCGTACGCCCGGTGCGGGCGGCAGCGGCGGCGGAGGTCCGATGTCCGGCGGGCGGCGCCCACCCGGGCGATCGCGTCCGGCAGGTGGAGGGGCCGGCGGCTCCGGCATCGCCGGCGGACCCGGCTGGCGCGGCGCGTCGAAACGGGGCGCGCGCGGCGGACGCTGGGCGTCACCCTGGTCATCGACGTTGAAGGATGGGCGGTCGGCGCGCGGCGGCGTCGGCGCCGGACGGGTGCGCGGCGGAGCAGCCGGCGGGGCTGCGGCCGGGTTGCCCTCGGTGGCACGGGTGCTGGCCCGGCGGAAGGCATCGCCGCTGCCGCTGCTGCGGGTGCCGCCACCGGGGCGCGAGGCCTCGCGGGCACGCTGGGCGGCCTCCGATTCGACCTTGCGGACGGCTTCTTCCAGCGACAGCCGTTCGCGGGTGATCTCGGATTCGGAGAGCGGCGGCTGCACGCTGCGGAGCTGTGCGATCAGCGCCGTGCGCGCCCGCTCATAGAGCGCGCGACGGCTTTCGCCGGGAGCGTTGGGGTCCAGGGCGGCAATAGCGCGGGCGATCAGCGGATAGTAATCAGCCATTTCTACTCAACTATACGCGCCTCCCGGTAAGAGATCGTTAAGCCTCAAACGGATTTTGTACCAGGATAGTATCTTCGCGTTCGGGGCTGGTGGAAAGCAGCGCGACGGGGCACCCCACCAATTCCTCGATCCGGCGGACATATTTGATGGCCTGGGCCGGCAGGTCGGCCCAGGACCGCGCACTGGCGGTCGGCTCCTTCCAGCCCTCGATGGTCTCGTAGATCGGCTCGACCCGGGCCTGGGCGCCTTCGCCGGCCGGGAAGTGGTCGATCTCCTTGCCGTCGAGCTTGTAGCCGGTGCAGACCTCGATCGAATCGAAGCCGTCGAGGATGTCGAGCTTGGTCAGCGCGAGACCGTTGATGCCGCAGGTGCGGACCGCCTGGCGGACCAGCACGGCGTCGAACCAGCCGCAGCGGCGGGGCCGCCCGGTATTGGTGCCGAACTCGCGGCCGCGCTCGCCGATCTTGCGGCCGATCGCGTTGTCCTGCTCGGTCGGGAACGGGCCCTGGCCGACGCGGGTCGTATAGGCCTTGCACAGGCCGAGCACGTAGCCGACCGCGCCGGGGCCGAGGCCCGAGCCGGTCGCGGCCTGCGCCGCCACCGTGTTGGACGAGGTGACGTAGGGATAGGTGCCGTGGTCGACGTCGAGCAGCGCGCCTTGTGCGCCCTCGAACAGCATGCGCTTGCCTTCGCGCCGCTTGATGTCGAGCAGCCGCCACACCGTCTCGGCATAGGGCAGCAGCTGCGGCGCCAGCGCGGTCAATTCCTTCAGGATATCCTTGCCGTCGAACTCCGGCAGATTGAGGCCGCGGCGCAAGGCGTTGTGGTGAGCCAGCAGCCGGTCGATCTTGTGCGGCAGCGTGTCGAGGTCGGCGAGGTCCATCAGGCGGATGGCGCGGCGGCCGACCTTGTCCTCGTAGGCAGGTCCAATGCCGCGGCGGGTGGTGCCGATCGCGGTCGCCGCGTTGGAGGACTCGCGCAAGGCATCGAGCTCACGGTGCAGCGGCAGGATCAGGGTGACGTTCTCGGCGACGCGCAGATTTTCCGGGGAGACGGCAACGCCCTGCGCGCGCAGCTTGGTGACCTCGTCGAGGAAGGCGGCGGGATCGAACACCACGCCGTTGCCGATCACCGACAGCTTGTGCTCACGCAGCACGCCCGAGGGCAGCAGCGCGAGCTTGTAGGTCTTGCCGTTGATCACCAGCGTGTGGCCGGCGTTATGGCCGCCCTGGAAACGGACGACGATGTCCGCCTGCTCCGACAACCAGTCGACGATCTTGCCCTTCCCTTCGTCGCCCCACTGGGCGCCGACGACGACAACATTGGCCATTCGCGGGTAATCCCTATTCAATCTGTCTCTAGGAGGCATGATCCTCGCGGAAAACCGGTGCCCACTTTTCCGGGATCATGCCTGCGCCAAGCCCTCTCTGCGGCCCAAGGCCGCTCGCACGCAAGGCAGCCAACCGGATAAAGGAAGCAGCCTCTCTAGGCAAGCAAGAACCGGGCTTTTTCGGGGTCGGGAAGGCACCCCAAGCCTTTGATATCCCCTTAAAATCCTGAAAGGTTGGCGGCCCGGCGGCAGCGGAATTGACACGCATCAACCGTTCCGGCCCGCGATTGCGCCAAGGGATGGCTGTCACCTCCCCAGCTTACCCTTCCCGGGCCTGGAAGCCTTCATGTCGGATACGCCGTGACCAAGCCACCGAACAGCCAGGCGAACCAGTTCTGGCGCCTGCCGACGGATGCGCTCAGCACCGAGCTCGGCTGCTCCTTGCAGGGCCTGACCGCGACCGAGGCCGCCGCACGGCTCGGCCGTTTCGGGCCGAACAGCGACGCGCCGCCGCGCATCGAGGGGGCCGCGCGTGCGATCCTGCGCCGGCTGCTGGAGCCGCTGTCGCTGATCCTGCTGGTCGCCGGCATCGTCTCGATGCTGACCGGCGACGACATCGGCGGGCTCATCATTGTCTTGATTCTCGCGCTCTCGATCGGGCTCGACACCATCCAGGAGGGCCACGCGGTCCGCGCCGCCGAGATCCTCCGCCGTTCGGTGGCGCTCAAGGCCGAGGTCAGGCGTGACGGCGCCTTCCGCGAGATCGACGTCGACCACGTCGTTCCGGGCGACCTCCTGCGCGTCCGCGCCGGCGACATCATCCCGGCGGATGCGTTGATCCTGGAGAGCACCGCCTTCACGGCCGGAGAAGCCGCGCTCACCGGCGAGCCCTATCCGGTGCAGAAGCGCGCCGGCGCCGCGACCGACCCCGACGACACATCGAATGCCCTGTTCCGCGGCGCCGTGGCGCAGACGGGCGAGGCGATCGCGCTCGTCGTCAGGACCGGCCGCGACACCGTGTTCGGCGCGGCGGCCTCCGCGCTCGCCGAGACGCAGGCGCCCTCCCCCTTCGAGCGCGATTTGCGCGAGTTCGGCCTCGTGATCGCGCGGGCCACGCTCGCGCTGGTGCTGGTCGTGCTCACCGTCCGCGTCGTATTCGGCCGCGAGGTGCTCGATTCGCTGCTGTTCGCGGTCGCGCTCGCAGTCGGGCTGACGCCGGAGCTGCTGCCGATGATCACCACTGTGACGCTGTCGCGCGGCGCGCTGCGGATGGCCGGCCGCAAGGTGATCGTGAAGCGGCTGGCAGCGATCCACGATCTCGGTGCCATGACGGTCCTCTGCACGGACAAGACGGGCACGCTGACCTCGGCCGAGATCACGCTCGCCAGAAGCCTCGACGCCGAGGGCAAGGACAATGCCCGCGCCGCGCAGCTCGGCGCCATCGCGGCATCGCTCGGCGGCGACCGCGGCACCCTCGATGCCGCCCTCGTCGCCGGCCGACCGGACGCCGCGCAGGGCTGGACCCTGGCCGGGCGGCAGGCCTTCGACTTCTCGCGCCGGCTGGGATCGGTGCTTGCGACCGGCCCCGAAGGCACGCTGCTGATCGTCAAGGGCGCGCCGGAAGCCGTGCTCGCATTGTGCACGATGGACGAGAGCGCGCGCACTGCTGCGACGGCGCGCGTGCGCGAGCTCGCGAGCGAGGGCCTGCGCACCGTGGCGATCGCCTCGCGGGCGTGGAGCGGCGTGGTGCGCGAGGTCGAGACGGAGGACGAGACCGATCTCGCCTTCGAGGGCTTCTGCGCTTTCGCCGATCCGCCGAAGCCGACGGCCACAGCCGCAATCGCGCGGCTCGCGGCGAGCGGCGTGGGCCTGAAGATCCTCTCGGGCGACGACCCCGTGGTGGTGAAGCGGCTCGCGAGCCTGGTCGGGCTCAATCCCGCGCGCGTGCTGTCGGGGGCCGACATTGCACAGCTCAGCGACGAAGCGCTCGCCGTGCAGGTGCGTTCCACCGACGCGTTCGGCCGCCTCGCGCCGGACCAGAAGTCGCGCATCGTGAAGGCGCTTCAGGCGGGCGGCGAAGTGGTCGGATTCCTCGGCGACGGCATCAACGACGCACCGGCCCTGAAGGTTGCCGACGTCGGATTGTCGGTCGACGGCGCGACCGGCGTGGCGCAGGCCGCCGCCGACATGATCCTGCTCGCTTCGGATCTCGAGGTCGTCGCCGACGGCGTCGAGGAAGGACGGCGCACCTTCGCCAACATCATGAAATATGTCCGCATGGGCGCGAGCTCGAATTTCGGCAACATGCTGTCCATGGCGATCGCCTCGATGGTGCTGCCGTTCCTGCCGATGCTGCCGACGCAGATCCTGCTCAACAACCTGCTCTACGATCTCTCCGAGCTGGGCATTCCCTTCGACCGGGTCTCGCGCGCGGCCACCGCGCAGCCGCAGGTCTGGAGCATGACGAGGCTCGCGCGCTTCGCCGCGATCATGGGACCGCTGTCCTCGGTGTTCGACTTCCTGACCTTCGGCGCCCTCATCATGCTGTTTCACGCATCGCCCGGCGAATTCCGCACCGCCTGGTTCATCGAATCCATGGCGACGCAGATCCTGGTGATCTTCGTCATCCGCACCAACGGCCGACCGTGGCGCAACTGGCCCGATCCAGTGTTGTCAGCCTCGTCGCTGATCGCCTTGCTGGTCGCGATGGTCGTGCCGTTCACGCCGGTCGGCACCTGGTTCGGCTTTGTCGCGCCGCCGCCGTTAATGATGGCCGGCATTGCACTGCTCGTCGTCGTCTATCTCGCCTGCGCCGAGTTGCTGAAGCCCTACGCGATCCGCAGCAAACGCAAGCGATAGAGATTTGTGACCGCGATATTTCAGATCGGTTCGGACCCGCACAAATTTCCACCGACAGCAATTGACGCAGGTCAATCGCGCCCCCCGCTACGCGCTCCTAGTATGGAACCGGGAGCCACGGAGGCGGACCAGGTGTCTGCCGCCATGTTGCGGCGAGGTCACCCGAGATGTCACGCAGCTTTGACGCCATCACCATCGGATCGGGGCTCGGCGGCCTGACCGCGGCGGCCCTGCTCGCCCGCGCAGGCCACAAGGTTCTGGTGCTCGAGCGCAACCAGAATTTCGGGGGAGCGGCCACGGTCTATCGTCACGGCCAGCTCGCGATCGAGGCCTCGCTGCACGAGATCGACGGCCTGGACGCCTCCGATCCCAAGCTTCCGATCCTGCGCGCGCTCGGCATCGATCGCGATCTGCCCTTCGTGGATGTCGGCGTGCTGCACGAGGTGCGAAGCCCACTATTCGAGCACCCCTTCATGATGCCGCACGGCCTCGAAGCTGCCTCGACCGCGGCGAAGGCGCAGTTTCCGGCGCATGCCAAGGGCATCGCCCAATATTTCGAGCGCATCAAGGCAGTCCGGCAGGCGGTCGCGCTGATGAGCGAGCATCAGGACGACCGCGACTGGTGGCTCTGGAACGCGCCGACATTGCCGTGGCGCCTGTGGCCGCTGATCCGCGACCGGCACGCGACCTTGAGCGAAGTGCTCACCCGCCTGTTCGGTGACAGCGAGCCGATCAAGCTCGCGCTTGCATCCAACCTCGGCTACTACACCGACGATCCCGACACGATGCCTTTCATCCAGTTTGCGATTCCGCAGGCCTCCTATCTCGTCGGCGGCGGACACTATGTCCGCGGCGGATCGCAGGCGCTCAGCAATCGCCTGATCGCGATCATTCGCGACGCCGGCGGTGCGGTGGAGGCGGGGCGCGAGGTCGAGGCCATTCTGGTCGACGGCACCCGCGCCCGCGGCGTGCGTCATCGCGCGACGGGAGCCGACGACGTGCGCGTGGAGCTGGCGCCGATTCTGCTCGGCAACGCGGCGCCCTCCGTGCTGGGCTCGATGCTGCCGCAGGACAAGCGCACCGCGTTCCTGTCGCGCTACGAGGACCGGCAACCATCGATCTCACTTTGGAGCATCGCGATCGGTCTCAGCCGGCCGTCCGGCGATTTCGGCGTCAGGCACTATTCGACCAGCGTGCTGCCGGGGTGGTTGACGAAACTCTCCGGTTTCCGCGAGGCCGGCGCACTGCCGGGCGAGGATTCGCCGGCACGTCTTCCCCCCTACGGCTTCGTCGCCTACGATCGGATCGATACGGGCCTGAACGAGAGACCGCCCTATCTCGCCGCGCTCGTCGGCGTCGACCGGCTCGCGAACTGGACCGGTCTGTCCGCCGAAGCAAAGCGCTGCCGCAAGGAGCGCTGGATGGACCTCGTCATTGCCGATCTCGACCGGAATTATCCCGGAATCGCCGACGCGGTCGTGCAGCGCGAGATGTCGACGTCCGAAACCTTCGCGCACTACCTCAACACGCCCGGCGGCGCGATCTACGGCTTCGCACCGCAGACGCGCGGATTCAAGCCAGTGCCGACGACCGCCATCGACGGCCTCTATCTCGCCTCGGCGTTCACGGGCGGCGGCGGCTTTACCGGCGCGATTCTCGGCGGAGGTTGGGCCGCACGGGCAGCGATGCTCGCCAATGCGGGGCCAAGCGGCGCAAAGGCGGCCTCCTGAAGTTCCGCCGTTCCGCGTGGCGCATGATGGCGATGCATCTGCGCCATTGATGTCGGACCGGTTTCCGTGTCTCTGAACGGGCCGGGTTCCGAACCGGCCCGGGTGCCGCCGGGCCGGGGCCTCGGCGCATGACGCGGGGCCATAACAATCACAATGTCCGCCACCGACCAGACCACGAGCGCCGCGACGCCCGGCCAAAACTGGATCGCCAACCAGCCCTACCTGCTGCTCAGCATCACTGCGCTGTGCTGGGCCGGCAACGCCATTGTCGGGCGGCTTGCCGCCGGCCACATCCCGCCGGTCACGCTGTCGTTCCTGCGCTGGCTCTTCGCGTTCCTCCTCGTGCTGCCATTCGCCTGGAAACATCTCGCGCAGGACTGGCCCGCGATCCGCAGCAAGCTCGGCCTGATGGTCACGCTCTCGATCACCGGCATCGGCGCCTTCAACACGCTGCAATACTGGGCGCTGGAGCATACCCAGGCGCTCAACACGCTGCTGCTCCAGTCGTCCGCGCCGCTGCTCGTGGCGCTGTGGTCGCTGGCGATCCTCGGCATCCGACTCACCGCGGCACAGGCCTTCGGCGTACTGCTGTCGATGTGCGGCGTGCTGACGATCCTGCTGCATGGCGATTTCACCACGCTGTCGAACATCGAGTTCAACAAGGGCGACCTCATCTTCCTGCTCGCGCTGCTGATCTTCGCGCTCTATTCGGTGCTGAGCCTGAAGCGGCCGGCGATGCACGGCCTGTCGTTCCTCGCCTTCACCTTCGGTGCCGGCGCCGCCTGCCTCATTCCGCTGGAGATCTGGGAATTGTCCGCGCGGCCGGTGATGAAGCTCGACGGGCCGAACCTGCTGACGCTGTTCTATGTCGCGGTATTCCCCTCGACGCTCGCCTATCTCTGCTTCAATCGCGGCGTGCGCCTGATCGGCGCCAATCGCGCCGCGCCGTTCTTCCACGTCGTGCCGGTGTTCGGCTCGATCATGGCGATGGTCTTCCTCGGCGAACGCCCGCAGGCGTTCCACTTCATCGGTTTTGCCCTGGTGCTGTCGGGCGTATTCGCGGCGTCAAGGAAGCAGGCGAGCTAGCCCCCCTTGTCAGCTCGCCGCGCAGCCTTCTGCGGTCAGGTGCTCGCTGATGGGTTCATCCATACGATTTCCCAGACATAGCCGTCCGGATCTTCAATGTGGCGGTTGTACATGAAGCCGAGATCCTGTGCCGGGTTGGGATCGGCGCGACCACCCGCCGCCACCGCGCGAGTCAGCGTTGCATCGACGGCGTCGCGGTCATCGACCGTGAGGGCGATCAAGACCTGACTGTCGCGGCGCGGGTCACCAATCGGGCGTTTGGTGAATTGGCGATAATGGTCGTGGGTCAGCAGCATCACGCCGATCGCGTCCGTGACCATGAGCGAGGTCGAATTCTCGCCCGAAAACTGAGGGTTCACCGTACCGCCGAGCGCGACATAGAACGCCGTCGATGCGGCGAGATCGCGCACGGGCAGGTTCAAAAGAATCATCCTGGACATTGCTTTTCCTTCTTCAGCGGCGGGATGCCGCGCTAGATGTAGCGCGCCGCGCCCATGCACAGGGCGGTGATGGCGAGCAGAGCGGCGGCCACGCGCTGGGCGGCCGCGATGCGTGAGCGCACATCCCCGGCCTCGCTCGTGCCACGGCGCAAGCTCAGCAGCGCACGGGGGCCGGTCGCGGCCTGAACGCCGACTGCGATCAGCGCGCAAACCGCACCAAGCGCGAGCACTTGCTCGGCGGCGCCAAAACTGCCGGAATGAGCGAGATGCCCGAGATAGCCGCCGGTGAGGATCGCAATCGTCGCCGCGCCGAGCTGCGGACCGACGAGCTGCTCACCTCCGGCTGCTCCGGTTCGCGCCAGCGCAAAGCTTGATCCGGCCCAGAACACGGACGACAACACATGAAGCGACAGTGCGATCACGAGGGCAGTCTGCATGGCAAGCTCCAGCCGGCTTCTAAATTGGATATACATCATGTATAATCAATGCGTCAAGACGATGGCAGAGCGATGCCGAAACGCAGCTATGTGAGCTCGGTCCGCGCCTCCGCGGCCGCGGAGACGCGCGAACGCATCATCGCGGCCGGCGCGCGCCTGCTGCGCAAGGATGCGAGCATCGCGAACTTCTCGCTTGACGTGGTGGCGAAGGCGGCCGGCGTCACGCGGCTGACCGTCTACAACCAGTTCGGATCGCGACGCGGACTGCTGGAGGCCGTGTTCGACGACATCGCGCGGCAGGGCGGCCTGTTCGAGCTGGCCGACGCGATGGCGCTGCCGGACCCCCGCGCCGCGCTCGATCGCGTCGTCGCGATCTTCTGCACCTTCTGGGCGCACGACCCCGCGATCGGCGGCCTCAACCAGGCGATCGCAACCGATCCCGAATTCGGCAATGCGCTGGTCGCGCGCAACGAGCGGCGGCGTGAGCTTGTGACGGGACTGGTGACACGCATCACGGAGAGCCGTGCCGCAAAGCGGGCCGTGCAGGATGCCGTCGACCTGATCTTCGTCCTGACGAGCTATCCGACCTTCGCAACGCTGAGCCCGCAGCGGTCGACGGAGGAGGTCTGCCGCCTGTTGCAGACGGCCTGCCACGCCGCTGTCGACGCGTCGATGCCGGTTGCGCGCGCCGGGCGGAAGACGTAGGCCGCGGCGGCTCCTCGTCCTTCCGCCTCGCCGCGGCGATCACGCGCCGGGCGCAGCGATGTTCAACATATTGACCGCCAGAGGCACCTCCTCAGGTCATGCCTGCATTGTAGCATTGCGGTCGCGTGACTTGTGTCACGACGGCAATCCGGCGCAAGTTGCATCCGACCCCAATGACTATCGCTTCGCCAGCGCCACCAGCCTCGAATCCGGCCAGTTGGCTCAACAACCAGCCCTATCTGCTGCTCAGCCTGAGCTCGCTGTTCTGGGCGGCCAACATCGTGCTCGCGCGCCATGTCGGCGCGCACGTGCCGCCGCTGACGATGACCACGATCCGCTGGTTCGGCGTGTTCCTCATCCTGCTGCCGTTCGCCTGGCCACATCTGAAGCGCGACTGGCCGGCTCTGCGCAAGAGCCTGCCCCTGATGCTGTTCCTGTCGCTGGTCGGCTTCGCCTTCAACAACGCGATCTCGTACTGGGCGATGCAATACACGGAGGCGCTGAACGCGCTGCTGATCCAGTCGGCCGGGCCGCTGTTCGTGGCGCTGTGGTCGCTGGCGCTGTTCGGCGTGCGGCTGACCGGTGCCCAGCTCGCCGGCATCGCGATCTCGCTTCTCGGCGTACTGACCATCATCCTGCGCGGCGATCTCGCGGCGCTGGCAAGCATCAGCTTCAACAGGGGCGACATCATGTTCGCGTCCTCGCTGGTGGCATTCGGACTCTACTCCGCCTTCATCCCGCGCCGGCCGAAGGTTCATCAGCTCTCCTTCCTGTCCTTCACCACCTGCTGTGGCGCGGTCATGCTGCTGCCCACCGCCGTCTGGGAGGCCTGGCGCGGCAACGTCATGCAATTCGACGGGGTGACGCTGGCGACGCTCGGCTACATCCTGATCTTCCCCTCGACGCTCGCCTATCTCTTCTTCAACCGCGGCGTGGCGCTGATCGGGCCGAACCGGGCCGCGCCGTTCTTCCATCTGGTGCCGGTGTTCGGCTCGGCGATGGCGATCCTGCTGCTCGGCGAAAAGCTCCAGCCGTTTCACCTGATCGGCTACGCGCTGGTGCTCGCCGGCGTCGTCATCGCCTCGCGCAAGGGCCCGGCGGTGAAGTAATTCCGCGCCGCGGTCGCTCCCCTCTCGTGTCCCGGACGCGAGACCTGGCGGCAAACTCCCGCCTTCCGATTCCAGCAAAGAGAAGCTAGGTTCCCCGCCAACGAAAAAGAGGGAACGACCAGACATGCTTTCAGCGCTGATGCGAAACCTGCGCACCATCGGCACGGCCGCGCTCTGCCTTGCCGCCTCGACCGCCGCACAGGCCGACAACTACCCCAGCCGCAACATCACGCTGGTGCTGCCGTTTGCGGCCGGCAGCGGCACCGACACCACGACGCGGCTGATCTCGCAGCATTTGTCGCAGGCACTCGGCGTCGGCATCGTGATCGAGAACAAGGCGGGCGCCAACGGCATGATCGCCGCGACCTTTGTCGCGCGCGCCGCACCCGACGGCTACACGCTGCTGGTGACGACCAACACCACGCATTCGGCCAATCCCTACCTGCTCAAGAGCCTGACTTACGATCCGGTCAAGGATTTCACCCCGATCGCGCGCACCGGCGATTTGCCCTTCATGCTGGTCGTTCACCCCGAGGTGCCGGCCAAGACCGTCGGCGAGCTGGTCGCCTATGGCAAGGCCAATCCCGGCAAGCTGAGCTACGCCTCGGGCTCGTCCTCGGCGATCGTGTCGGGTGCGACGTTCGCGCACAATGCCGGGCTCGACCTGCTGCACGTGCCTTACAAGAGCTCGCCGCCGGCGCTCAACGACGTCATGGGCGGCCGCGTCTCGATGATGTTCGTGGACATCCTGACCGGCCTGCCGCACGTCAACGGCAACGCGCTGCGCGCGCTCGCCGTCACCACCAAGGACCGCTCTCCGCTGGTGCCGAACCTGCCCTCGATGCAGGAGGCCGGCGTGCCGGACTTCGACATCTCCTCCTGGCAGGGCTATTTCGGTCCAGCCGGCATGCCGAAGGAGATCGTGACGCGGCTCAACGCCGAGATCAGGAAGATCGTCGAGAAGCCGGAGATCAAGGCGCAACTCGCCACCCTCGGCATGGATGCCTTCTCAGGCACGCCGGAACAGCTCGGCACCTTCGTGAACGAGCAGCTGGTGCTGTGGGAGAAGCTGATCACGAACGCGAAGATCGAGAAGCAGTAGGGGGACACCCCGGCGATGCTGTCATCGTCCGCCTTGTGCGCAATTGCGCACTGGGGCGGACGATCCAGTATTCCAGAGACAGCGAGGCTCGAACCGAGAGGCCGCGGCGTACTGGATGCCCCGCCTTCGCGGGGCATGACAGCAAAACTTACGCCGCGCGCACCTTGGCGAGGAAGCCGTCCACCGCGCTGCGCAGCGCGCCGGACTGGCTGTCCAGCTCGCGGGCGTTGGTGAGCACGTCGGTGGCCGCGGTGCCGGTCGCTTCCGCGGCCGAGGTGACGCTGCCGATATTGGCGTTGATCTCGCTCGAGCCGGCCGCAACCGACTGGATGTTGCGGGCGATCTCGCGGGTCGCCTCGCCCTGCTGCTCGATCGAGGCGGAAATGCCCGCCGTGATCTCGCTCATCTCGGCGATGGTCTGGGTGATGCCGCCGATCGCCGCGACCGCATCGCTGGTCGAGGTCTGCATCGCCGCGACCTGGGCGGAGATTTCCTCGGTGGCCTTCGCGGTCTGGTTGGCGAGCGCCTTGACCTCGGAGGCGACGACGGCGAAGCCGCGGCCGGACTCGCCGGCGCGCGCCGCCTCGATGGTGGCGTTGAGCGCGAGCAAATTGGTCTGCGCCGCGATCGAATGAATGAGCTTGACCACCTCGCCGATCTTCTCCGCGCCGGTGGAGAGCCCCTGCACCGTGGCGTTGGTGCGCTCGGCGTCGTTGACCGCGCGGCTCGCCACTTCGGTCGAACGCGTCACCTGGCGGGAGATTTCCGCAACCGAGCTCGACAGCTCTTCGGCGGCGGCGGCAACCGTGCCGACATTGCCCGAGGCCTTCTGCGAGGCCGCGCCGACGGTCGCTGCGCGCGAGGAGGCGTCGCTCGCGGTCGCCGTCATCGACTGCGCCGTGCTCTGCATGCCGGCCGCGGCCGAGGAGACCGAGCGGACGATGCCGTTGACGCTGCGCTCGAAGTCCTTGGCGATCTCTTCCATCGCACTGCGACGATCCGCCGCGGCGCGTTCCTTGGCGTCCGCCTCGGTCTTTTCGAGGTCGCGAATACGGACCGCATTGTCCTTGAAGATCTGAACGGTCGCGGCCATCGCGCCGACCTCGTCGCCGCGGCCGAAGCCGGGAATGTCGCCCTCGAGCTTGCCGTCGGCGAGATCCTTCATGCGGGCGCCGAGCAGCGCCAGCGGACGGCTGATGCTGCGGCCGATCAGCCAGGCGACGCTGCCGGCGACGATGACGATGCCGAGCATGGCGAGGCCGAGCAGCCAGTAGATCGGCCCCATCTTGGCGTCGATATCCTCGAGATAGGCGCCGGTGCCGAGATACATGTCGAAGCCGGGGACGGCGACCGCGTAGCCGAGCTTGCGGATCGGCTTCTCCTGGCCGGGCTTCATGTATTCATAGAACAGCAGGATTTCGCCGCTGGCCTTGACCCCGTCCATGATCTCGCGGGACAGCTTGCGCCCGTTCGTCTCCACGTCCATGCGGTTCTGGCCGATCACCTTCGGATCCGGCGCAAGCTGCGTGATGCCGTCATAGGTGGTGCCGAATAGATAGCCGGAGTTCTTGTCATACGTCATGGAGTTGCCGTAGCGGCGCAGATCCGCGAGCGCGGCATCCTTGGTCATCTCGCCGGCGCTGACGCGCTTCATCAAGGCAGCCGCATAGTTGCGGGCCATCTCCACGATCGCCTTGGTCTGGTCGATGCGTGCATTCACCATCTCGCGCTTCATCAGATATCCGGCGAGAACTCCGGAGATGCACAGGCCGAACAGGGTCACACCGACAAGGATGCCAAGCTTGGGGGCGATCTTCAGATTGCTCAACTTCACGATGGGCTCCTCGGGTGGCGCGGACTCGCGCACAGACCTTTTTATTTGAATCAACTTTTAGTGTGTGACCCCTTAGCAAGTTACTTACGTGCCTCCGTAGAAGCCCTGACGACGCCGCGAAAAGCTGCGAATAATGGTCAAGCGAGCAACCGGCGATTGTACGCATGCACCCCGATTTCGCGTAAAAGACGCAAAGGCCCGCCGCGAAGGCCGGGCCACAACAAGAACCGACAGAACAAATCGGGAGCAGGAAATGCCGAAATACAGGGTGGTGACGCCGAAGGGCGCGAGCTTCACGGTCGCGGGCAGCGATTATTCCTACGAGCGCGAGGCGCTCGATCCGATCGACGCCGAGATCGTCGAAGCCCCGGCCAACGAGGCTGAGTTCATCGCCGCCGCGAAAAACGCCGACGCCATCTACGCCAAGGGCATCCCGATCACCAAGTCGATCATCGACGCGCTGGAGAGCTGCAAGGTCATCACGCTCGGCTCGGTCGGCGTGGACAGTGTCGACGTGAAGGCCGCCACCGCACGCGGCATTCCGGTCACCAACATCCCCGACACCTTCATCGAGGAGGTCGCCGACCACGCCATGATGCTGCTGCTTGCGGGCTTCCGCCGCCTGGTCGAGCAGGACCGGATGGTGCGCGACGGACGCTGGGCCGAGGGCCGGCCGGCGCTGCTGAAGATCCCGCGGCTGATGGGCCAGACGCTCGGCTTCATCTCGTTCGGACGCGTCGCGCGTGCAGTTGCGAAGCGGGCCGCGCCGTTCGGCCTGCGCATGATGGCCTACGATCCCTTCATCCAGGAAACGCTGATGTACGACCACGGCGTCATCCCCGCGACGCTGAGCGAGGTGCTGTCGCAATCCGACTTCGTATCGATGCACGCGCCCGCGCGGCCTGAGGTGCATCACATGCTGACCGAGAAGCACTTCCGGCAGATGAAGAAGGGCTCGATCTTCATCAACACCGGCCGCGGCGCCACGGTGGACGAGGAGAGCCTGATCAAGGCGCTGCAAGAGGGCTGGATCGCGCACGCCGCCCTCGACGTGCTGGAGAAGGAGCCGCCCTCGCACAACAATCCCATCCTCAGCATGGAGAACGTGACCCTGACCGCGCATGTCGCCTCGGCCTCGGCACGGTTCGACGAGGCACGCAAGCGCCGCGTGGGCTACGAATTGTCACTGGTGCTTCAGGGCATGTGGCCGGTAAGCTGCGTCAATCCGTCGGTGCTGCAGAACACCGCGCTCCGCCGCTGGCAGCCCGTCAGCATGGATCGCGGGCCGAACAGCTAGGCGGCCGGCCGCAAAACGCGCCGGAAACCGGAACGGCCCTTCACCGGCGATCAACGCCGGGAAGGGAGACATCATAGGGAGGAACTGATGAGGAACGACATCACGCGTCGTGATGCCTTGGTGCTGGGCCTGTCCGCTGCGACGCTCGCGGCAACCGGTGTTGCAGCGCACGCTCAATCCGCAATCAAGGCCGCAGACGTCCCCGCACCGAAACTGCCGATCGAAAAGGGCGCAACCCTGCGCATGCTGCGGCCGGTGCGGTTCGTACAAGCCGACGAGGACGTGTTCCGCGCCAACGCGGCCAAATTCACCAAGGAGACCGGGGTCGAGGTCAAGGTCGACTTCGTCGGCTGGGAGGACATCAACCAGCAGACCGCGGTAACAGCCAATTCCGGCGCCGGTCCCGACATCATCATCGGCTTCTCCGATGCACCGCACATCTATATCGACAAGCTGATCGAGCTGACCGACGTCGCCGACTATGTCGGCAAGCGTTACGGCGGCTGGCTGCCGCTGGCGCAGCGCTACGGCAAGAGGAACAAGAGCGACGCCTGGATCGGACTGCCGTTCGGCGCCACCGCAGGTCCCCTGATCTACCGCAAGTCGATCCTGCAATCGGTCGGCTTCGACAAGGTGCCGGAAGACCACGCCGGAATCGTCGACCTCTGCCAGAAGCTGCAGAAGGCCGGCAAGCCGGCCGGTTTCGCGCTCGGCAACGCCAAGGGCGACGGCAACGGTTTTGCGAACTGGGCACTGTGGTCACACAACGCCGCCCTGCTCGACGAAGAGGGCAACGTCATCATCAACAGCAAGGAGACGATCGCCGCACTGAACTGGGTCAAGCAGCTCTACCCGACCTTCATTGCCGGCACGACTTCGTGGAACGACGTCAGCAACAACCGCGCCTACTCCTCGCAGGAGATCGCGCTGACCGCAAACGGCGTCTCGCTATACTTCTCGCTGAAGAACGATCCCGCGACCAAGGCGATCGCCGACGACAGCGAGCATCAGTTGCTGCCGAAGGGCGTGGCCAAGATCTCGCCGATGGCGGGCCTGACCCTGAACGCCATGGTGTTCAAGCACAGCCAGTATCCCAACGCCGCAAAGGCCTTCCTGCAATACATGCTGGAAAAGGACCAGTACGAGCCGTGGCTCAACGCCAATTCCGGCTATTGGTCCCAGCCGCTGGCCGCCTATGCCGATGCCGCCGTGTGGTCGCAGGACCCCAAGGTGAAGCTGTTCAAGGACACCATGAACAGCACCTATTATGACGGCTACAGGGGCCCGATCTCGACAGCGACCGGCGCCGTCAGCGCCGACTACGTGCTGATTCAGATGTGCGCGTCCGTCGCGACCGGCGCTGCCACGCCGGAGGCCGCGGCCGCGGAAGCCGAACAGCGCTGCAAGCGGTACTTCCGGCGGCAGAAATAACGGCCGGCGGTGCGGCCGTCATTGCGAGCGAAGCGAAGCAATCCAGAGCGTGTCCGCGGAGGCAGTCTGGATTGCTCGTCGCTACAGCGCAAAATTGCTACGCAATTTTGTCGCGAGCTCCTCGCAATGACGGCGGGGTGACCTTCAACGACAGGACGACGACACGATGTCCGTGACCACACTTCCCCCTCTCGCCCTCGCCCACCGGCAGCCAAGCTGGCTGGTCCGCCTGTTCGACTACAAGCCGTTCCTGATCGTGATGTGCCTTGCGCCCGCAATCGGGCTGCTCGCGGTGTTCCTGACCTATCCACTCGGCCTCGGCATCTGGCTCGCCTTCACCGACACCACGATCGGCCGCAAAGGCGTCTTCGTCGGCCTTGAGAACTTCCAGTATCTGCTCACCGACCCGCTGTGGTGGAACGCGGTGTTCTACAGCGTGGTCTACACGGGCATAGCGACGTTCGGGAAGTTCGCGCTCGGCTTCTGGCTGGCGCTGCTGCTCAACAACCATTTTCCGTTCAAGAGCCTGCTGCGTGCGATCATCCTCCTGCCCTGGATCGTGCCGACGGTGCTCTCGGCGCTCGCGTTCTGGTGGATCTACGATCCGCAATTCTCGATCATCTCCTATCTGCTGGTCGATGTGCTGCACTGGCGGTCGAGCAATGTCGACTTCCTCGGCTCGCCCTGGCCGGCGCGTTTCTCGCTGATCGCCGCCAATATCTGGCGCGGCATTCCCTTCGTCGCGATCTCGCTGCTGGCGGGCCTGCAGACCATCTCGCCCTCGCTGTACGAGGCCGCGATGCTCGACGGCGCCAGCGCCTGGCAGCGCTTCCGCTACATCACCTTCCCGATGATGATGCCGATCCTCGCCATCGTGATGACGTTCTCGATCATCTTCACCTTCACCGACTTCCAGCTGGTCTACGCCATCACCCGGGGCGGCCCCGGCAACTCGACCCATTTGCTGGCAACGCTGGCCTTCCAGCGCGGCATTGCCGGCGGCGAGCTCGGCGAAGGCGCCGCGATCGCGGTGTCGATGATCCCGTTCCTGGTGTTCGCGACACTGTTCTCCTATTTCGGCCTGGCGCGCCGCAAATGGCAGCAGGGAGAGAGCAATGACTGATACCGTCGCGCAAGCCACTGCCGACGCGAAGGCGGCGCCCGACACCATGGCCTGGGATTCCGGGCTGCGGCGGCTGATGATGATCTACCTGCCGCTCGGCTGCTTCGTGCTGATCCTGCTGTTTCCGTTCTACTGGATGGCGATCACCTCGTTCAAGCCGAACGCCGAGCTGATGAACTACAAGGCGCACAATCCGTTCTGGATCTCCTCGCCGACGCTGGCGCACATCAAGCATCTGCTGTTCGACACCGCCTATCCGCGCTGGCTGTGGACGACGATGCTGGTCGCGATCGGCTCGACCACGCTGTCGCTGGTCGCGAGCACGCTTGCCGCCTATGCGATCGAGCGGCTGCGCTTCCGCGGCAGTCCCTATGTGGGCCTCGGCATCTATCTCGCCTACCTCGTGCCGCCCTCGATCCTGTTCATCCCGCTCGCCACCGTGGTGGTGCAGTTCGGCCTGTTCGACTCACCGATAGCGCTGATCCTGGTCTACCCGACCTTCCTGGTGCCGTTCTGCACCTGGCTCCTGATCGGCTATTTCAAGTCGATCCCCTACGAGCTCGAGGAATGCGCGCTGGTCGACGGCGCGACGCGGCTCCAGATCCTGCGCCGGATCACGCTGCCGCTCGCGGTGCCCGGCCTGATCTCGGCCGGCATCTTCTCGTTCACGCTGTCCTGGAACGAGTTCATCTACGCGCTCGCCTTCATCCAGAGCGGCGCCAACAAGACCGTGCCGGTCGCGATCCTGACCGAGCTCGTCACCGGCGACGTCTACCAGTGGGGCGCGCTGATGGCGGGCTCGCTGCTCGGCTCGCTCCCGGTTGCGGTCTTCTACTCGCTGTTCGTGGATTATTACGTGTCCTCGCTGACCGGCGCGGTAAAGGAGTAATCCCGCTCTCTCGTCCCCCTCTCCCCGTTCTTACGGGGAGAGGGCGGGGTGAGGGGCTCTGTCCGCGCAGACAGTGAGAGACCGACACGCGGAGAGGCCCCCTCACCCGGAATTTGCTAGCGCAAATTCCGGCCTCTCCCCGCAAGCGGGGAGAGGCGACGATGCCTGCGGCGTTTGGCCCGGTTTCACAAAACTGCAACAAGCGATCCGCATAACGCGTGCGTCCGCCAACAGGAGACGCACATGCGCGCGATTTTTCTCAGCACCGTCGCAACGATCATTCTCACCGCCAGCACGGCGCTCGCGCAGAGCGAAGGCGAATTCCCGGCGAAGCTCGCCGGCCACGTGGTGATGCCGGCCGAGTCGTTCATCGACGCGCCGGCGGATGCGCCCGCCGATCTCAAGACGTCCGGAAAGTACACCACCGGCAAGCGCGTCGACGCGCTCGGCACCGTGATGGGCAAGTCCGCTGAGCGGGCGACCGGCGTGTCGCTGCCGTTCAAGGGCCAGCCGCTCCAGGGCCATTCCGGCATCAAGACCATGCCCGACGGCACCTTCTGGGTCATCACCGACAACGGCATGGGCGCGCGCGCCAACTCGCCGGACTCGATGCTGTATCTCAATCGCTACAAGATGGATTGGGCGAGCGGCAAGATCGAGCGGCAGGAGACGGTCTTCCTGCACGATCCCGACAAGAAGGTGCCGTTCCGCATCGTGCACGAGGATACCCAGAAGCGCTACCTCACCGGCTCCGACTTCGACACCGAAGGGTTCCAGATCATCGGCGACACGTTCTGGATCGGCGACGAGTTCGGCCCTTACATCCTGAAGGCCGACAAATCAGGCAAGATCCTGGGCGTGTTCGAGACGGTTGCCGACGGCAAGCCGGTGCGCTCGCCCGATCATTGGGCGGTGGCGACACCGGGCGCGCCGGGCGCGACCTACACCAACGTCAACCTCCGCCGCTCCAAGGGCTTTGAGGGCTTTGCCTCGTCCAAGGACGGCAAGTTCCTCTACGGCCTGCTCGAGGGCCCGCTGTGGGACTCCGAGAAGAAGGACTGGGAGAAGGTCGACGGCAAGGAAGCCTCCCGCATCCTCGAGTTCGACGTCGCCGCTGAAAAGTTCACCGGCCGCTACTGGCAATACGTGTTCGAGCAGAACGGCAATGCCATCGGCGATTTCAACATGATCGATCCCACGGCCGGCCTCGTCATCGAGCGCGACAACGGCGAAGGCACGGCCGACAAGGCCTGCCCGCAAGGCCAGCGCGGCGACAACTGCTTCCCCGATCTCGCCAAGTTCAAGCGCGTCTACAAGATCGAGCTCTCGGACGCCAATGTCGGCAAGCCCGTGCGCAAGATCGGCTATATCGACCTGATGAAGATCCGGGATCCCGACAAGAAGGCGAAGAAGCCGCTCAATGACGGCGTCTACACTTTCCCGTTCTTCACCATCGAGAACGTCGATCGCGTCGACGACACCCACATCATCGTCGGCAACGACAACAACCTGCCGTTCTCGTCCAGCCGCGATCCCAACAAGGCCGACGACGACGAGTTCATGCTGCTCGAAGTCGCGGATTTCCTGAAGGCGAAGTAGGGTTCTCTCCCTCTCCCCGCTTGCGGGGAGAGGGTCGGGGTGAGGGGGAGTCTCCGCAGGGACGGTGACAGACGGACTCGCGGAGAGCCCCCCTCACCCGCCGCGCGTCGGACGATGCTTCGCATCGCTCGGCGCGCGTCGGCCTCTCCCCGCGCGCGGGGAGAGGCGAAGAGCCCGACTACCTCACCGTAAACTCCACCGGGATCGAAAAGCTCATCGCGCCGTTCTTGATCTCGTCGGGAATCGGCGGAAACGGCGAGGCCTGGCGGATCATCGACATGGCCTGGGCGTCGAAGGCGGCGACGCCGGAGGAGCCGCCGAGACGGCTGGACGTGACCTGCCCGCTGCGGCTGAGGGTGAAGTTCAGCCTGGCAACGCCGCGCTGCCCCCCGCCTGCGGACGGATATTGGTGGAAGCGCATCAGATGGGCGCGGACGCGTTGATTGTAGGACGCGATCGCCGAGGCCACCGCGCCCGCGCTCATCGCAGACGCCATCGGCGCCTCGCGCTCGGCGCGCGGCGGCGCGCTTGTGCGCGGCGCGGGCGTCGCGTCCGACGGCTTCTTTGCCTCGCGGCGAACGATCTTCGGCTTGTCAGGCGCAGGCTTTTCGACCGGCACGATCTTCGCGGGTTCGGGCCTGGCTGGTGTCGGCTCCAGCTTCCGCTCAGGCGGTGCCACGACGTCCGGCTTGTCCTGCGGGGGCGTCGGCGCGATGGTTTCCTCGATCATCTGCCGCTGCGCGGGCTCCGGCGGCGAAGCGTCGGCCTCCTGCATCACCGGCCCGGGCGCGACGTCGTCCGGCATTGATTGCGGTGCCGAGGTCACCGGCGCCATGTCGATCATGATCGCCGGAAGCGTGACGCCCTGCTCCGGCTGCGACCTGAGCCAGCTCATCGCAAGCAGCGCAGCGGCAAGATGCAACGCCACGATCACCGCGGCCGAGACGCCCCAGCGTGCACCCTCGCGCTCGCCGAGCGGCTCGTGCAGGGCAAAGGCGTTCGCGGCCATCAACTGCGTCCGTCGAGGCCGACGAGGGCGACCTTGAGATACCCGGCGTTGCGCAGGGTGTTCATCACGTCCATCAGATCGCCGTAGGAAACCGCCTTGTCGGCGCGCAGGTAAATACGCTCGTCCTTGCGCCCCCTGGTGGCGGTGTCGAGCGACGAGGTGAGCGCCTCCCGAGCCACGACGTCTTCGCCGACGGCAATCGACAGGTCCGGCTTCACGGTGACGAAGACCGGCTTGTCCGGCCGCGGCGCCGGCTCGGCCGCGGTCGCCGGCAGCTCGACGCCGATGTCGACGGTGGCGAGCGGGGCGGCCACCATGAAGATGATCAGCAGCACCAGCATCACGTCGATGAACGGCGTGACATTGATCTCATGGGTGAGGTCGAGATCACTGGGGTCACCGCGCTTGAGCGGCGATCCCGAACCTGCGCCGAGCTTTGCGGCCATGGCCTACTCCGCCGCCCGCGACAGGCGGAACTCTCTGTGGTCGCGCTGCCGGCTCACCAGCAGCATGAGCTGTGCCGAGGCGTCCCCAAGCAGCGCGCGGTAATTGGCGATGCCGCGGACGAGATGATTGTAGATCACGACCGCCGGAATCGCGGCAACGAGGCCGAGCGCGGTGGCAAGCAGCGCTTCGGCAATGCCGGGCGCGACCACCGCAAGGCTGGTGGTGTGGCTCTCGGAGATGCCGATGAAGGCGTTCATGATGCCCCAGACCGTGCCGAACAGGCCGACGAACGGCGCGGTGGCGCCGATGGTCGCGAGCACGCCGGTGCCGCGCGCGATCTGCCTGGACATCGCCGCCTCGACACGCTCCAGCCGCAACGCCACGCGCTCCTGCAGACCGTCATCGACAATGCCGCCGGAGAGCTCCGCCTCCTTCGCGCAGGACTGCATGAGCTGGGCGACCGCATCATGCGCGTCGGAGGTCCGCTCCGCCGCCTCCGCCAGCTTCATCTTGCCCTCGAGCGCGCGCGTCCGCTGCACGGCGAGCGCGCTCTTGCGGCGCAGCTCGACGGTCTTGGCGAGCCACACCGTCCACGTCACCAGCGAGGCGACGGCCAGCCCGATCATCACCGCCTTCACCACGATATCGGCGCTGACGAACATGCCCCAGGGCGACAAATTGCGCGGCAACAGCGCTTCGTCGATCGCGAAGGCCGGAGCCGGCGCGAGCGCCAGCGCGATTGCTACGATCACGTGCCGAAGCCTGGAATTGCCTTGCATCCTGATCTCCCGACAGACAGAGGGAAGCTATGCCGCGGGCGGCGCCGCGATCCGGTCCGCAAGCTGGCGGAACCGCGCCAGCTGGTCTCCACGCAGCGCCCGGGTCTCGTCGCGGCCGACGAAGACCTTGAACATGATGCCGCCGTCGGCATTGACGAAGGCAACGAAGGCCGAATTCTTGCCCATGAAGGGGCGCTCGACGAAGGCGACGCCTGCGCAGCGCTCGTGGCGGAGATGGCCATGCAGGCCCTTCGGCTGCATCAGGTTGAAATAACCGCGGCCGATCTCGCCCGCGGGAATTGAGCCAGTGAATTCGAAGATCGCGTCATCCGTGTGCACAATCAGCGTGACCTCGCCCCATTGTGCGACGTCCTGCATGGCGGCGGCAAAATGCTCGCCGCCTCCCATGCGCACCATCGACGAGGGCAGCGCCTCGATCACCGCACGCGGGGTGACCTTGCGCTCCCGCGCGACGTCCTCGATCACCGCGCCGGGATTGTCGGCCATATGCGCCCTGAGATCGGCGAGATCGGTGCTCAGCATGTCCAGCTCCTTCTCCTGCGTCGCCACCTCAGGCGGCCGCGGCCTTGCGCTCGCTCTGGATCACCTCGAAGCCCTCGAACTTGGGATGGCCGAGATAGAGGCTCTCGCCGGTCCGGTTGTCGGCGCGGGCATGGGCGCGGCGGAATTCCTCGGAGCGCGTCCAGGCCTCGAACGCCGCCTTGTCGACCCAGGTGGTGTGCGACGAATAGAGCGTGTGGTCCTCGGCCTCGGGGCCCTTCAAGAGATGAAACTCGACGAAGCCCAGCATGCTGCCGAGATAGGATTCGCGCGTAGCCCAGACCGTTTCGAACGCCGTTTCCGCGCCCTTCTTCACCTGGAAACGATTCATTGCGATAAACATGAGAGTCTCTCCTTCTGATCAAGATGAAAACGCGCCGAAACCGCGCTGGAGCATCAGCGCGGCCCGGCGGAGATTGCTGACGTTGCGACGCCTGTCGGCTTACGCACCTCCAAAGTGGATCTTCATGCCGGCCTTGTAGACCCGGCCCGGTCCCGGGCTCGACCACAGCACGTCGTTCTGCGTGGTGCCGTCGGTCGAGCTGCCGGGAATGGCGTAAGGCCGGTAGTACTGGTTCAAGAGGTTGTCGATCGAGGCCGAGAACACGATGTCCCTGGTCGCGTTGTAGGTCAGGTACAGGTTGACCAGCTCGTACCCGGTCGCCGGCAGATAGCCGGCGGGCACGTCGTTGTTGGGACCGTACGAGGCCCACTGCGCCGTCAGGATCAGCGTGCGATCGAGCAGGCGGACACCGCCGGTCGTGACCACCTTGCGCGGGGTGATGGTCGCGAGCCCGATATTGGTCGCGACGTTCTTGCCCTGGATGTAGTGGCCGGCGACACCGATGAACCAGTCGCCCGCATCGTACATCGTCTCCGCCTCGAAGCCCTGGATGCGGGCCTGCGCGATGTTTTGATACTGGTAGTACTGGCTCGCCATGCCGAACGGCGTCGCCACCGGCGTCGAGGCAACGAGGTCGATGTAGTCGGAGACGTCGTTGCGGAACAGGTTGATCTTGCCGCGGAACGAGTCGGACGCGCTGAAGATGTTGTCATATTTCAGGTTGAAGCCGACCTCCTTGTTCTTGCCGACCTCGGGGCGAAGGTTCGGGTTGGGCAGGAAGCAGAACAGGCCGCTGGTTCCATCAGGGCAAGGGAAGAAAACCGGTCCGCCGCCAGTTGCATGCGCGCCGGAAATGACGGTCTCCGTGATCGAGGGCGCACGGTAGCCTTCAGCATAGCTCACATAAGGCTGGAAGCCCGCGACCGGCGTGACGCCAAGGGTGATCTTCGGCGAGAAGCGGTCACCACCGGCATGCGTGTTGCCCGAGTCCAGGTCGTAACGGTCATAGCGGATCGCGCTCACCGCCTCGAACCACGTGCTGTAGTTCTGCTTCAACTGAAGGAAGCCACCCGACACGGTGCGGATGCCGCTCGGCGTGGTGATGTTGGAATTGCCGCGGCTGTCGGTCGTGATCACGTCATCCTGGAACGCGTCGACGCCCCAGGTGAGCGCATTGCGCCAGTCGCCGACGTTGAAGCGCGTGGTGTTGTTGGCGTCGATGCCATACGTGTTGAGGACGTAGCCGCGCTTGTCGCCGACGCAGCCCGAGACGTTGTTGCCGAGGCCGCCGTTGCAAAAGGCCGACGGTGTCGTGCCGTAGTGGTAGGTCTTGGTCTGGTCGTTGTCGGTGCGATTGCCGTAGACCGACATGTGCCAGTCGAACAGATTGTCGCTCGGCAACGCATAGTTCCAGGTGATGGTCCCGGTATAGTTCTTGGCATCGGATGCGTAGACCGAGGATCCGCGATTGAGCGCAATCAATGCCTGGTTGGTCGTCGGACCGCGATTGAACTGGCCAATGTCGTATTGATAATCCTGGAACACGGCGCCGAACTTGACCTCGTGACCAAGGGCCGGCCGCACCGTGAGCTTCATCAGCCCGGCCTCGACCTGGTTGCCGGTGTTGCCGATCTCGGTGCCGTTGCCGTCCTTGTAATTGCCCTGCGTACGGTAGACCGCGCCGCCGAAGATATCGACGTCGGGCGTGGCGCGCACGCCGCCGAATACCGAGCCGAGGCCGCGATTGTTGTTGGAGCCATACGATCCGGAGAGATCGACACCCCAGCGCTCGCCGGGACGCAGCACGTCGTTGATGTCCTTGGTGCGGAACGAGACCAGGCCGCCGATCGCGCCGGAGCCGTAGATGTTGGCGGTCGGTCCCCGCACGACGTCGATCCCGCCGATCAATTCGGGATCGAGGAAGAAGGAGCCGTTGGCATTGTGGCCGGTGCGCTGATAGTTCTGCCGCGCGCCGTCGACGACGACCGCGACGCGGCCGAAGTCCTGCATGCCGCGGATGTTGATGACGGTCGCGGGATCGTCGCCGCGCTCCTGGAACGACACGCCGGGCACGGCATAGAAGACATCCGACAGCCGGTTCGGCTGAAGACCCTGGATCTGGTCGAACGAAATCGAGCTGACGGGCGCGAGCGCATCGATCGCGCGCTCCTTGGTCTTCGTCGCCGCGACCGTGATGGTGTCGAGCACCTGCACCGGCGCGGCGCTGCCCGCCTGCGCACGGGCGTTCAAGACGTCGGGCGCAGCCTGCTGCGCAGCCGTCGGCCTGACCTGCTTGCGCTTGGCCTGCTTCGGCCGTTCCGGCGACGACGCATGTTCGGCCTGCGGCGATGCGGTCTGCGCGAGACTGCTCTCCGTCACCAATGCCGCGATTGAAACCACCGACGCGCCCAAAATCAGGGCGCGCGAATACCTAGCCCCGTCAGCCATATCAGCCCCAGCCTGCACTTCACTTTAGTTTTGGAGTCGTTTGGCTGGCGTGCGCCGCACGACGCGGCGACTGGCTGGCTGATTTTTCAAGACGCAGGCATGTTGCCTGCTGTCATGATTGGTAACGTGGCAACACTCTGACGGTCAATGACATCAGGTTGCAGTTTATATCGATTGTAAAAATGCCGCCGTTGGAATGCGCCAGATGCCGCCTATACAAACAGGCAGCATCTGAAATTTCGAAGGCGCATCACACCAAAAATGTCAGCAATGTCCGGAGACAGCGGCAGCGGCGCGGCAGGGCCGGCGGAAACCCCTTCCGCAACAACGAGAACCCTCACCATGCGAGGGAGCCGGATCGACAGCCGTGAGCTCTTTGCGCACGAGCGCGAGATCATCATCGCGCATGGCGAGGACGCCTATCGCCTGCGTTTGACCTCGCAGAACAAGCTGATCCTGACGAAGTAGCCTGCAATGACATTTTGCCGCACCCTCACAACGCTCCTGTTCACCGGCACGATCGCACTCGCGTCCACCGCGCGCGCCGCCGGCATCACCGTGCATGACGCCCGCAATCGCGATGTCACCGTTGCCGACGTCGCACGCACGGTCTCGATCGGCGGCGCCATCACCGAAATCCTCTACGCGCTCGGGCTCGAGGGCCGGCTGGTCGGCGTGGATACCACGAGCCTTTATCCGGCGGCGGCGCTGCACGACAAACCCAACGTCGGCTACATGCGCCAGATCTCGGCCGAGGGCGTGCTTGGTCTTAATCCCACGCTGATCCTCGCGATCCAGGGGTCGGGCCCGCGCGAGACCATGGACCTCCTCGAGACGGCGAAGGTGCCGCTGGTGCTGGTGCCCGAGACCTTTTCCGAGGACGGGCTGATCGAGAAGATCAGGCTGGTCGGCCACGCCATGGGCGTCGATGCACGCGCCGAATGCCTCAGCGCCGCGGTCGGCGCCGATCTCGCCCAGCTCCGCGCGCTGCGCGCCAAGGTGAAAAAGCCGGTGCGCGTGATGTTCGTGATGTCGCTGCAGAACGGGCGTGCCATGGTCGCCGGCCACAAGACCGCAGCCGACGAGATCATCCAGCTCGCCGGCGCCGCCAATGCGGTCGACGATTATGACGGCTACAAGATCATCGGCGACGAGGCGATCGTGGCGGCCAGGCCCGAATTCGTGCTGTCGATCGAGCGCGGCAAGGAGTCGCTCCAGGCCGACGCGGTCTATGCCCATCCCGGCTTTGCGCTGACGCCGGTCGCGGCCAACAAGAGCTTCATCACCATGGACGGACTCTATCTGCTCGGCTTCGGGCCGCGCACGGCGGCGGCGGCGCGCGATCTCTCCGTAAAACTCTATCCGGCATTGGCCGACCAGGGTGGCGCATTCCCGTCGGCTCTGTCGGCGGCGAATTGCCGGCAATGAGCGTGGCGATCGAGACCGAGGCGCGACGCCCGCAGCGACACGCTGGTGCGAGACGGCGATCCGCATCGTTCGCGATTCCTCTTCTGCTCGCGGTGCTCGCGGCCACCGCGGTCGTCGCACTGACCGTGGGCGCAGCCGGCATTCCGCTCTCCCGGCTGCCTGCCGCGCTCGGCTTTGCCGGCACCACGACAGCCGATGCGATGACGGCGCGCGACCAGCTCGTGCTGTGGTCGATCCGCATTCCCCGGATTGCGGCAACCGCGATGGTCGGCGGCCTGCTCGCCGCGGCCGGCGCGATCATGCAGGGACTGTTCCGCAATCCTCTCGCCGATCCCGCCCTGGTCGGCGTCTCCAGCGGCGGTGCGCTGGCCGCTGCGAGCGCGATCGTCTTCACGGACTCGCGTTTCGGCGAGACGTTGCGCTTCCTCCAGACCGAGCTGTTGCCGCTCGCCGCCTTCGCAGGCTCGCTGGCAACGACCGCGATCCTCTACGGCATCTCCAGCCGCTCGGGGCGGACCTCGATCGCGATCTTCCTGCTCGCCGGCGTCGCCATCACCGCCATCACCAATGCCGGTATCGGGCTTCTGGTGTTCATCGCCGACGACCGCCAGCTTCGCGACATTACATTTTGGCTACTCGGCTCGATGAGCGGCGCGACCTGGACCAAGGCCGCGGTGCTCGCGCCGATCCTCGTCATCGGGCTTGCCGCCTGCGCCTTCATCGCACGCGGCCTCGATCTGCTGGTACTTGGCGAGGCCGACGCCTTTCACGGCGGTGTCGACGTCGAGCGCCTCAAGCGGATCTCGATCGTCATGGTTTCCGCCATGACCGGGGTTGCGGTGTCGATCAGCGGCGTCATCGGCTTCGTCGGCATCGTCGTGCCGCATCTCCTCCGCCTCGTCATTGGACCGGCGCATCGCCTGCTGCTGCCGGCTTCGGTGCTGCTCGGCGCCATCCTGATGGTCGGCGCCGACACGCTGGCGCGCACCATCGTGGCGCCGGCGGAGATGCCGATCGGCATCTTGACCGCGGCCGTCGGCGCGCCGGTCTTCCTGGGAATCCTGCTGCGACAGCGCGGGCTCGCCTCGCTATGAGCGCGGTGATCGAGGCGCGACACTTAAGCAAGCGCGCCGGCCGCGCGAGGCTGCTCGATGGCGTCGGCCTGACGGTTACGGCTGGCGAGATGGTCGCCATCATCGGTCCGAACGGTGCCGGCAAGTCGACGCTGCTGCGGCTGCTGTCCGGCGATCTCCGTCCGAGCGAGGGCGAGGTACGCCTCAAGCAGCGCGACATCCACAGCTTCACGCCGCGCGAGCTCGCCGCGCGACGCGCGATGCTGTCCCAGCACATCAACGTCACCTTCCCCTTCACCGTCGAGGAGATCGTGCTGATGGGCGCGGGCGATCGCAGTCCGCGCGAGGCAGGCGCGCTCGTCGATGCTGCGCTCGACGAGGTCGGCCTTGCGCATTTTCGCGAGCGGCAACTGCCTACATTATCCGGCGGCGAGCAGCAGCGCGCGCATTTCGCCCGCGTGCTGGTGCAGCTCGCCTGCGGCGAGGCCGAGCATGGACCTGGACTTCTGCTGCTGGACGAGCCGACCTCGAGCCTGGACCTGCGCCACCAGATCGACCTCGTCGAGGCTGCCCGCCGCCGCGCGGCTGGTGGCACCGCCGTGATCGCGATCCTGCACGACCTCAACCTTGCGATCCGCTTCGCCGACCGGCTGGTCGTGCTGAACGGCGGCAAGCTCGCCGCCGACGGCCCGCGCGCCGATGTCGTCACGCACGAGACCATCCGCGACATCTTCGAGATCGACGCCGTCGTCCACCAGGCCGACGGCGTGCCTTACGTGCTGCCGCAATCGATGCGGGCGGCGGCGGCGCTGCCACGGTGAAGGTATACCCCTCGCCCCGCTTGCGGGGAGAGGTTAGATAGACGCGGCGTGCCTAGCCCGCCGGCGTCATGACGATGGCCTTGTCCTTGGGCCAGCGGATGCGCCAGGCGAACTTGATCTCCTTGATCTCGCCGGGTTTTGCGTCGAACGCCCATTCCAGCACGCCGCGCTTGTCGCGCAGATTGGTGGTCGTGGGCGGCGTGGTCGAGGACAGCATCTCGACGCCGATATCCTCGTTCTCGCTGACCGGAAGCTGATCCTCGATCGCGATGCGGATCGGGAAGTCGTGACCGTTGCGAACAACGGTGCGGAACGAACGCACGTCGGTCTTGGAGGACGTGATCACGCCAGCCGTGCCTTCGTTCTGCCTGATGACGGTGCGCTCGATCTTGATCCTGTCGTCGGCGCCGAAGCCGAGCCGGATCGCGTCGTTCCGCGCGGCGGTCGAGAATTTGCTGCGGCCGACGAACGTGCCGTCGCGGAAGATCGCGACCTTGCCGGGCAGCAGAGTGGTATCCTCGGCAAGCCTGAATGACGCCTCGAGGTAAGCGGTGGGATCCACGACCGGGGCGGCGCGGATGGCGAGGTCAGGCGTCACCGTCATGGAGGAGATGAGCAGGCTCTTGGCGCCCTCATTGGCGCCGAGACTGACGCGGCCGCTGATCTGATACACGGCCTGGAAATCGCCGATCTCGGCGTTGGCCTGCTGCTCGTCCGCGCGCTCACGCGGTTCGGGCTCGGCCGCTTTCGCCATCGCCGGAGATTGCGCCTGCCGCGTCATCGGCGGCGCGGGCATCGCCATGTCCGACGCCGTGCCCAATGCCAGCGGCTTCGGCAGTTGCGGATACCTCACAACCAGCGAATTCAGCTCCGGCGCGCTGCCGCCGCGGCCGATGCGGACCGTGGAGACGCCGAGCGTGACGTTCGACCAGTCCTCGCCGGTCGATTGCGTGACCTCGGCGCGGCGGACGAGTTCGAGCTGCGGCTTGCGGTCCTTCGCGCCGGTGTCGAGCCGGGCGTCATAGAGCGGCATCCATCGCGCATTGCGCACCGCATAGGTCACCCGCAGCGTCGCCTTCGTCGCCGCCGCGGAGGCGACGTCGATCCGCACCTCGAACTTGCTCGGGGGCTTGGCGGAGCGCTCGGCTTCGAGCTGCCCGATCTGGCGATCGATCTCGCGCTGCTTTCGCGTGGCATCGCGGATCGCAGTGTCGGCGGTCGCGATCTCCTCGGCAACCGCAGCAAAGGCCGCGCGCCATTCGGTGATCGGCCGCGCCTCGCCCTTCTCGCCAAGCCCGGCGGGTGAGGCCTCCGCAAAGTGCTGCGCGAATTTGCGCCGCGCAGCGGCTGAATCGATTGCACCTTGCAGATCGGCGCGCTGATCCTTCAGTGCCTCGATGCGCTTGTCGAGTTCCGGCAGGTTGACCGGCGGCGCCGCGCGCGGCGGCCGCGCGTCAATCGTGCCGATGGTGAGCTTGGCGCCCGCCTCGCCCTCGACGCGGAGGGAGGACGGATCGAGCGAGAGCGGAAAGTCCCTGGCGACCAGCGTGCTGTCGCCGGAGGCGAGATCCAGCGCAATGACGCGGGTGACGGTGGCGCCGTCGGGATAGACGGTGACGGTATCGATGGCCGATGTGGCGTCCACATCGGCGGCCCATGACGGCAGCGCGAATGCCGTGGTCACCAGAACCAGGCACGTCGTCGCCAAACATTTTGCGGTGATGCGCATGAAGTCCCTCCTGCCGATATCGCCGCGCCGCCAGCCGGACGCGCGATCAAATGCCTCGCCAACATGGTTGGACGCGGCAGGGAAGGAACTGGTTCGATTGGGGTTTCCGTTGGGCGCCGCTGCGGCGGCACCAAGGCCGCGGAACGCGTCGCACGCCGCGGCGGAGCCGTTAACCCAAAGTCCTTAGACAAGTCCTCAGACTTGGGTGGGCGAGCCCTGACCAAAGATGCGGCGGAGCAGATCGGTCACGTTCTTGGCGCCGGCCTTCTTCAGAATGCCGGCACGGTAGCCCTCGACCGTCCGAGCGCTCAGATGCATGCGCCGGGCGATCTCCTTGTTGGTCAGGCCGGCGGCGAGATGCTCGAGCACGTCGCCCTCGCGCGCCGTCAGGGGCTCGCAGCCGGGCAACCAGCGCTGGCGGTTCGAGTTGGGTTGCCCGAACTCGTCGATGGCGGCATCGATCCGGTCCACGATGTCATGGGTCCGGAACGGCTTTTCGATGAAGTCGGCCGCGCCGCTCTTGATCGCGTCAACCGCCATGGCGATGCTGCCATTCGCCGAAGTCACAAGAACCGGCGCCATGCAATTCTCCTCGCGCAGCCGCTTGAGCACGTCGAGGGCGGAGCGATCCGGCGGCATCTCCAGCAGCACACAGGCCGGCATCCGCGCCCTCGCTTCCGAGAGCAGGGACGCACCGTCGGCGAAGCAGATCACGTCATAGGCGCTCTGTTGGAGCGCGGTGGACAATTGTTCGCGGGAGGCGGCATCGGTGTCGATGACGAATACCTCACGCTTGGAAAGCATGTTCCCCGGCATAATCCCGATCCAGCAATGTCTTGGTCAAATGATCCGAAACGGCGGGGCCTCGTCGCGCCCGGCGTCATGAGCACGGCATTCACGCCCGTGCTTCGGTTTTCCTTATGTATGTTCCATCCCGTTCCCGGATTTGACGGATCGGGACAGAAACTTTACATTTCGGGACATCTGCGGGAATGGCTGGCACGAACGGTTTGCATGACCGACCTCATTCGCAGCGCAGGCTTGAGCTACTATCCGGAGGTCGCCCGGTCGGTCGGGCTCGACCCCAAACAGATGATGCGCAAGGTCAGGCTGCCGCTGGCCTGCCTCGACAAGCCGGATACCCCCATTGCCGTGACAGGCCTGCGCCGCCTGCTCGAACTATCGGCGAAGATGTCCGGCGCCGAAGATTTCGGCTTGCGCCTCGCCGAACGCGGCGGCCTGACCAATTTCGGCGCGGTCGGCCTGATCGTGCGCGAACAGGCGACCGTCGGCGAAGCGATCGAAGCGTTTTCGCGTTTCATCCATGTCCATCATGACGGCATGCGGCTCGACGTTGCGCGCAACAAGCAGACCGTAACCGTCGCGCTGCATCTGCGCGGCCGGCAGCCGAGCGCGCCGCGGCAGTCGATCGACATGGCGCTCGGCAGCGTCCACCGCATCATCCAGTCGCTGTTCGGCAGCGATTGGCGGCCGCAGGAAGTGCATCTGCATTATCCGCCGCCGCGCGACCGCAAGCGCTACCGCGACTTCTTCGGCTGCCACGTGACGTTCAACGCCGAGGACGACGCGATCCTGCTGTCGGTGCACGACATGGAGCGCCGGATCCCGAGCGCGCATCCGCTGATCGCGAGCTATCTGCGCAAGCGGATCGAGGCGATCGAGACCCGGCCGGCGAGCTGGGAGGAGAAGGTCGACGAGGTCGTGCGCCTCCTGCTCGCCAGCGGCGACTGCACGGTCGAGCGCGTGGCCGAGCATCTCGCCTGCACCCGCCGCACCGTCCACCGTCACCTCGCCGCGTCAGGCACCAGCTTCTCGGCCATCCTCGATGCGCAGCGCGCCGATCTCGTCGTCGAATTGATCGACGACCCCGGCCGGCCGCTGGCCGATATCGCGGCACAGCTCGGCTTCTCCGCGCAAAGCGCCATGGCTCGCTGGTTCCGCGGCCGCTTCGGCTGCACCATCACCGCATGGCGCAAGGGCGTGCGGCCGTTAGCCAAGCCCGCCAACGTGCCTTCGGCATCTGCGGCCTGACTCTATCGTGCCGGAGCGGGCACGCCCATGATGGCAAGCGCGCGCCGATTACTGCCGGCGAGCAGCGGGCCGAACGCAATCGCAAAGCCGAGGAAGGCGACGACCCAGCCGCAGGCGGCAATGTGCAGCAGCGCATCGCCATGCGCAGGCCACACCACGGCAGCAACCCGCGCCAGCGCCGCGGCGACGATCGCGACATAGATACCTTGCGTCGCCGGCGAAGCCGTCAGCGCCTGCCCGGTGTGGCCGAGGCTCGCGCGGGTCATCACCGCGAGCGTCATGGTTCCGGCCGCGCCCGCCATCCAGGCATGAATCCCCGCACTCGGCGGCAACGCGCCGAACACGGCCAGGGCATGCAGGAGGAAGCCGAGCGGCACGAAGACATAACCGACATGCAGGATCAGGAGCAGCCGTTCGCGCGAGGTGCGGTCGCCGGCCCAGCGCGCAAGCCGCACCAGATGCAGCACGCCAACGAGCGCCATCACGGCACCAGTGATCACGTTCAACGGCGCCACGATCCACGAGATCAGCGCCAACGCGCTCAATCCGATCACCGCTCCGTCGAAGCGGCCGAACGGCACCGGCAGGCGGCCGGGATTGAACTTGACCAACCAGTTGCGGGTGAAGCTCGGAATGATGCGGCCGCCGATCAGCGCGATCAGCAGCACGACCACGCCGATGCCGACGCGGATGCTGACATCGGCCGCGCCCGCGTGATGCGCCTCGAGATGAAAGCCGACATTGCCTGCGAGCAGCACGAGCACCAGGATCACGACGGGCAAGTTGCGCCAATTGCCGCCCGCGATGATCTCGCGCGTCGCGGCGGCGACGACCAGCGCCAGGAACGCAGCATCGACGACAAGTGCGAACGCCCAGCCGACCTCGACGGACAGCGTCACCGCCACGCGGCCGGCCAGCCACACCACCAGCAACGCGCCCAGGGAGGTGCCCTGAATCGGCAGCCGCCCGGTCCAGTTCGGGATCGCCGTGAACAGGAAGCCGGTGATCACGGCCGGCAGGAAGCCATAGAGCATCTCGTGGACGTGCCAATCGCGCGGCGCGAAGGCTGAGGTCACCGACAATTCGCCGTAGAACATCGGCAGCCAGGCCAGAATCGACAGCCCTGCCTGGACGGCCGCGAGCAGGAAAAAGGGCCGAAAGCTGTTCGCGAACAGCGGCCAGCCCGCAAAATTGCGGGATCGGGCGCCAGCCATGGGGCAACTCCTGTAAATTCAGACCGTTGCCTGGAAAAATACTGCCGTCCCGACCGGCCGGTTTTGCGCTATCGCAAACACCAGGACGATTGCAGGTGCCATCACACTTCCGAGCGCCAAGGAGGCAGAATGGCCAAGGTCGACACATCGCTGGTTGCGCATTTGCCGCTGTTTGCCGGGGTCACGCCGGAAGCGCTGGATGAGATCCTGCGCGAGGCCCGCTCGGCGCGCTATCCCAAGAACAGCGCCATCTTCGAGCAGGGCGCGGACGCGCAGTCCTTCTTCCTGCTGCTGCACGGACATATCCGCGCCGCCAAGACCACGCCGACCGGCGAGCAGATCGTGGTGCGCTACGTCGCGCCCGGCGAGACGTTCGGGCTCGCGATGGCGATCGGAGCCGCGCGCTACCCGGCGACTGCGATGGCCGTCGACGACAGCGTGGTGCTGATCTGGCCGAATTCGGCCTGGCCGCGGCTGGTCGAGCGGTTTCCGGCGCTGGCCGCCAACACGCTCCAGACCGTCGGCACGCGGCTCCAGGAGAGCCACACCCGCATCCTGGAAATGTCGACCCAGCAGGTCGAGCAGCGCATCGCACATGCGCTGCTGCGCCTCGCCAAGCAATCCGGCAAGAAGCTCGACCACGGCATCGAGATCGACTTCCCGATCAGCCGCCAGGACATCGCGCAGATGACCGGCACCACGCTGCACACCGTGAGCCGTATCCTGAGCGCCTGGGAGAGCCAAGGCCTCGTCGAGAGCGGCCGTCAGCGCATCATCCTGCGCGATCCGCATGGGATCGTCGTGCTGGCGGAACGGAGCCCCGACAGCGGCGCGGCGTGAGAGCGGCGCCAGGACGTTTCCTGAGATCGTCGGGCTATCACATGTGAAAGCATTTTGCTCGCAGCCCATCCTTCGCGACGCCCGCTTTGGGCGGGCTCCTCAGGATGAGGACGGAGTGCGCGGCAGCAGTTTCAAGAGGCACCGAAGCCGATTAGCCTCATCCTGAGGAGACCGCGAAGCGGTCGTCTCGAAGGACGAGGCGCGCGCCCAGGCCTACCCAAAGCCTTTGCGACAACCCTGCTCCCGGAAGATTGGGGTGAGAGCCGCTCCCGCTTACGGCGAAAGCGCTCCCTCACCCGGGAATCCGCACGCGGCCCGCGCGAATTCCAGACCGTCTCACGCCGGCACGCAGTCGCACAGCGCGGCGAGGAATTTTTCACGATCGATGCCATGCTCGCGGCAGGCGTCGTCCACCGTGTGGAAGGTTGCGATCGGACAGCCGACACAGGCCATCCTGAAGGCGAGAAACACGCGGATCGTGTGCGGCGCCATACGCATGATGTCATCGACCAGATCGTCGGATCGAAAGGGCATGGACAACTCCGTTCCGAAACGACGATAGCGGAGCGGGCGGCGGTTTCTTTGTTGGAGCGCAAGCTGGCGCAAGGTCTCTCAGATCGTCATTCCGGGGCGCGCGCAGCGCGAACCCGGAATCCATCGGGCAGCAACCTGTGCGGTGAAATGGATTCCGGGTTCGCGCCATCCAAGTCGGCTATTGCCGACTTGGATCTTGAAATATGCCGAACTCGGGTAAACCCGAGTTCGGGTGGCGCGCCCCGGAATGACGCAGTTACACCGCCCGGCTGTGCAGCTGCTTACCCGGGTCCAGATGCGCGTCGAACGCGGCGGCGACGCTGCGGACCAGAAAGCGCGAGTCGGTCGCGACCGCGAGCCGGTCGCCGTCAACCCTCACGACGCCGTCCGAGATCAGCGGCTTCAGACGCGACGCCGATTTGAGCATCGTCTCGGCCTCTGCTCCATGGCGCGCGCAGATGTCGCCGAGATCGGCGCCGAACTCGCACATGATGCGCTCGATGATGTCGGCGCGCAGCCGGTCGTCGCCGGTGAGTCCATAGCCCTTCGCGGTGGCGAGGCGGCCGGCACCGACGCTCTGCGCATAGGCGCCGATCTGCACCTCGTTCTGGACGTAACCCTGCGGCAGATGCCCGATGGCGCTCGCGCCGAAACCGAGCAGGACTTCGCCTTTGTCGGTGGTATAGCCCTGGAAATTGCGCCGCAGCGTCCGCTCCTCGAAGGCCACGGCCATGGAATCGCCGGGTCGGGCGAAATGATCGAGCCCGATCTGCACGTAACCGGCCTCCTTCAGCGCATTCGCGATCGCACAGGCCTGGTCGTGACGCGCCAGGCCGTCGGGCAGCGCGCCCTGGCTGATCATGCGCTGGTGCTTCTTGAAATCAGGCACGTGAGCGTAGCCGAACACCGAGAAGCGGTCGGGCGCGAGCGAGAGGCTGCGCCGCACCGTGTCCAGGCACGAGGCGACGGTCTGATGCGGCAGCCCGTAGATCAGGTCGAAATTGATTCCCGCGATGCCGGCACGCCGGAGCATGGCGACGACATCAGCCGTCTGCTCGAAGCTCTGCACGCGGTTGATCGCACGCTGTACGATGGGATCGAAACTCTGCACCCCGAGACTGGCACGATTGACGCCGGACAGCCGCATGGCCTCGACCATGTCGACGGTCAGCGTGCGGGGATCGATCTCGACCGCGATCTCGGCCGAAGGCAGCACGAAGAACGCCTGGCGCATCGCCGCCATCAACTCGACGAAAGCCTCCGGCGCCATGATCGTCGGCGTGCCGCCGCCGAAATGGATATGCTCGACCTTGATGCGGCGGCCGATGGTCTCGGCGACCTGCGCGATCTCGCTGCGCAGCGTCCGCTGATAGGCCGCGATCAGCTCGTCACGCCGGACGATCTGGGTATGGCAGCCGCAATACCAGCACATCTCGCGGCAGAACGGTACATGCAGATAGAGCGACGCGCTGGCCGCGGCAGGAAGCTCGGACAGCCACCGGGCGTAGGTGTCGGCGCCGATGACGGGCGAGAAGTGCGGCGCGGTCGGATAACTCGTGTAGCGCGGCAATCTCTCTTCGCCGTAGCTCGCTGCGAGATCAGCTCTCATATCTTACCCATTCGTAAATCTCAGCCGCGCATGGCCGCGGCAAGTCCCGGATGGCATTGAATTACCCGTTTTCGGGGCCGGCGACCTTGCGCTCGCTCAAAGTCCGAGCGCCGGATTGGGACGATGATGACGCTTAATCATTGCTCCCTGGAGATAGGCCATGGCGTCGTTCGCGCTCGATCTCGTTCTCTGGTTCACCGGCGTTCGCGGCCATATTCCGCGCTTCGACGATTTTCGTCCCGTCCCCTCCGCGCCCCCGGTCGGCGCGGGCCATCTCGTGCGCGTGCTGACGATCATGGCCACCGTCTTTGCTGCGCTGTCGCTCGCGGTCTGGGGCACTGTCTGGATCGCGATACAGTTGCTCTAGTTCGGCGCATCCATACGTTTACGATCAACCGCAACTGAACATGCGAACGAGTTGCCGCTGGCGCAACCGATGCCGTGCCATGTGCCGTCGTGCCGCTCACATCGTCGATGCCTTCAGCATACCTCCTAGGGAATTTCACGGAGGCGAATCCGGCAAAAGCTTGTCGCAGCGCAAACACTCTTGCCGTAACAGGCGCACACTGCATCCGTCATCAAAACCCTTTCAGATGAAGGATGCTTTACGATGTTCACCCGCAGAGCCGCATTGATCAGCGCCGCCGCGACCGCCCTGATGCTGGCGACCCCCGCCCTGGCTGCCGAGGATCTCAAACTGCCGCGTCAAAAGGTCGAGCTGGTCGCTCCGCCGTTCGTGCATGCGCACGAGCAGGCGACCAGGCAGGGCCCGAAGATCGTGGAGTTCAAGCTGACGATCGAGGAGAAGAAGGTCGTCATCGACGAGAAGGGCACCACCTTCCAGGCAATGACCTTCAACGGCTCGATGCCGGGCCCGCTGATGGTCGTGCATGAGGGCGACTACGTCGAAACGACACTGGTCAATCCCGCGACCAACACCATGCCGCACAACATCGACTTCCACTCCGCGACCGGCGCGCTCGGCGGCGGCGCGCTCACCCTGATCAATCCCGGCGAGCAGGTCGTGCTGCGCTGGAAGGCGACCAAGACCGGCGTGTTCGTCTATCACTGCGCGCCCGGCGGCCCGATGATCCCCTGGCACGTCGTCTCAGGCATGAACGGTGCCGTGATGGTGCTGCCGCGCGATGGACTGAACGACGGCAAGGGCCACGCACTGAAATACGACAAGGTCTACTATATCGGCGAGCAGGACATGTATGTGCCGCGCGACGAGAAGGGCAATTTCAAGTCCTATGACTCGCCGGGCGAAGCCTTCACCGACACCGAAGAGGTGATGAAGAAGCTGATCCCCTCCCATGTCGTGTTCAACGGCAAGGTCGGCGCACTCACCGGCAAGAATGCGCTCACCGCCAATGTCGGCGAGAACGTGCTGATCGTGCACTCGCAGGCCAATCGCGACAGCCGTCCGCATCTGATCGGCGGGCATGGCGACTATGTCTGGGAGACCGGCAAATTCGGCAATGCACCCGAGGTCGGCCTGGAGACATGGTTCATTCGCGGCGGCTCGGCGGGAGCGGCGCTGTACAAGTTCATGCAGCCCGGCATCTACGCCTATGTCACGCACAATCTGATCGAGGCCGCCGACCTCGGCGCCACCGCGCACTTCAAGGTCGAAGGCAAGTGGAACGACGATCTGATGACCCAGGTGAAGGCGCCTGCGGAGTTACCGGCCAACACCAACTAGACGCGACAAGGGGCCGGTGATCACCGGCCCCTTCTTCCTTTCGGGGGACGATCATGCTGATCGCATTCAAGCTGAAACTGGTCTTGGCTTGTGCGGCCGGGCTGGCAGGGCCGATCGCGGTGGCGCCGCTGGTCTCGGACATGGCGGTCCGCGGCACGGCGGAGCCTGCGATCGTCAAGATCGCGCCGGGCAGCCTGTCCTACCGCGAGGCCGGCGATTTCACGCGTGGCGGGCAGCAGGCCGAAGCGCCGCTGCGCGCGATGCGGTTCACCAGGCCGCTGCACGTCATGCGGCATCAGGTCTCGTCATCCGACTACCAGCTTTGTGTGCAGGACGGCGCCTGCCGTGCGCTCGATCGCGACGTGGCGATCGCCGCCGATCGCCCCGCGGTGCAGGTGAGCTGGCACGATGCGCAGGCCTATGCGGGCTGGCTCTCGCACAAGACCGGCAAGACGTGGCGCCTGCCGAGCGACGCGGAATGGGCGTTTGCGGCGGGCTCGCGATTCAAGGATGATGGCGCGCCGGTGGACGCGGACGATCCCTCGAAGCGCTGGATCAGCCGCTATGAGCGGGAATCCGAACGCGACCTCTCCGACACGACGGCCTATCCGTTCGGCAAGTTCGGCGCGAACGAGCACGGCATCGAAGATCTCGCCGGCAACGTCTGGGAGTGGACCTCGACCTGTTTCGTGCGCTCGCGGACCGACGAGGCCGGCAGTGCCGGCAAACCGACCGTGAATTGCGGCGTGCGTATCGCCGAGGGCGTCCACCGCGCCTATGTCACCGATTTCATCCGCGACGCCCGCGCCGGCGGTTGCGCGCAAGGCGTGCCGCCCGCCAATCTCGGCTTCCGCCTGGTGCGCGAGGAGCCGTCGTGGGTCGCGAGCGTGTCGGCGCGGTGGAGCAAGACATGGGGATCTTGACCGATGGTAGTGGCAGCACGCTCATACCTCTCCCAACGTCGTCCTGGCGAAGGCCAGGAGGTGGATTCACACTCGAAGTGCAACAGTTGAGAGGAGAAGGCCTCTGCCGGGGTTCTGAAGTCAAGGCATTTGCGCGGGGTGTTGTTGTAGGTGGCAACGGACTGGCGGAAGCGCTTGGTTGGGAGCTTTTCGAGGTCGGTCTTTCGGGGGATGAAGCGGCGCAAGCGGCCGATGGCGTTCTCGATGCCGCCCTTTTGCCACGGCGCGTGGGGGTCGCAGAAGAAGGTCTTC
>NZ_AXAB01000021.1:0-164942 GCF_000472645.1 Bradyrhizobium sp. WSM2254 | reverse complement strand
ACCCTTACCCGCCGAGGTCTGCGAGAGGATGAGACGACGATGGAGAATCGGTCTTCCCGGCGCAGGTGAACCCTGGTGACCCAAATGGCCCGGTCGAGGCCTGTCCGCTAACCAGATCACATGCGCGCTGATATCCATGATGGCCCGGAGCACGCGCTCCAAACAGAGGCCGGATACATTGATGCAAGACCGTATCCACCGGATCGTCGAAATCTTCTTGCACCCCACGGCCGGACCATACATTCGGGTCAAAATGCGAAGAACTCAGCGTGAGCAAATCTAGTCCGTTCCGCCCCACTAAGCGGACCTCAATGAGAGGTGTCGGCACTTCGCATCTGGGCCAACAGCGGCAATCGCGATCGCGGCCCACTCGACAAAAATCCTTCGTGGCGCCTCATTCCGGAAGCCCGGCTTTGCGGAGACCGTCGACGAACACCTGATCGTGCCGTTGGCCGCTACAGGCTAGGGTCACAAGCCGCCGATCACGCTCAAGACGGCAGACTTCCGCTTTGTGCTGGTAAGCCGACGCTTATGAGTACACGCTTCTCGGCCTCGCTGGGCAGCGCTACAACAGCGAGAGCTGGATCGGTGCCCCCTGCCCTTGCGCTGCGAGGAACGTCTCCAGCGACTGGATCAAGATGAAGAACCGCGCGCACCCAGCCTTCAGCCGTGTCGGCGAACCAGCCGGAGACGCACTTCGCGCCGACGCTAAGAACAGTGAGGCCCGCCTGGCTACGCTGGCTCACGCTGGCGGGCCACAATCGGCGTACAATTTTGGATTGTGCGACTAAGTTGTAGGTGCTACTTTTTCCCGGCCATGTGGAGCGAGACACTGGTTCGTATCGCCATTATCTGTTTAGGGCTCACACCTGTGGTGGCGCTAGCAGTGCTGACGTTCTGGAAGTAAGGCCGCCTCAGGTGGCGGTCGGTTTCAAGCTGGCGGGCCTACTCCTGAGCGCGATAGCCTTGGACAGCATTCCTCGGGCAATATCCGGATGGCTACTACGCAAGTCTCGCCAAGGGACAATTGAGCCGGATCGCAGCCGAGGAGGCCCGCGCGGCTGCCGCAGATAAGGCCCGGCAGGCCGAAGAGGAGAAGGCGCTCCTCGCGGCCGAACGGGCGAAGAAGGCCGACCAGGATAAAGCCGCTGCGGCCGCAAGGGCTGCCGAGGACGCCCGGCTTGCGGCGGAGAAAGCCAAGCAGATCGAGGAAGCCAAGGCCGCTGCAGCCGAACAACGCAGGAGGGAGGCCGAAGCCGCAGTGGCGAGGGCCGTGGCCGACAAGCAGGCCGCCGAGAAGGCGCTCGCCGACAAGATCGCGAACGACAAGGCGGCTTCCGCGCTTGCCGCAAAACTGGCGACTGAGAAGGCGCAGCGTGACGGTGAGCAGAAGGTCGCAGCAGTTGCTCCGACTCAATCACCGCCCGGTATCTCGCCGCAGGAGACCGCCAAACTTGTGCAGTCAGAGCTCCGTCGCGTCGGATGTCTGACTGGTGCAACGGACGGAGAATGGAACGCCTCCGCGCAGCGCTCGCTGACGCTGTTCAACAAATATGCCGGGACGACGTTCGACGCCAAGCTCGCGAATATCGACGCGCTCGACGCCATCAAGGCCAAGCCAGGCCGGGTCTGCCCGCTGGTCTGCGACCACGGTTTCAAGGCTGACGGCGACACCTGCGTGAAGATCGCCTGCCAGCGCGGGCTATCGCGTTAACGGCGACAACGAATGCGAGAAGGTGCAGGACAAGAAGCCTGTTGCGACCCGCGAGGATGCCAAGAAGCGAGACGACGAGAGGAAGCAGGTCGAAGCTGCGGCCGCGAAGCCGTCTGCATCTGGTCAAATCTTTTGCAACAATGCCGGCTGTCGGCCGGTAAGGGCCGGCTGTCGCCTCCTTGATCGCGCGAAGGTTGGCGCCATGGTCATTGGGGGAGGAAACCAAGGGGAGGTGTGTGACTGAGCCGCGCGGCCGCACAGCTCACGTCAACTTCCGCAACGGGTCGAAATGCGAAGAACTCAATGTGAGAAAATCAGGTCTGCCCTGGCTCACGGAGCGGACATTCGTAAGGGCGCTGCGAATTCGCGAATGGGCCAGTAGCGGCCTCAAGGAATGTAAGGAGCCAAGCACAGAATGTTGCGCTTGTACGGTTATGCGGAGTTCAATTGTTGTCCGCAGAGCCACGGTTCGCAACAAGCGTTCGCTGTTCCGTCGCGACTCCGGCATAAAGGAATAGCCGGTATAGCACGGAGGCTAGGGCACAGTCGCCCTCGGCATCGAAGTCGCGAAAAGGGAGGACTCCCGTAGCGCAGCGGCACGGGGTCTGCTGGGGATCTGGGACTGACCGAGCGGGCGCACCTTCGGTCGAGGGTCACAGCACTTGCCTTAGTTCAGGCGCGGCTTGAACCTGCGTCGGACCATGCCGGGAATCCGAAACATCTGCCTCACATGCCTATGGTTCAGCGCAGTGATCCAGAACCGACGGTCACCCATAACCGCGGCCCGACCATTCGATCATTATGTTGCTACACAATCAAATCGTGAGCTGCATGAAGATCGGCGTGCCAGTGATCGTGGTGCGCATTTGAAATATCAATCTGGTCAGCATCCTGGATCCGCACCGGCCCCTCAGCAGGCTGACCATCTCCAAAGGCTTCTCCACTTCCGTGGCTGAGTTGCTGTGGGTCAAGTATGTCTGAAGATGTATTGTCGGCGCCATTCTTGAAATGGAAGGAATCGCCAAGTTGGGTGCCAACCGCTGATTTGGCGTGACCGGCGTTGTCAGAACAAGGTCCGCCGTTTCCTGCAGTCTTAGTCTTCAATGCCGAATGCCCGTCGTTGGCAGAATTTACGGACGCCGCTGGTATATCCTGCTGCGGATTGCCAGTATCTAAATCACCAGCCTGCGGATGCTGTGCGTGTTGCTTGCCGGCCGCTGAGCCATCTTCCAAAGTCTGCAAATTGCCGTGCGCTTGTCCGCGATACGAATCTTCTGCCGAGGCCTCATGCTTGGCATGCCCCTTGACGGCTACGGAGCCGTTGTCGGACTGATGCAGTGCCTTCTGAGATTGACCGTGATTTGAACCGTCCCCCGAGGCCTCATGCTTGGCATACCCCTTGGCAGCTACGGAGGCGTTGTCGGACTGATGCAGGGCCTTCTGCGGTTGATCGTGATTTAAATCGCCTCCCGGGGCCTCACGCTTAGTGGCTTCGGAGCTGTTGTTGGAAGGGCGCAAATCCGATTGCGATCGACCCTGATCGGACACATGATCCCGGCCTGTCTGCGTTGGGTCACGCTGCGAGGCTTCGTTCGCGGCCGCCGCAACAACGTCAACGGCCCCGGAATCTCGGGGAATAGTGATTTCTCGGTTGCTGCTGCTATCCTCCGCATGGGCATTGCCGACATAAAGCTCGCTGCCGTCTGTGGCGATTGTATCGCCTTGGGCGAACTCGAATGCGAACGCCCTATCGTACACGGCCGTGCCGCCGAAATTTGCGAAACCGGAAAGTGCGGATGCCAGTCCGTTGGCGTCGCTTGCGGTAGATGAAGTGACGATTTCATCGCCGAAATCGAACGCCTGCACGGCGTGGTTGGCACCATCGAGCTCGTAGATCAAGGCGGCGAAAGCAGCAACCATGAAAATGCTGTAGCTGCTCGAACCGGGCCTCGGCGCGTTGAGTGTCGCCTGCGCAAATAGGCTCGCAGCAATCTCAGCCACGGGATCGACAAGTTTGCCGGTCGGCGATGACGTGCCAGTTGCGGCGCTGGCGCGGTCCTTGCTCGCGCCTCTGGCGGGGGTGCCACCTGTTACTGCTTCCTTGCGCCTGATTTTGATGGTGACGACCTCCGCACAATCGTTTGCGGCCATGACCGTGAAACTTTCGGTTGCGGCGTGACCGGTCGAATCGTCCAACGCTGCCAGGATCGCAGCTGCCAGGATACTCATCGCGCCATAACGGCGCGACAGTGCCAGCGCGGCGAGCTCCGTCCGGCTGTTGATTCCGAGCTTCTGTCGCGCGTGGTCGATGTGGATCCTGACGATCTCTAAAGAGACACCAAGGATCCGAGCAATTTCACTGTCGGACAAACCTTCGGCGACGAGATCCATGATCGTCCGCTCGTTGACGGTCAGAACCGCCAGAACGTTATTGCCGAATGAGGCGATCCCATTAGCTTCGTTACCGACCCTCGCCAGGTCGGACCCCGGTTTTTCCAGCCTCAAGGACTGCACCAGCGCTTCTGGTTTGGCGTTCATCGAAATAGCGCCGCAAGCGCCAGTCGCCAGTGCCTTGGCAAGATCGCCGCAGGTAACGGTAGCAGTGAAGAACACCAAGCGGGAGGAAAGGCCTTCGTCGTCCACGACGGCGAGGGTGTCGGAGGCGGTTACATCGGTGAACCCGTCCTCCAGTAACACCACATCGGGCGTCAAGCTGCGAATGGCCGCAAGGCAACTAGCTCCATCGAGACAGCACGCCACCACTTCGAAATCGGGCTGCGCTCCGAACAGCGAGACAAAACCCTGCAGCACAATCGGGCGTCGATCTGCTATCACGAGTCGAACGCGACGCATGGGCTTCCTTCGCTCGGCGTTGCAACACACATGAGAAGCGGCGATTTAACTCCGACCGGCCGATTGCGTTCCTAATGTCATATGGAGTTCGTGCGTCCCCAAGTCGGCCTTAAAACCATCAATGTCTCGATTCTCAAGCACAACGATAACTGCATTGGTGAGCAGAACATTCTCCGATGTCGCTGTTGCGCGAAAGCGGGCCGAAAAACAGCACCCAGTCGACGACTCTTCACCGGTGCAAATCGATCTCGACTGAAATCCGGACGAGGTCGGAGTGATTCTTGGCGCCGAGCTTGGACTTCAGCATGGAAGTCGTGTTGGCAACGGTTTTATAGGAGATGCCGAGTTCGGCTGCGACTTCTGAGATGCGCTCGCCACGAGCCAAAAGCCTCAGGATCTCGAGTTCGCGCGGGCTCATCTGCGTCAAAGGACTGGCCTTGATGGCCGCGGACGCAAACGTCGTCGCCTTAGCCAGACGCGGTGAGACGAAGCGCTCCCCGGCGGCAGCCTTCCAGATGGCCTTGGCCAGGAGCCGGGGATCATCGCTCTTCGAGACATATCCTTGAACACCCATCTCCACAGCGCGCGCCACGTACGCCGGATCCTCACTCACGCTGAGCATGACTATCTTGGCAGCCGGATCATCCTTGCGGATGCGCCGGCTCAACTCGAAGCCGGTAAGGTCGGGAAGCCTCACGTCAACCACCGTGACGTCGGGATGCTTCTGCAGGTACGCGCGGTGGCCCTCCTTTGCATTGAAGGCCTCCAGGATCTCGACGGAAGGGTCCGACGTGAACAAGGCCCGGCAGCCCGTTACCACAACGGGATGGTCGTCGACGATCAGTACCCGCATGTCTTTCTGGCCCTCATTATACGTCCTCACGTCCTCCAGTTGTGAACGTCGCGAGCGCTGGAATGGTTCACTTTCCGAGCGTGCGCCGGGCAATCCATCCAATGGAGCACAAAGTACAGCAGGCTCTCGCGGGACCTAAACGAGAGCAGAACCGGTGGTTCATGCACCATTCAAATCTCGAGCTTAACCAGGCCTTCCACGGGGACAACTGTGAGGCGCACCGCACGCCCAAGCATCAAACGCTTTAACTTCGGTTTTTCAGACACCAAAGAGTATCACGTTGATCTAATCATTAGTCCCTTAAGAAGCGACGTCGACAAGGTTGTTCTCGTTACACCGAGGACAATCTTTTGATACGGGCGCTCAGGAAATTCGCAGTTGTGGCTCTCACGCAGAACGGGTGTTTTGACCCATCAACGATAAGAAGGATAAGGAATCGGGGTATCTCTGTGAGAGCTCGAGCCTCTACGCGTAACTTTCGAGAAGACCGCCAAAGGCCTCTGCGATAGCCCAGAGATGAGCCGCGGCCATGTCTGCCTTGGGTCTCGAGCCGACCTCGGCAGCAAGCTCGGCGAAGTTCGGTTCAATACTGGAGAGCGGACATCGAGGGTCAATCCGCTAAGGTCGGCTGTGGGCCAGAAGGCGACATGCGGTTCGCCGTCAAGTAAAAGAAGCCGCCAACTGAGACGGCCTCTTGCAGCAGCCTCTGCCGGAGCTTCCTGATGATCTCCCTGAGGTCAGCAGCGTATTCTTCAATGGCCTGCCGCACCTCTTCCAGGCGCGTCGGTCGAAGAGGTGGCGGCTTCGCTGAATCCAGCTTGTCGGATTGGGTTCATGGTCCAGCGAACGGGCGGGACCAAGCGGGGTCATTGAGCTAAGTCAAAGACCGATGGCGGCGGCTACTTCGGCGGCTGCAACCCGGGCGAGTTTAGCCATTCGCTGATATGTGCGCCGCTCTCGGCTTGCCGGGCTTTGCGGATCGCTCGCTCACGCTCGATCCCTGGTGGAAGCGATTTGGCTCCCTCACGGAGGCGTTGCGCCTGTCACCGGCAGGTAGGTCCTGCTCATTCCGCTCGGCGAGGGTCACCTCCGATGCTCCTGTAAGCCGAGGAGCGCAGAACCAGGGATCGCTTTAACCGCCTCTCGGAAGCGACACTGACGTGCAAGGGCGCGCTCCGTGCACCATTTTGCAGGGCAATTGCTCGCCGCGACCGGCCGCAAGTCTCGATAGCTCTTTGGACCCACTTTTTGCGAGGTTGAGCAACTGCTTGATCCTGCTTCTGCTGCCGAAGATCTCGTCGATGCCCGGTTCTCCGGGGTGCATGGATCGATGAGCAGTGTCTGTTTTGGTTGGGCGCTGGAAACGTCCAACCAAACGTCCCGTTCTGATGCTCATTCGCTGCAAGCAATTGATATTGCTTGGTGGGCGCACCAGGGCTCGAACCTGGGACCCGCTGATTAAGAGTCCTATCGCAATTTCAATAAATTCAATGACTTAGCGTCTAAATCCTAGAAGAGGCCCGCAAGGAAAATCAATCAGTTAGCAATGGACTTTCTAAAGATGCCACCCGTTTTGGAGGTGTCGCGATCCCCCACACCCATTCGCTTCACGCATGAAGCGGAAGGTCGGACCATCAGGTGATGAGTGGGAGTGGAGAGGCTCGAACTCCTACGCCAGGACGTGGATGGATCTCACAGGCGCATCCTTCCCGCCACCCTGCGACCGTCCGCGGACCTTCAGAACGCGACAGGTACTGACTTTCGTAGTCCCAACTCTATGTATCTATTGAACAATCCAACGGACATCGTAAGGTCGTGCGGGGGGAGCTTTACGTGCGTCTAATTGCTGTGCTTTTCTTGAGTATGATGGTGCCCGCGGCGGCGTTCGAAGCCCGCGGAGTTCCTCAGATCGTCGACGCCGACACGGTCTATATCGGACAGACTAAGATACGACTCCAAGGCGTCGACGCACCCGAGATGGATCAAATCTGCCTGGACGGCGCCGGTAAGCAGTGGCAATGCGGCATCGACGCCCGTTCCTCATTGGAGGAGCATTCGGCCGGCAGACCCTGGCGTTGCGAGACGTCCGGCAAAGACCGCTACGACCGCGATCTCGCGACGTGCTTCATTGGCAACGAAGACGTGAACGGCTGGCTGGTCCGTCAAGGGTGGGCAATGGCCTTTCAGCATTACTCAAAAGCCTACGTCGCCGACGAAGAAAAGGCGCGTATGGCGGGAAACGGTCTTTGGCGTGGCGCCTTCATCGCGCCGTGGAACTGGCGACATCGAAGCCGAGCGACGACCATTCTGGGCGCCGTGTCGGTTCCGATCGATGCGCAACGCGCGATTATCGGTCGGTCCTCGGGCGATGAGCCTCCCTCTCCTGCTTGCGCCATCAAAGGTAACTTGCGCGCCTCACCTACCTGTATCTATCACGTCCCCGGCGGCCAGTTTTACGACCGCCTCTCGATGAAGGACACTCGATCCAGACGCTGGTTCTGTTCGGAAGCCGAGGCGGTCGCCGCGGGCTGCCGTCGCGCAAAGCAGTAAGGCCCCGGGCACGAACATGAACACCACGACCACGAAACGTCCGTCCGCTCTTTCACGCTTACGAGCGCTTCTCGGGCAGTCTCAGCATCCCTATCGGCCTGCCACCCAAATCTTCCTGGATCTCGACGTGCAGTCGAACGCCCGGGAGATGGCGCTCACCGAGCGCGGAACGGATCGAGGCAAGGAAAATCGACCGCAGGCAGGCACCGAGACGCTCGACGACGTCGAACACCAGATCGTGGAGCGTATCGAGTCCCACAAGCAGGACGCCCATTCTCTGTACCTGGAGCATCTGCATACGTACGATCAACGTATCGCGGCCTTGAACTTCGAGGAGAGGTTCACGATCATCCAGCAGGCTGCGCCGGAGGCCGTGGGAGACTTCGGAGCGGAAGCGTCGCTCGGTCGCGACGATCTCTTCGCGCTGCGTAGACGCCTTCACGAAAGCGAGGCGGAACGCGAAGAATTCCGAAAAAAACACTTTATCAGGCGCCCGGCGAGACTGGCGAGCGTCGGGAAGATTTTGCTGAAGGTCGGCGTGCTCGCGGCCCTCTTTTTGATCGAGGTCGTGATCAACGGAACCTTCCTCGCCAAGGCTAGCGAACTAGGATACGTCGGCGGCGCCGTTCAAGCCACCGTGTTCGCCGCCTTCAACATCCTGGTCAGCTTTCTCTGGGGCCTGGTACCGATCCGGCTGATCAACCGACGCAATCCCTTCCTGAAGCTCGTCGGAATACTGGCGTTCGTCGTCTATTTGGCTTTCACCCTGGCGATCAACCTCGCCCTGGCGCATCTGCGCGAAGTTCCGCCTACTCTCGGTGTCGACACGGGCCAGGAGGTCTTGAAGCACATCCTTTCCTCACCCCTCAATCTCACCGACGTGATGTCGTGGTTGCTCTTCGGCGTTGGATTCGTCTTTTCGCTGATCGCGATGGTCGATGGGCTGACGTTCTTCGACCCATATATGGGCTACGCACCGTTGGAGCGGCGGTGGCTTGAGGCAAGCCGAAAGTTCACCGACACGAAGGCCGATCTCATCGACGGGCTTCGCGACATCCGAGACGACGCATCGGTGGTGATGAACGAGGCCGCGCGAGACTTGACAGTTCGCCGATCCGAGCTAGACGCATTGTGGCAAGCTCGGAGCCGTCTCGCACAACGATTCGTGGAGCATCAGGCTCAGATCGAGCGCGCCTGCAACGCCCTGCTGCAGACCTACCGCGAAGCCAATCGCCGCGCACGGACTTCCGAAGCGCCGGCTCATTTCGAGCGGCCGTACAAGATGGACCGCATCATCCCGGCCCCCGTGGATCCGAACCCCGACGAGAAGGACGATCTCCGACGCGCGATCGGGCAGGCGCAAGACATGCTCAAGACGCAGATTCAAGCCATACACGAGGCGTTCGAAAACGCGGTCCTCTCCTACAAGGAAATCGATCAGTTCTTCCCGGAGGCCGCCCTTGGCAAGACGTCGGGCTAAGAGGCGGAGCTCGGAGGGCTTGAGCGCATCCGTGATCGGCGGCATCGTGCTTATACTGGTGGTCATCGCGGCCGGCACCGCTTTGGCCGTCTTTTACGCCGGCTTGACGTCGAAGCCCGCATTGGACGCGAGCACCTTCTGTCCGGTCGACGGGCCGCAAGGAGTGACTGTCGTACTCGTCGATACGTCGGACGACCTGCCAGAGGCCGCGATCCGGGAGGTCAACGGCATTCTCGACGACCTAATCACCGGTCTTCCCACGTATTACCGGCTCGACATTCGGGTGCTAGACATCCCGGGGAATAAGAGCCGCTCGCTTTTCGCCAAATGCAATCCGGGGGACGGAGTCGGCCTCAGCGAGTGGACCGACAACCCGCGCCTTGCAAGGATCCGCTGGATCGAAAGCTTCAGGAAACCTGCCGCCGAGGCAGTCAAGGCCAGCCTTTCCTCCGCGAAAGCCAACAATTCCCCGATAATGGCGGCAATCCAGGACATCGCTATCGACCAGTTTTCCAGCGAACGGAGCCGATCCGTCAAAAAGAGCCTAGTCGTGATTTCCGATCTCATCGAGCACACACGCGACTACAGCCAGTATCGCAATCCGGATCTCGGTTTCGCGCGCTTCAAGCAATCGCCGGCCTATCTCAAATATAGGACCGATCTCCACCAAGCTTTGGTGACGATCGACTACGTGACCAGGCCGGCCGTGATGCCGGATACGACACGGCTTATTGCGTTCTGGCAGGAATGGGTGAAGGACAATGCCGGGGCGCTCGTCGCGATTCATCGGCTGCAGGGGACCTAGATGGCGACACCTACCGCTACCGCATTGCGCATGCCGCCGGGCATTCTCGGGGGAGTCGTCTTCTTCGCGGTCGTGCTCGCCGGCTGCGGCTACATCGTTTTCGCCAAGATTATTGGCTTGAACGCTATGCTGGTGACGTCCGTCCCGGTCCTAATCATGATTCTGTACGCACTCGCTTTGGTTGGTGCGCGCCTTCTGAGGCTCCGCGACGATCAATCGGGCGACAATCTCTACTACATGGGTTTTCTGTTCACGCTCACCAGCCTGGCAGTCTCACTCTACCAGTTTTCGGCGAGCGGCTCGGCAGAGCAGATCGTGCAGAACTTCGGGATCGCGATCGCGTCGACTATCGCCGGCATCGCATTGCGGATCTTTTTCAACCAGATGCGTCGCGACCCGATTGAGGTGGAAGCCACGGCCCGTATGGAGCTGTCCGATGCCTCGCGGCGGGTGAAACGGGAGCTCGAGAGCACGGTCCTGGAGTTCGGTTATTTCAGGAGGATGGTCCAACAGTCGATGACCGATGCGGTCGACGAGATGAAAGGCATCCTCGGCGAGGCGCGGCAGAACGTCGCCGGCGAAATCCGCCGGTTTGCCGACGATGCGAGCAAACCCCTCGAGGAGGCCTCGAAGAAATCCGGCGACACCATCGAATCCATGAACGACCGCATTTCGCGGTCACTCGATACCGCATCCAAGAAGCTTGCGGACGAGGCCAATCATCTCACGGAGAGTACCCGGTCCGTGATCCGAGCCGTTGAAGCGCTGGCCTCCAAGCTCGGCTCGATGCAAACCCCGGAGCAAGTCATCGAGATCAAACTTTCGCCGATGATCCAGGGTCTATCGCGGGCGGTCAACTCCTTCAGCAAGAGCGCCGAAACGCATGCGAAGGCGGTCGACGCCAATCTGAAGCGAACCCAGGAGATCACAGCGGCAGCGGCGCGATTGATCGAGGAGGTCCGCGCGGCTGAGGCGGAGCGCAAGCAATCCGCCTCAGTGAAGGTGGGGCCCTGGAGCGGATCCGGCGGAGGAGCGGCGGAAACGGCGAAATAGTTCCGAAGCTGTAGTTGCCGACGTTAGGTGTTGATAATGGATGGAACGATCAATCGGCAGGGATCTTCGTACCGGCAGGGCCTCGTTCTCGGCCTGACGATGGCCGAGATCATGTTGCTGCTAATCTTTTGCCTCCTGATCGCAATGGCGACGTTCCTCAAGTTCGAGCAGAACAAACTTGAGAACGTCAAGAAGGAGCTCGAACAACAACAGGCTCAAAACCGTCAAGACCAGGCGATCGTCGAGGCTTTGCGTCAGACTCCGGCTTTGTTCGAGAAGATATCGAGCGCTGCCGGGGGCGACGCGAGCGAGATCGACGAATTTTGGCGTGATCTGGTGGCGAGCAAGGCCGCCATGGCCGAGCTCAAAAAAGAAGGCACCTCTCTAAAAGAACTTCGCGAAAAGGCGGCCGGCATGATCACGCTCCAAGCGAACGGTATCGACCTGGAGAAGGCTCTGCGTGACGCTGAACTCGCGGCCGCCGTCAAACGAGCGATGCCTCCTTCCGGGAAGTCAACGCCCTCGCTGCAAGAAGTCGCCGATCTGATCGCCAAGGGCACTTCACCAGACGCAGGCTCGAGCGGCCATCAATGGCCTCCGATCATCACGCTGAGCGAAGCCGGCGGATTCTATTTCAAGACGGGAAGCGCCGAACTCTCGCCCGCTTTCCGAACGGCGCTCCTCACGACGACGCCGGAGGATATCTACAAATACATCCAGAGGTACGACGTGGACGTCATCGAGGTCGTCGGGCACACCGACGAGCAGGCGTTCGGCGTCCGACCGATGGTGCCTATGGCGCCGGTCGCCGATGCTTCGTCGGCACCGCCGCTGCTACCCGCCTATCGCCAGTCGAACCTGGACCGATGGCTACCGATCATCCTGAGGGACGGTGGCGATATTTCGCAACTTACACCGGTCGACAACGCAGGACTGGGTTTGGCCAGGGCGGTCTCGGTGGTCAGCGTGCTGCGTCAATCCCCGAAACTGGCCAACTTCAAGATGATCCCGCTCTCGGGCGCGCAGTTGGTGAATACCGACGAAACGCTCGCGCTTGGGAAGACGCCCGGAGGCGATGTCGCCGAACGCCGCCGTATCGAGATCCGGCTGCGCAAATCCGTTCCCCACGAGTCGGTCGCTTCCATAGTTCAGCAAACAATGCCGGCGCCTCCAGTCCCTCGCCCGCCTCGACCAAAGCAGGGACCTATTCGGATCGCTCCTCCGGCGCGTCAACTGCCAAGCGCGCCGGCCGGTCATTAGACGCCGCCGCGTCTTGCCGATCGCGGGCGCGTCGACGTGCCTGGCCCAATCCAGCTCGCCTTTAGGCCCAGCGACGAGCGCGAAGATGAATGCGCTCGGCATCTGCATGGGTCTCGACATACACAACCAGACGCTGAAGTTCATGAACGCGAACTTCGGTTAGTCGGGCACCTACTAAACGGCCCGTTCAAGCCAAACGGGGTCCGGAAGTCTGTCGGCGCGGAAAGCACGTTCTCGACCGATCTTACACCTCGCCGGCCGAGAACGCGCCATTGAGGGGATGCGAATGGCAGGGGTAACCACCGCCATGCGCCATGGTTTCATAGCGGCTCGCCGAAGCTTTAAGCGATCGCTTGATCCGGATCTTCGTCGTCGCCATCGGCGATCCCCAGCGACAGGCCAGTACCCGTGGGCCTTCCTTCCTCGTGGAACCAAAGGTCCACAATCTTGGTGTCGTCGCTGTGCGGTCTCGGCCGAGATTCCCGCACCTTGAAAGTTGTCGGCAGGTTGACGGACGTCCCAAACACAAGGGCATGCTGCTTGGGCAATGAAGGGAGACGCTTAAGAACCGCATCGGAAATGAATGGGGTCATCTGACGTATCTGTGAGAGATCGTCGGGATTCTGAATCCGGTGTACGACGAAATTAGAACACTGACTAAGGACCGTCTTTGAGAGCTCGCTTGGGCGCTGCGATGCGAGCAGAATGAACATACCATACTTGCGTCCCTCTTTTGCGATTCGCTCAAATCCCTTAGTGGCGTCTACCGCATAGCGCGATGGCGCTGCTCCGATGTAACGATGGGCTTCCTCCAATAGCAGATGGATAGGAAATCGATTTCTGGGATCGGCTCTCCGTAGCAGCTTGAAAAACATGCGTGCTGTCACAGAGCTTACAAGCTCGACCACCTCATCTTCAACGTCGTTCATATCCAGAATAATAATCTGGTTCCTCTTGATTACGCGGGCGCCCTCGCTCTTCAACCCGAGAAGCTGGAAAAGGAATTGAATGGCGGACGACGCTGTGGCCACCTCCGCTTCGGTATGCCGCAGAAAAGCATACTCGTCCCGGTCCTTCAGGGACTTCAGCCGGGTCACCATAGAAGAGCAGTAATCACGGATTTGGCGATTCCCATGCGCTTCCTCGTATAGAATTGCGAAATCTACGCACTCCTCCAGGTCATCGAAAGCAAAGGGAGTCTGATCGTAAGACGGCAGATGAATATCTTCGCGAACCCTGACGCGAACCTGCGCTAAAAAGTCCTCCTGACTGTTTGGACCAGCGAAATTCCCGTATTGAAAGTTGGGACTAAATCTGTTCAGAAGAGCCATGTTTAGGTTCGCGGTGGGATATTTTTGAAGCAGCGACACGACCCGCTGGAACTTCGCGACGGGCGAGTCTCCATCTGCTCCGCGGAAGCACTCCACGATGCAGGTTGCGATGAAATGCTCTTTGATCTCAAGGGCCGCGGGAGAGTAGTCGCGTAAGAGGCTAGTCAGGCCGAGGGCCGTTCTCAGAACCGGGAGTTGCGTCTTCTCACTAGCTTGAAGCAGAAGCTCCCATTCTGCCATCTCCAAGAACCAGTGCGGAAGTCGGAAACCTGCCTTAGTGCCATCGAGTACGACGCGCTCGACTCCGATCCTGCCTGCCCTCGCCAACGGCTCGAGAGCCGGCCGGTACTCGCCATTAACATCAAATACGACGAAGGTGGCGCCGCGCGCGTGATGCTCGTCGGGCTTTTCAAATAGCGACTGAAGGACGGATGCGACAGTGCAAGATTTACCGCTGCCGGTATTTCCGAGAATTGCAACATGGCCACCGAAGAACTCGTCGATGCGAACCTTAACCTCGTAGTCCTCGAAGATCACGGACTTGCCAATCGAAAGGACACGATATCGATTTGCATCGGCGGGAGTACAAGCTGCGCCATTCAATCCCTTCGATGGTTCAAGGGGAGAGTGCGTTTCAAAGATGCGATCGAGTTCGTAATCAAGCGCGTAGAGCGCATCAGCATAAAGCGATGGGAAGACGGAGACTCCGAATCGGAACGTTCCGCCCCCTGCCGGAAGCATCCCAACTGGAACTACGTCCAGGAATTTCGGTGAGTCCGCGCGGTCAAAGTTAGGTCCCTCAACCGGGCGGCCCGTGTCCCGCTCGCGGAGGCCAACAACCTCGACAACCACATACTCGGACTGGGCAGGAACCATAAGGAACGAGCCCAGTCTGGCCACATAGTGAACGTCGTCAAATCCGACGAACGTAAAATTGTCCGTACCGGCATGCATCTCAACAACGAAGCGATCGGCGGCGACGGACATCACCTTACCGATCGCTCGCTTGCGATCGTCGCTTCTCATTCGTCGTCGTCCTTATTTGGCGACATCATCTCCGAAATTACCTTGCGAACTGCCTCATCGATACGGTCACCAGGTCGCTGAGGCATAAACCACTCGACGATGGTATCGAAATAGTGCGCGCGCGAGCCCTCAGTTGGTCCGTCGCCGCCGATGATCCAAATTCTAGGGTCCCGCAACAGGCGAAGCTTTGTGATTTCTCCGTCGGTGTCCGGCGCAGCAAAAACGATTAACCGGAACGTTGGAATTGTGAGCGCTTGATAGATGATGTTGTTGATATGCTCATCGCCGAATGCGTAGCCGGCTGTCATCAAAACGCTCTGTTCACGCACAATGCGTGATTGGAACTCACGGAATAGGTCGGCATAGGGCGAGGCCAGAGACGCATTCTGTTTGGCTGGGGTGGGATAGATTAGCATCCGTTTGGGATCGGTTTGGGGCCAAACTTCACGGATCGGAAATAGTCCGTGGTCGTCTTCCGTCCATGCCACCGAGCCGTGCAGCTTGCAGAGATAGACAAAAGCATCGACCGCCGCCCACTTCCGGCTTCCGACATCTAACTGTTCGGCAAGAGCATAGCGAAAGCTTGCGGGATTAAATCGACGCTCAATCACGCCGGTGAAGCCATTTGCGTAGGGAATGCCGAGACGGTCCATTGCTGTCTCATTGAAAACGTCGTAGTTCGTCGTGAAGACCCAAGGTCTCGGCAGCGATCGGTCGCGCAGGACAAGTTTTTTATAGAATCGCTCATAGAGGTCACGAACTTCCGTGTCGCCTTTTTTAAAGGCGCCGTCGGTTAGGCGAGACCACAAGAACGCTTGCACCTTTTCGATGATGCTATTGATCAGATCAAGTTGAAGCCAGTGAGAAGAATTCTCACTCTTACGCAGTACAAAGCGTTGGCTGAAGAGAACCTCCATCAATCGCTCTAGATTGCGGTTGTATCCGCTCTCAAGGTCGATCCCAAGCGCCGTCAGACAATCGTGCTCAGCCGTTGTCAGCCGCCAAGGCACTGAAGCGGACTCTGGCTGAGTCGTTACCTCATCGACTACCTCTGGGCTGAGTAGAACTTCAGATCCATCCTCGCCCCTGATGTAATGCCCTTGGGCATTGCTTGGTGCTTCGTTCTCGACGATCTCGTCGTGTCGAAGCTCGTCCCCCCCTGATACCCCGAAACCGTTCATTACCGCTACGAGCGCTTCTGCACAAAACTCCTTTGCCAACGGGGCCATGGTGGGGATGCCGACGTCGGTGCCATCCCTCATTAGAGAGGAACATCCGGCACCAAGGAGGAAAGCGATATTTTTTGCGTTTAGCGCCTCAGAGATTGCTTGGCGGGTGGCATCGATATCCTTCTCCCAGTCCATATCGGCAGGTTCGGCATCGCCGTTTCGCAAGAATTTGAAAGTCCTTGCGTTTTCCTCGATTCCAGTCATTTTTTTGCCCCCCCAACGATCGTCTGGCTCCAGCATGGATGGACGAATCCATTGCCTAGGGTACAGCCCTAGATTGTTTAGAAAAGCATCTACTTCGCGCTATCGCCTCGCAGAGATGTGCCCCCGAGTGGCTAACGAAGGTCGGGACTTAGGATTCACCGGCTTGCTACGGTTCGTCGGCCAACTCCATCAGTCGATTGGTCGTTGAAAGCATTTTTGCGCAATCAGGACATCTATTTCTTCTCGCGCAAAATCAGCGGTTGTTGTACCCTTTAAGTTGCCACTTTCGGGGAGACAGCAATGTGGTCTGCTTTTGGACCAGGATTGAAATATTGGATTACGGCGCTTGCTCTAGCTGCATCGATCGGGACGGCGTTGGGAGCATCGTACGAAGAATTCCATGCAGGATCACTGAAAGGCAAACTCATCGTGCAATGGTGGGAGCCCGACAAGTTCGTTTTCCTGCCTGACAAGGACAATCCGCTGACCTTCAAACGAAGCAATGGGGAAACGATCACCCCTGGCCGGATGTTTACTGATGGTGGATCAATCCCACGCGGGCTTTGGATCTTCCGCAATTATTCGCCTTGGGGGTACGCTCCTGCGTTTATTGTCCACGATTGGCTCTTTGAGATGAAGCACTGTGGCTTGCCCGGCAACGAGAAATACAATCACGAGATTGCCGCGACGGTAATGGCGGAAGTGATGAAGACAATGATGGAGACTAAGCAAGTCGGTGTTGCAAAACTGACTCTCCTTGCGATGTACGAAGCGGTGGATTCGGACATCGCCAAAACATATTGGGACACCGGGAAATGCGTACCGCCCCCCGCTGGGTTTGCGGCCCGGAAGCCTTTCTATGAGTTCGAATTGTCATTCGATTAGGATTCGAGAAGTGGCATGCGTACGGCCGTCTTCATGCTGTCTGCCTGGCTTGCCCTTCCGGCATGCGCAGTCGCCCAATCCGTAGTATCGAGCGAACAGCGTTATCCATCCGACGTTCCAGGCTCGGGCTATGAGTGGCTTGAGAGTGAGCAAAAGATAGCTTGGGGAGGACGATGCCAAACAATATCCGAACAACGGAGTCTGCTGCTTCGAAACTCATGGTTGTTTGGAACTAGCCAATTCCTAGAGAAGCTATTCGACTCCCCGGAATTCAAGAGCACCGTGTTTCCGACGCGGTGTGAAGAAATAATCACGTATTTGCGCATGAATTCGCTCGCAGCTGAGATTGAGCTCGCGGCCGAAACTACTGCCGGCAGAAGTTTTTCTAAGATAAATTGGGGAACGCTTCCTGTATTTGAGGTTATGGCAACGGCGCGACAGGTCGGCTCTGACTATATGGTCGTGATGAATAGACAGTTGTTTCAGTTTGCGGCCAACATGTTGTTGAATGTTGATAGGACACTGCTAATCGAGCAAAGAGGCGCAAACCTCAGGTTTTCGTTCGGTGAAGAGGATTTTGACAAGGCGCTCCGCATATACCCAGGCTTGGTCTCCGAGTGGGCGTACCTGATTGTCGGATTTAGATCAGTAACAGGAATTGGTCTTCCCGTGCTGGGGCCTAAACGTGCGACAAATTTTGAGGCACCGTTGGTCGAACGGCAACTTCGCGCGATTGAACGCTTCATTGTTGGTCACGAGTTTGGCCACGTAATAAGAGGACACACGGACCGCGGTGCTAAGCTGATCGGTGTTCAAGTTCTCAACGGAGGGATCCGACGAATTCCGAGCCTGGGACGCGACTGGCTTCAAGAGCTGCAAGCGGACGTCAGCGGCGAAGACCTCGCCTCTGCAGCTGCTAAGGGTGACAAGTCTGCGAGTCCGGATTGGGAGCCGATGTTCTCGGTCCTACAGGAATACGCGCCCGCGCTATTTCTCTTTATGTTTGATGCGCTGGAAGACGTGAACCTTTGCGACGGATCAGGCGAAGGCTCGGGGATTTCCATTCCGGAGCAGGATCAGCAGCGCGTCGAGGACTGGGCATTTGAGCTTCTCGACGCCGGAAAGAACATTGTTGTGCCGGACAACGTTGCGGGTATTTTGGGATGTCGGCAAAGTTCTCACCCACCGGCCTGGTTGCGCAGCAGGCTGAGTACTAGACGAGCGGACATGAAAATGGCTCGGCTCGGCATAAGTATGAACGACACAAATGTTTTGCTCGCCAAAGCAATTATTGCAAATGCGCGAAAAATTGCTGTGTCGGGTGCTGAGGAAGTTCGAAGGCGTGTAAAGAGACAAGACCAACCATAGGCATAGCCAGCGGAGTGCAACCAATCGGACCTACCGCAGTTGTGCGGACATCTGGTGCCGACCCAGGAGGCACGCTCGCCAAGCTAAAGACGATCCACTGATACTGGGGCGGATAAACCTATGAAGGTGCGTTGGTCCGCGCCGCTTTCACGACCAAGTCCCTCCTAGATCGTTTACAAACATCATCGGCTGTCTTTGCCGATTCGAGAACATCGCAGCAGTGAGCTGCCCTCCGAAACAGGCGCCGGTGTCTATGTTGAGGCGATTGGTCCGAAGATCAGGCAATCCAGATTTTGTTGGAGTGTGGCCGTGAACAACGAGCGCGCCATGATCAAGGTCCGAAGATAGAAATGGCTCGCGTATCCAAAGCAGATCGTGAGCCGTCTGTGCTGCCATGGCGACGCCAGGCCGGATACCTGCATGCACGTATAGCCGCTTCCCATCGGTTAGTTTCAGCGGAAGGGCCCTGATCCAGGCCAGATGATCATCCGGAAGCTCGCTCGGGTCGTTGACGCCGTAACTTTCGAGCGTCTGCTCGCCGCCGTTTGCCCACCAGTTGACGAGATCGCTGTCCGAGCGCTCTGCCGCCGCGGCAGCGAGAAGCATCTGCTCATGATTGCCGCGGAGGCATACAAAGCGATACGGCTGCCGCACCTGCTCCTTCATGAGGAAGTCGATGCCCCCTTTTGCATCGGGTCCCCTGTCAACGTAATCGCCGATCAGAATGAAGCGCGATTGCCGCCTTGCACTCACCCTCTCGCAGGTCGCAATAAGTCTTTCCAGCTTCTGAGAGCAACCGTGAACGTCGCCAATTGCAAAGGTTATGACGTCGGTCATTCAGAGATCCCACCGTGATCTTTGGCAAATGGCACGCAAACCTCAATCAATGCCAGGCGAATATTTTTCGAAAATGTTCCATAATGCGTAAACTTCTCCGGAGCACGATTGAATCTAGAGATTGGAAGGCTCCTGAGTTGCTCCACCTAGTGTGGCTCGTGAGTGAAGCCCCAACGTTCAGCGATCCTGAGCGATTGGGGCTGGTACGAATCAGGTATCCATTGTCGTCAAAAATAGAGAGTGTCACGCTGACCAAGCCGGCCAACAACAATCAGGGACCAGGAGACTCAGGCTTCTGGGCGTGCATACGCAGGGGATCTCACGAGATCGGCGGTTCTTGCATTGAGCTGGCCTGCGATGGCGAGCGGGTGCTCCTCGATCTTGGCAAGCCCCTAGATGCCGAAGACGCCGATCCACGCTTGCTTCCGGCAGTTCCTGGACTGGAGCAAGGCACCGATCCTCAGCTTCGCGCGATCATAGTTTCCCATGGACACATCGACCATTGGGGGCTCGTACCGCTCGCACACACGTCCATTCCGCTGGCAATGGGAGCGGCGACACGCCGCATCCTGCATGCTGCGGCCCCATTCGTGCCAAATCCGTTCGCTCCGAACGACACGATCGACCTCGTGGACGGAAAGCAGTTCGCGATTGGGCCGTTCGCGATTACCCCGTACCTGGTCGACCATTCGGCTTTTGACGCCTATGCGCTTCTAGTCGAAGCTGACGGCCGCCGGCTATTCTATTCGGGCGACATCCGTGCCCATGGGCGGAAAGGCACTCTTTTCGAACGTCTGCTCCGTGATCCGCCCAAAGGTGTAGACGCCATGTTGTTGGAAGGCTCCAGCCTCGGCCGCTTGGATGAGAGCGCAGACTTCCCGACAGAAAGTGAAATCGAAGACGTGCTTGTCGAGCGCCTCGGTACGGCAGGCTTCGTCGCGATTATGGCATCAGCGCAGAATATCGATCGTGTGGTAAGCATCTATCGAGCGTGCAAGCGCACCAGCCGCATGCTCCTGCTCGATCTGTACGCAATGGAGATCCTGAGGGCCACCGGCAACCCCAACCTCCCTGCCCCAGGATGGCCTAATCTCGCGGTGTACGTCCCGGAGTACCAGCGCCGACAGATCGCGAAGAGCCAGCGCTTCGATTTGCTAGAGCCGTATAAGGCTGCCCGCGTTTATCGTGAACACATTGCCGAGATAGGCTCTCGTGCGGTGATGCTATTCCGCCCCTCAATGATGCGCGATGTCGACGCGGTCGACCTCTGGACCAATGCCCGCGCTATCTGGTCGCAATGGGCCGGCTACCTGAAACTTGAGACGGGTGCGAAGCTCAAGGCTGACCTTTCAAGTCGCAACGTCGAACTGGAAAACATTCATACGTCGGGTCACGCCAGCATCAAAGATCTGAAGCGCCTTGCGGCCGCTCTCGCGCCAAAGGCTCTCGTTCCAATTCATACATTCGAAGGCGACAAGTTTAGCGATCTGTTTGCGAATGTGGTTCGCCGAGCAGATGGCCAATGGTGGGAAGTATAGTCAACCCACCCAAAGAGTATGTTGGTCGAACGCGCAAAGGGAGAGCAACGAGTGAACCGCAAACTTGATACCGAATTTCTGGAGGACCTCCAGCGGGGTAAGCTTGTCGAGCTTGCGCGAAAGATTCGTCGCGACGACACACTGATGCTTGCGCTTCGGGGCAAGTCCATCAACGTCTACTATAGAGGTGGAAGCATCCTGCGCCTTGAGCAAAAGGGGACGGACTATCTTGCGCATTTCGATGCCAACTACGCGATGGATGAAATCATGCCCAACGTCCCGCGCGTCGTTTCAGCGCCTGAGCACTGCAGCGATTGGGTGAAGGCTTTGCCTCAGCTAAAGGAGTTCATGAATGCCTTCCTTTCGGAGCACGCAAAATCGGAACGAGAGTTTCAGCAGCTCGTTGCGTGGGAAAATAACCGCTCTCCGATTTCAAACTCAACCGAGTACTTCATCACGGACATCGAGTACGCAGACGTCAGCCAAAGCGCCAGGCTCGATATGCTGGGCCTCAGATGGCTCAGCCACAGCCGCAAAGATGGATCAGCCTGCACTCCTGTATTTATCGAGATGAAGTATGGCATTGACGCTTACGACGGTGACGCAGGCATCATCGCACATATCGACGACTTGAAAGCTATACTTGGCGATCCGGTAAGATTGGAAGCGTTGAGTGAGACGATTGCTGACCAATTTAACCAGTTGGCACTATTGGACCTCATCAGCTTCAACCGAAGCAAGACGATCGAAAAAATTTCCGTCAGCGGCCGACCTGAGGTCGTGTTTCTACTGGCCAACCACAACCCTCGAAGCCGCAAATTGCTGAACATTCTTGAGTCAGTCGACGAGCCTAGGAATTTTGATTTACGTTTCTTTACTGCAGCGTTTGCTGGTTACGGCATGCATCGGAAATGTATGATGACGCTGGATCAATTCCGTCGTCAGTTGGAAGTGGCCGCCGCTACCGATACCTCAAACTAGATGCGGCGTCGCCGCAGCGTCGGCCGATCTTTCTGGTTGTGGAAGGGCCGGCATCTTGTCGTCCGGGTCTTCTGGCCTTCGCGGGCTGCGCGGTCGTTCGCCCAATTGGTCTTTTGTTCAATTGTGCTTGGTCCGGCCTTATCGAAATGGTTGCATCAGGGGTGATTCCAGCCTTAAGTACGGGCGGCATTTTCGCTGGTGGCTTAGGGACTTACGCGAACTGTTCCCGTAAGGAACGTAAGAACAAGATTTGGGGGCGGGAGTATGACTAATCCATTCTTTGATCGACCAATTCTCAATTCCCCATACGACTATCCGACCCGACATTGGGAACTCGACGAGACCGGCCAGCCGACCCAGCTTATCGTCGAAAGCCGCCGGGGCGCAAAGTTCGTCACGCCTATCCCGAAGCCGAAGAAGAAGAAGGCGGCATCCCAGAAGGGGTTTGTCTTCGACGAGGGCAAGGGTCTTTCAACGGCCGAGCAACAGTACGACGTCACCTCGATCATCAATGAGGTTCGGAGCAACGTTGACTCCTGGCGTGCACTACCCAACCCAAACCAATGGCAAGTCACGCCCGAAACGGCCCGCCTGCTCCAACATTGGCGACATCATGATTCAGGCGGAGTGCGTCCATTCTTCTGCCAGATCGAAGCGGTCGAAACCGCGATCTGGCTGAGTGAGGTCGCTCCCAACACCCGACAGGGTAAGCGCCTACAGGACCATCTGGCGGCTGCGAACAAGGACGCCAATCCTGAGCTGATGCGACTGGCGCTGAAGCTCGCGACTGGCGCAGGCAAGACCACAGTCATGTCCATGCTGATCGCGTGGCAAACCATCAACGCCTGCCGGCATGAAGGCAGCAAGAACTTCACCCGTGGGTTTCTGATCTGCGCGCCCGGCCTAACCATCAAGGACCGGCTACGGGTTCTACAGCCGAACGATCCCGAGAATTACTACTCGAACCGCGAGATCGTTCCCAACGACATGCTGGACGATCTGCACCGGGCGAAAATCGTCATCACCAACTACCACGCTTTCAGACTGCGTGAGCGCGTTGAGCTGTCTAAAGGCGGACGTCAGCTCCTGCAAGGACGGACTGGAGAAGAGCTGAACACGCTGGAGACCGAAGGTCAGATGATTCAGCGCGTCATGGGCGAGTTGATGGGCCTGAAGAACATCGTGGTCATCAACGACGAGGCGCACCACTGCTACCGCGAGAAGCCCAAGGAGCCCGACGATGAGGATCTAAAGGGCGACGAAAGGAAAGAGGCGGAGAAGAACAATGAGGCCGCCCGGCTCTGGATTTCCGGCATCGAGGCGGTAAACCGCAGGCTCGGCGTAGCCCGCGTCATTGACTTGTCGGCGACCCCGTTTTTTCTGCGTGGCTCAGGATATGCGGAAGGCACCCTTTTCCCCTGGACCATGAGCGACTTCTCGCTGATGGACGCGATCGAATGCGGCATCGTGAAGCTGCCGCGCGTTCCCGTTGCCGAAAACATCCCCGGCAACGAAATGCCGATGTTCCGCGACCTCTGGGAGAACATCCGAAAGGACATGCCCAAGAAGGGGCGTGGCCAGGGCGAGGAGCTTGACCCGCTCAAACTTCCGACGCGCCTGCAGACCGCCATCGAAGCGCTCTACGGCCATTACGAAAAGACCTTCAGGCTCTGGGAGGAAAACGGGATCAAGGTTCCTCCTTGCTTCATCATCGTCTGCCAGAATACGGCCATCTCGAAACTGGTTTATGATTTCGTCTCCGGTTTTCATCGTAAGAACCCAGACGGATCGACCACGCTCCAGAACAGCCGTTTCGCGCTGTTCCGGAATTTCGATGAAGTCACCGGCGATCCTTTGCCGCGTCCGAACACGCTGCTGATCGACAGCGAACAGCTCGAAGCCGGCGATGCGCTGGATGACAATTTCCGTGAGATGGCGGCTGACGAGATCGAGCGCTTCAAGAAGGACATTATCGAACGTACCCGGGACGTTCGGGCCGCCGATAACATCAGCGAGCAAGACCTGCTGCGTGAGGTCATGAATACCGTCGGCAAGCACGGTCAGCTTGGTGGCTCAATCCGCTGCGTTGTCTCAGTGTCGATGTTGACCGAAGGCTGGGACGCAAACACGGTGACGCATGTTCTGGGCATTCGCGCATTCGGAACGCAACTGCTCTGTGAACAAGTCATAGGGCGCGCGCTGCGACGACAGTCCTACGCACTCAATGAAGAAGGTCTTTTCAACGTCGAATATGCCGATGTGTTCGGTATCCCTTTTGACTTCACGGCGAAGCCGGTCATTGCACCTCCGCAACAACCGCGGGAAACCATTCAAGTGAAGGCGATCAGCCCGGATCGGGACGCCCTGGAGATTCGCTTTCCTCGCGTTGAAGGCTATCGCGTCGAGTTGCCCGAAGAACGACTTTCTGCGGACTTCAACGATGACTCCGTGCTCGAACTGAGCCCGGACCTAGTCGGGCCATCCATTACTCGAAACTCGGGCATCATTGGTCAGGGTGTCGATATGAGCCTTGAACACCTTGGCGATATGCGGCCTTCCTCCCTCGTCTACAATCTCACTCACCGGTTGATTACCACCAAGTGGCGCGAGCCCGGGGAGGAGCCCAACTTGACGCTATTCGGCCAACTCAAGCGTATCGTGAAGCAATGGCTCGATACGTGCCTCGTCTGCAAGGGCGGGACCTACCCTGCCCAGCTCATGTATCAGGAACTGGCCGACATGGCCTGCAACCGCATCACGGCCGCCATTACGCGCCATTTCATTGGCGAGCGGCCGATCAAGGCTCTGCTTGATCCCTACAACCATACTGGATCGACCCGGTACGTCCGTTTCAACACGTCGCGGCCCGATCGATGGGACACTAGCGGCCCGCCGCCGAAGAACCACGTCAACTGGGTAATGCTCGACTCGGATTGGGAAGCGGAGTTCTGTCGCGTTGCCGAATCCCATCCCCGCGTCATCGCTTACACCAAGAACCACAATCTCGGACTTGAAGTGCCCTATCGCTACGGGTCAGAGAACCGAAAATATCTCCCCGACTTCATCGTGAAGGTCGATGATGGCCAAGCCCCGGATGACCTCCTCAATCTGATCGTCGAAATCAAGGGCTATCGGCGGGAAGACGCCAAGGAAAAGAAGACGACCATGGAAACGTACTGGGTGCCCGGCGTAAATCATCTTGGCATGTTCGGGCGCTGGGCTTTTGCTGAATTCGGAGAAATCTACCAGATCGGAACAGACTTTGAAGCTCGGGTTAAAGCCGAGTTCGACAAGATGGTCGAAATTTTTCGCACCAAAGAACCGGCCTGAGACTGGGCAGCGCGAGAAGGGCCGAGAGGATTCGTATGGCAAAAAATGGAAAGAAGCAGGCTGCCAGGTCAGTCGAGATGCTGAAGCACGACGAAGCCAAGCGGAAGAATATTCCTACGGCGGAATATCAATCGGTGCTTGAGAAGGAACAGCAAAACCCAAAGAAGGTGTTCTACCCTCGCAATCGCGACCTCGATCCGCAACTTGTCTGGCGCGGCAAGGACGAGCAGAATTGGAGTGACCTCGTTGTCCAGGCACCGCCACTCTACATCCAGGAAAAGGTCCACCCGAAGGTCTTGATCGATGATCTGCTTCGTACCACCAAGGAGCGCCAGCACGAAGGTGGCGAGATCACGCCTGACCTATTCGCGGATTTCAACGGGATTCCCAAGGGAGTCGACAAGACCGAGTTCTATCAGCACGACCAGAACTGGTCGAACCGCATGATCCTTGGCGACTCCCTCCAGGTGATGGCCAGCCTCGCGGAGCGCGAGGGCCTACGTGGCAAGGTGCAGTGCATCTATTTCGATCCGCCGTACGGCATTAGATTTAACAGCAATTTCCAGTGGTCTACGACTAGCCGCGATGTGAAGGATGGCAACGCTGGTCATATCACGCGCGAGCCGGAGCAAGTGAAGGCGTTTCGTGATACGTGGCGGGATGGGATACACAGTTACCTGACCTATCTCAGGGACCGCCTCGTCGTTTGCCGGGATTTGTTAACTGAATCAGGCGCGATTTTTGTTCAGATCGGTGACGAAAACGTACATCGAGTTCGAGCGCTCATGGATGAAGTCTTCGGCGAAGACAATTGCGTTTCAGAAATTGTTATTGAAAAGACGAGCGCTCAAACCGCGGATTATCTTTCGAGCACCTGCGATTTCCTTCTGTTTTACGCAAAGGAGAAATCACACCTCAAGTATCGCGAGGTTCTCAGAAGCAAAGGCTCAGATGAGACGATTCAGAGAGAATATCGTCGATATCGTGACACCCAAGGCCGTCCGCACACCATAGAGTCTGACGACCTCAAGAACTGGGAGAAGCTAAGCGAGCAATTTCGTCTCTATCGGCAAGACAACATCGTCTCACAGCGCCCGCCAGGTGATTTTCCTGTGCCGTTTGAAGGCAGGGAGTTTAAACCAATCACCGGCTATTGGAAAACTGGCAGGGAAGGTATGACGCGCTTGACGCGCGCAAACCGAATCGAGCTACGCGGAAGGATGTTGAGTTACGTTCGCTTCTTCGACGACTATTCGGTTGCGCGAAGAAGCAACTATTGGGGAGACACAAAATTCTCGAGTAGATCTGAGGAAAAGACCTACGTCGTACAAACCTCCGAGCGTGTTGTTGAACGCTGTCTTCTCATGGCTTCTGATCCAGGGGACCTCGTACTAGATCCAACCTGTGGTTCTGGAACTACGGCCACCGTAGCTGAGCAATGGGGCCGCCGCTGGATCACCATCGATACTTCGCGGGTCGCGCTCGCTCTGGCTCGCGCGCGGATCATGGGAGCGCGCTATCCCTTCTATCTTCTCGCCGATTCGCGCGAAGGGCAAATCAAGGAAGGCCAGGCTACGAACACGGCGCCGAGCACAAAGCCGGTGCACGGCGACATTCGTCACGGCTTTGTCTATGAGCGCGTGCCGCACATCACGCTGAAATCGATCGCCAACAATGCTGAGATCGATATCATCTGGGAACAGTGGCAGGCCAAGCTTGCGCCGTTGCTGGACCAGTTGAACAGCGCTCTAAACACTTCATGGCACGAATGGGAGATCCCGCGCGACGTGGACGGGCGGTGGCCTGAGTCGGCGAAGAGGCTACACGCCGAATGGTGGGTCGAGCGCATCGCGCGGCAGCAAGAAATTGACGCCTCGATCGCCGCCAAGGCCGAGTTCGAATACCTCTACGATAAGCCCTACACCGATAACAAAAAAGTCCGTGTTGCGGGACCCCTCACCGTCGAAAGCCTCAGTCCGCACCGCATCTTGGGCGTAGATGAGAACGACGAGCTGATCGATGGCCTTGAGGACCATGGCGCCGAATACGGAGCCAAGAAATCCTTCCCCGAAATGATCCTCGAAAATCTCAAGATCGCCGGTGTCCAGCAGGCACACAAAGAGGATCGGATCACCTTCACATCGCTCTCGCCTTGGCCGGGCGATCTCGTCTGCGCCGAAGGGCATTACATGGAAGGCGAAACCGAGCGACGCGCGGCGGTATTCATCGGCCCGGAGTTCGGCACTGTCCTCCGCGCCGATCTAGTCGCTGCCGCCCGCGAGGCCGGCGATGCTTCCTTCGACGTGCTGATCGCCTGCGCTTTCAATTACGAGGCCCACACTACCGAGTTCAACAAGCTCGGTCGCATTCCCGTGCTCAAAGCGCGTATGAACGCTGACCTGCACATGGCAGACGATCTCAAGAATACCGGCAAGGGCAACCTTTTCGTCATCTTCGGCGAACCCGACATCGATCTGATCCACGAGAAGGATGGCCGACTGCGCGTTAAAGTGAACGGCGTCGATGTGTTTAAGCCCCAGACCGGCGAAGTCATTAGTGACAATGCAGAAGGCATCGCGTGCTGGTTTATCGATACCAACTACAATGAGGAAAGCTTTTTTGTTCGTCACGCCTACTTCCTTGGCGCGAACGATCCCTACGGTGCGCTGAAGACAACGCTGAAGGCCGAGATTGATCCGGAGGCTTGGGCTACCCTGAACAGCGATATCTCGCGCCCATTCGACAGGCCAAAGAGCAGCCGCATCGCCGTTAAAGTCATCAATCACCTCGGCGATGAGGTCATGAAAGTATTTCGAGTAGAATGATTGTTGGGGGGGCAACTTGAAGAAAGCCAACAAGAAGCCATCGCGAAAGATTGTGAACACGAATTTTGGTGTGAAAGGACCATGGAAGGTTGTGGGAGGAACACTAAAGCGCAGCAAGGGCAATCCCGGAAGGGTCGAAAACCTATTCTCAATGATAGCTGAGAAATCGTTCCTTGATGAAGTGCGAACCACAGTTGACCCCATCTAAGTTTCAGAATGCGAGGTCACAAATGCTGCGCAAGTTCCCTGGAGCACGGTGATGCCGCCGCAACCAGACGATTTCGAACTTTTGGACATTGAAATCCCTCAGTACACCGCCGGGGATAGCCATCCGTTTTCAAAGGGACAGTATCCTCAATTCTACAAGGTCATCAAAGACCCGGCCGAAGGCAGAACCTCACGCACGTCTTTTTTTGAGAAGAACCTGGTCGGGCTCTACTGGGCCTTGGGTCGCCCGGTGCCCTACGCCTTTCGAACTCGGGATGGAGTCGTGCGCTCGCTCGATGCAGGCTGCGTCCAGTTCTTGTTCAATCGCCGTCCGCCAGAGCTCGAATTCGTTCGCGACCAGGAACAATATATCGTTGCTGTCAAACCACTGGAGCCACTCCTAGAGCGATTTCAGGACGCCTACCGATTGGCGACCGCACCCTACTCCGGCCTTGCGGAAACACTGGCTCTTCCTTTCGATGTAGACAGCCCCGTCGATGAGCGGCGGCGGGTTGTCTCGGAACAAGTCAGGCGTGACGGTACCTCCGCCTTTCGTCGAGATATCTCACAGGCTTGGGGAAATCGCTGCGCCATTTCCGGAGTGCGCGTCAGCGAAGTTCTAGAGGCTGCACATATTTTCCCGTACCTCGGACCCGCGACTAACGATCTCAGAAACGGGATATTGCTGAAGATTGATCTCCACATCCTGTTTGACGCTCACCTGCTATCCTTGGAGTACGTTTCCGGAGAACTGAAAGTTCGTACATCGAAGCGTCTGCGGGAGTCGGCTTACGCCAAGTGCCATGACAGGGCGATTAAGTTACCACAGAACCTATTTCATCGGCCTGCCCCCGATGCAGTACGAAAGCATTTCGAAGAATTCCAAAAGCTCGAATTAAAGGAATAGCAATGGGCCCTCTCTCTACACGCTTTGATGATGCATTGCTCTTTGCATCCGAGCTTCACCGCAATCAGACCAGGAAGGGAAGCGGGATCCCGTACATTGCGCACCTGATGAGCGTATCCAGCCGCGTGTTGTCGGCAGGCGGCACCGAGATCCAAGCGATTGCCGGCCTTCTGCACGACGCCGCTGAAGACCAAGGCGGGCAGGCTACGCTAGATGTGATCCGCGAGCGCTTTGGCCCTGAGGTCGCACAGATTGTGGCCGATTGCACAGACTCTTGGGTTGAGCCGAAACCGGAGTGGCGAACGCGAAAAGAGGCTTACCTCGCGAAACTGCCATCAAAGCCCGTCAATTCACAGTTGGTCTCACTTGCGGACAAGCTCGACAACGCCGAGGCCATCCTTAACGACTATCGTCAGATCGGCGATGAGCTATGGCGTCGTTTCACCGGCGCTCGTGAAGGCACAATCTGGTATTACCGCGAACTGAGCACAATTTTTGCCAAAGCCCTCCCTTCCCCACTGTCTCGCGATCTTGATCGCGTCGTCTCGCTCTTTCCACCCCCCGAGTAAGGGTCGCCATCGCACTCGGACATCGTTCGTACAGCAATAACGCACCAACCAGTCAAAATCCGAAACGCAAAATGTCGTACGTCTCCTCAACTGTCGCCCGCGTCATCGATCAGATCAACCGGTCGTATTTCCTCCCCGCGATCCAGCGTCCCTACGTCTGGCAACCAGATCAAATTATCGCTCTCTTTGACTCGCTGCTGAAGGGATACCCTATTAGCTCATTCTTGTTCTGGGAGATCCGGCGAGAGCACCGCTCGGACTGGGAGATATACAAGTTTATCGAAAACTTCCGGTACGGCGACACCCACAATGAGATGGCCGAGCCAGATGGCCGGGATCTCATCCTGGTACTGGATGGCCAGCAGCGGCTTACGTCCCTGTTAATCGGCTTGCGTGGCTCGTTCACTGTGCGCACTAAGTATGGAAGGCGCAACAATCCGGATGCTTGGAGCAGACAAAGGCTCTATATCGATCTACTGAAAGATCCAGCCTTTGATGACGTCCAAGATAGAGACACCGACGACCTCGGCATCACCTACGGTCTTCGGTTTGCGGAGGATGAGCCGCATAGTGATGCCGATCACCTATGGATGAAGGTGGGCCATATTCTGGACTGCACCAGTGACAATGCATTTTACGCGCTTGCCGACGGAATGTTAGCCAAACTATCACCTGACACACCGCTCCTAAGAAAGAGAGTGCTCGAGAAGAACCTCGATCGGCTGTACCGAGCCATTTGGAGAGACGAAGTCATCGCCTACTACACGGAAAAGGATCAGTCATACGACCGCGTGCTGGACATCTTTATCCGAGCAAACGACGGTGGGACGAAGCTGAGCAAGTCTGATCTTCTGCTTTCGATGATCACCTCCAAATGGGAAGGCGTGAGCGCGCGTCAAGAAATCTATGACTTCGTCGACCACCTTAACTCCGGCCTGGATGCGAGGAACGAGATCGATAAGGACTTCGTCATGAAGTCGTGCCTGGTACTCTCCGACCTCGATCAACGGTACAAGGTCGGCAACTTCACCACTGTGAATCTCAAGTTGATCGAGAAGAACTGGCGCGCAATCAAGGCGAGCCTTGATGCAACGCTTCGACTCGTGAACCGTTTTGGGATCGACCGGGAGACTTTGACTTCGGTTAACGCTCTGCTGCCCATCGCATATTACCTCTATCGGACCAACTGCGGCAGTCTGGACGGTTCAACGCCTTTTGAGGCGGAGAACGCGAAGCGCATCCATCAATGGCTCCTGGGTAGTCTCCTGAACGGGGTATTTGGTGGCAGCTCTGATCAAACTATTGGTACAGCACGTACTGTCATTCAGGAGTCGCTCCAGGGCGGCAGAGAGTTCCCCAATGGCGCACTGGTGCGCGGACTAGCATCGCGGGGCCGCATCACCGCCTTCGATGACAACAATATCGATGGAGTGCTGGAGATCGCCTATGGCAAGCGGAACTGCTTCCTGGCGGCTTCACTGCTCTACGACAGCGTCAATTGGGGGTCGACCCAGTATCACATCGACCACATCATTCCTCGGTCCTTTGCGGACCGGAAGGCCCTGATGGCGCGAAACATTCCGGAGACCCGCATTCAACAAATACTTGAAAGCGTAGATAAGCTCGGCAACCTTGAGCTTTTGCTCGGACGAGAGAACCTGGAAAAGACCAATACCCCGTTCCCACATTGGATACGAACGCGCGACAGTGATTTCCTTGAACGTCATCTCATCCCGAACGAACCGGACATTTGGGATGTTGCGGCGTTGCCGGAATTTGTCGCAGCCCGCGAGCGTCTGATCAGTCAGCGGTTGCGGCGGCTCAACTTAGGACCGTCTGCGTCGGGCGTCTCATCAGCAGTGTCACAAACCGAGGTAGGCGCACTGGGAAACTGATTGGCGGTGGCGTCACCAGCGAGGACGGCGCCACCGCCTCGAACGCAATTTGTCCGGAGCCGGCAGCACCACCAAACTTACCAGGGTTGCCGCCCTTTGAGCGATTTACGTCGGAGGGCGAACGGTATGTCCCCCACAGATTTCCTGATGGGCTATACAGGGTTGCTGATCCGGCTCTGGGTAGAACGAAACATCATTCCGCCAACCAGATCGCGATCACGGCGGAGCAGATCGGCGACTATTTGCGAAGGGGCTTTTTATTGCGCATGCGCGGAGAAGTCAGCGGCCAGGTGAACCTGATCGCTGCGTCGAAGATCAACGCAATCTCGGATTTCAACTCGCGGGCCGATGATCGCTAGATCCTGGTGGTATTGAGCTATGGGGCAACGTCATGGATTTTCGTATCGCCGACACCTTCACCGACAGTCTCGCCCGACTGACCGGCGACGAGCAGAAGGCAGTCAAGACCACCGCATTCGACCTGCAGCTCAATCCTGCCAATCCGGGCATGAGCTTCCACAAGCTCGATAAGGCCAGGGACAAGAACTTCTGGTCCGTTCGGGTGAACAGCGACATCCGGTTGATCGTCCATCGGAGCGATCAAAGTCTCCTGCTCTGCTACGTCGGTCATCATGACAAAGCTTACGATTGGGCAGAAAGGCGCAAGCTGGAGACTCATCCGAAAACCGGAGCGGCCCAGCTCGTCGAGATTCGCGAAACCGTGAAAGAGGTGCTTGTCCCGGTCTATGTGCAGACCGAATTGCCGTTGGTGCAGATGGAGAAGCTGCCGCTGTTCGCGAATATCACCGACGACGAACTACTGGGCTATGGCGTGCCAATTGAATGGCTCGCAGATGTCAAGAAGTCGACTGAGGACACGCTTCTGATCGTGGCAGATCATCTGCCGGCCGAGGCGGCCGAATCCCTGCTTGAACTTGCGACCGGCGGCAAGCCTCGCCCGGCTATCGCTCCAAAGGAGCTGACCAGCCCTTTCGAGCACCCGGACGCACAGCGCCGCTTCCGAATGATGACCAACGTCGAGGAGCTGGAGCGCGCGCTCGAATTTCCCTGGGAAAAGTGGACGGTCTTCCTGCATCCGGAGCAGCGCGACATAGTCGAACGCGACTATTCCGGACCGGCCCGAGTGTCAGGTTCGGCGGGTACGGGAAAGACGATCGTGGCGTTGCACCGGGCGGTGCATCTGGCCCGGACCTATCCGCAGGCTCGCGTGCTTCTGACCACCTTTTCCGACACCCTCGCCCATGCCCTTCAGGCGAAACTACGTCGTCTGTTGGCAAATGAACCCCGGCTCGGCGAGCGGATCGACGTGCACTCTCTCAGCAGCATCGGATTTCGTTTGCACAAATCGCATGTCGGGCCGGCCACGATTGCAACTACCGAGGTCGTTCGGGATCTGATTATCAGAGTAGCTGCGGCGACTGACCACAAGTTCAGCTCGCGGTTTCTCATCGCCGAATGGGACCAGGTTGTTGATGCCTGGCAGCTAAGATCGTGGGAGGCCTACCGCGACGTTGCCAGACTCGGGCGCAAGACCCGCCTGCCGGAGCCGCAGCGCAAGGTACTGTGGTCGATCTTCGAGCGCGTTCAGGCAGAGCTGCAATCGATGCAGTTGATCACATGGCCGGAGCTGTTCAACTCGCTCGCTAACGCGATCGGCCGCGACAAGCGGATCGTATTCGACTTTGCGGTCGTCGATGAAGCACAGGACGTCAATCCCGCCCATCTGAGATTTTTGGCGGCGATCGGCGGCGACCGTGCGAACGCCCTGTTCTTTGCGGGCGACTTGGGGCAGCGCATTTTCCAGCAGCCCTTTTCCTGGAAGTCGCTGGGTATCGATATTAGGGGGCGCTCGCGAACACTGCGTGTCAACTATCGGACGTCACATCAGATTCGCAGTCAGGCCGACCGCCTGCTCGGTCCTTCGGTCACGGACGCCGATGGCAACGTGGAGAAGCGGGACGATGCAATCTCGGTCTTCAATGGTCCAGAGCCGAAGATTCTTGCGCTGCAGGATGAACGCAACGAATGCAAGGCGGTTGGACGCTGGATCGCCGAACTGACCGCGGCCGGCCTGCTCCCGCACGAATTCGGAGTATTCGTGCGCTCCGAAGCGCAACTCGACCGAGCCCGCGCGGCGGTTGAGGACGCAGGGCTCGAGTTTAGGCTTCTGGACGATCGGGTTGAAACCGCGAGTGGACAGGTCTCAATCGCCACCATGCATCTGGCCAAGGGCCTGGAGTTCCGTGCCGTCGTCGTGATGTCTTGCGACGACGAGGTGATCCCGCTCCAAGAGCGCATTGAGCACGTAGGCGACGATGCCGATCTACAGGAGGTGTACGAGACCGAGCGTCATTTGCTCTACGTTGCCTGCACTCGTGCCCGAGACCATCTGCTGGTCTGTGGTGTGACACCTGTTTCCGAGTTTCTGGACGATTTCTAAAAGGTCTAAAGTGAAACGTTCGGCAGCAGCCCGGAGCTCTAACCGCTCGTTAGACCAACGAGCAAATTCCTCAGTAAATTCAACGCATCCGCTATCACCGGTTCACGCTACGTACCCGGTTATCTGCTACGTTTCTGCTACGAAACTGCTACGGATCGCGTTCCGTTCTCTCGGATTTATCGGTGACCAATTCACGCTACAGCGCCGCTGGTGCGACGGCATGCTGACTCTGTTCGGCACCTCCCCATAGCTCTCGTCGAGACCCAACGCCCAGGGACGGCCGAACGCATCCAGCGCACCCGGCAGTCGCTCGAACGGCAACGTCGGCAAGGGCGACTTCTGCGATGCGCTCCACCGGGACACGCCGCGCGCCATACCGAAGATCGAGGGGCGGTCCTGTCCGTTGGGCACCTTCACGAGCGGAGACAGCTGCAAGGCGTTCCGATGATGGACGGAGATTGTCACCAAGAAAGGCACGGTCGGAATGATCGCCGCCTAAAAGGACTTGCAAACGACACCATACCCGTAGAAACCGATCAATGATGCAACTCGCAGGGGGCGAGGCACATGGCGGCGGACGAAAAACCAGACCACTACTGGCGCGACGTACTCAAGGGTGCGTGGGCAAGCACGCTCGATCTGGTAGGCTGGGACAAGAAGAAGGCCCTCAGTGCCGCGTTTGTGCCGATCGGCACGCTGGTTATCACCGGCATCGCCAACGGGTTCTCCTCATTGTCGACGATAATCAGCTTAATTGTCGGCGTTGTACTGCTCGTACCGTTGCTGTTTCTGTGGGGCACTGTTCAAACTCAAGCCGATATGTACCGCGCCCTTGCGAAACAACAGACTACCCCAGCGTCACCCGAGATCAATCAACCCACGATGTCCAAGCCCGACTTCGACATGTGGAGGCACCGGGACAAGCTGACACTGATTGAAGCCGCACAGCTATGGGCAGGGTTCAGACCCAGTTTGAGCTTGGGCACTCGGGGTAGCGTCAAAGACACATACGCCATGCTGACGGGCGCGATCCAAAAGGGTGAACTGCCGTTTATCGCTGATGGCTCGATCGATCCGCATTCTCGCGACACCTTGCGACAGTTGCAACAGCAGAGCCCGCATCAGAACACGCAACTAACAAGAGTTGGTCTCAAGGCATTTGCCGCCAAATACGGATACGATCCCGAGTTCCTACGCGATCGAACCCCAGATGCCGTGGTTACGTAATGAACTCGGGGGGCACTGGAAGCCAGATCCTAGACCTGCTGATCGCGGGCATAGTACTAGCCTTCATCTTCTTTCTAATCCTGCGCAACTGGCAATCGATCAAGATCGGCATTGCGATCGTCGGGGTTATCGCGGTTGGCCTCGGCCTCGCGTTCTTGGCGCTCGTCGTGTTGGTGACGATTGGTTTAGCAGGTTATGAAGGTTACAAAACCAAGCAGTGCCAAACAGTCTATGAGCGTGTCGCGAAAGCGAGATCAGCGCCGGACGACTACTTCGGCAACAAGATGCGCAGTGACTCCGAAGCCGAACAATCGTCCTGCAACGAACTTGCGACACGGCTTGCCGAACGCGCGAAGACCGCAAAGCCCGACGACTTCGACCCGCTCGATCTCGTTCGCAAGATAATGCAGCGCTGATAGCCAGCACTGCCCCCGGCGGCGACTGCGACTATGGCGACAACGAGGAAGCGACTAAAGCGTGAATCGTGCCGCGATGGATGGGAAGATTGACGCCGGCACCTCGGGTCTACAACAAAGCACCATGGGGACGCTCCCCATGTGCTGGTGACCGTGACGAAGTTTGCTATCGCTTCGAGTGCGAGCAGCTACCCGTTATCGACTTCAGCGGGCTCGCCGGCAAAAATCTGGTCCGCTTCTCGCGCGCCTTGGCAGCAACTACAACGACGTTCGAGATACCATCCAAAAGCTAATGCGGCGCCGCAACCGCACGGTCATCAACGGGCTGACATTCGACGGTGCGACGACCAACCCGATGTAGCAGGCCCGTTAGAGACGCACTCATAGGTTTCTTGGCTGTGACGGCTTCTTGCCCGCGACGCAGCCTTCAGCCTTTGTCATGCGTGGTCGGCGATGGAAAACTGATTGCAGCAAAAGGGCTCACCAACTTATACTTGTTGCAGGGCGGAACGGAGGGCGGCACATGGGATTCTGGAAGAACCTGTTTGGGGGCACTTCCCGGCAGCCCGCGCCAACCGCATGGGACTACGTCAAGCAAGTCGCTCATGAGAACACGGAGCGCAGACGCCGCACCATCGAACAGGCGCCTCGGGCTACTCCAGAGGAAATGGCAAATTGCATCGCAAGCCTACGTTCGATTGACCAACTGAACCGTGCGTACAACGACATGAGGCATGCCGATTTCTGCGACGCAATCTTGGAAGCGATACGACGGGGGAATTTGCCCGCCACGGACGTCACTCACGCGCTGTACGTTCGAGAATGGGTTTCCACTGGCGCGGCGTGGCGCACCTCATTTCCCGAGTGGTTACCGATCGAAGGGCGAGTACATTTTCTCAAACTCAACGACGAGTGGCTGCGAAACAGTGATCAACGAACAGACTTCAACGATTGGATGGTAGGCGGAAAGATCGCGCGGGAAGTCCCCCAGCCGAAGCTTCCAGCGGCCAAGGAACCAACAGCACAATCGTGGGGGAATAGTTGGAACGGAACTCAGTCCTCCGCCACAGATGGCAGGTGGCGCAAGGAGGGCGGGAAGTTGGTGTGCGATCACCGGGTGACCGCGGCAATTCCACAGGAAATGGCGACCTCTTTGCAGATAACGTGCTCCGTCAGTCGCTACCTGAATGGCACAATCGACACCGACCTGCATTTTCGGCTGACACCCTATCTTCATTTGATGCCCGACGAGGAGCCCTTCGAGCCGCATCTGGTGAAGGCGCCGTTCATCCTTGGCCTGATCGCAGACGGTTCGGGGCGCGGGACCGAGAATGATCCGTTGGTACGCGGTGGCATGTTCGAGGTGAATGGGTCCGCGAGCGAGGACGATCCTGAAACCGCGTTTCTTGGGATCATCAGCAGCCGAGACACGATGCTGGCCGTGCGAACGCTCGGCGTTGGTACAGATTTGACTTTGACTTTGACGGATCGCGATGCAGATTCGCCAGTGAGGCTTCGCCTACGGCTCAAGGGGGCCCCCTCGTTCACTCGCCTGTATGAGGGCCTGCGAGCAACTGCCTGATGTCAGCGGGAGAGAGTGTACGTGACGACTTACCAACACACCGTAACGGTTGGAGATAGTGAGTTCATCGCCTTGTGCGCGGCATTGGAACTGATGATCGAACACTGCGATGCGATGTTGGCGGACGGCGCTGGTGCTCCATATTGGGCTCACAAACAGAGCTGTCTAAAGATTCTGCAAAGGCTTCGAACTTCACCAGCGCAGATGACCAGCACCAACACTTTCTTTGACAGGGGTTAGCGACGCGCGTCCAGCGTCCATGTGCCGCCCTGGTTCTCTGCTTCTTGCGCGTTCGGCAAGCCGGGTCGCGAGTTCATTGCACGACGATGGGTCGGCATCATGATCCGCGCGATGCCGAAGTAGTCGTTGGCACAGATCCAATGGGAGACGAGGGTGGCCTTCAAACCAGATCTTTTCAGGAAAGAACTTCGAGAATTGATCGACGGGCATCTCGGCCCATCGGCCACGTTCAAGGACTACCTCGACATAGTCCTGGAGCTGGAGAGCGAACAGGACCGGCTCGGAGCTGAGGGGGATAAGGTTGGCGGGTTCACCATCGCGCCCGAGGAGACGGCGTAGGCTGCGCCCCAAAATGGGAGCGAGCGCCGATGCCGCGGCGCGCCTGCCGGACATGCTTCTCGGCCGGCCGCTGTTCGGAGTCAACGTCGCCGATTAGCTGGTCCGCAACGGCCTCGCGCTGAATTGGCCGCGCTCCTCCAAAGGGAAGTACGGGGCTGCTCAGCACGAAGCCGAACGCAGTGGGCGCGGCATGTGGTCGGGCAGTTATGTTCTGCCTTGGCTCTATCGACCGTGCATCACTCAAGGCGGAACCCCCGCTGGCTGCTCTGACGATCCAAGTACCCAACGTTGACCCAGCATTCTGGCACGCGCCGTTTAGAGCCGTGCGGCGCCGTGTGGACTCCAAAAATTTAACACCCCTATACTGAGCGCCGCAGGGTCTCCTTTCGACAGCCCTGTCAAACATCAACCACTGAGAACCTGATGCCCTACTTCTACGACGCTGAAAACGCGCGGCCGGTTTTGGCCGTCCGCCTCGCCGCCCACCAGATGGCTCGCATCGATGAAGCCCGCCATCGCCTGAAGCTTTCGCGAAGCGACCTGGCGAGACGCGCGCTGAATGACCTGCTCGACCGAATGCAGGTTGAGGGCACCGCACGATAACCCGATCCAAAAGAAACCCGCCGTTGACGCGGCGGGCTGAGGACACTCACTATTAGATGACAGCCGTAATATGAAGCCAAACTTGAAGAAAAGCAAGCCCAACTCGGAAGCGCCGATCCTCACGTCACCGGAAGGCGTGAAGATACAGATCACCGCCGGCCGCAAGCTGCAAGAAATCCGGTCCTACGCTGAAGATCCGGAAATCACAGACGCCCAGTTCAGGGCGCTGGTCTGCGTCGTAGATCGTCTGAACGAGGGGCGCTCCGGAGATGAGAGTCGGTGGGGAAGCGCCTATCCGAATTACGAAACCCTCGCGAAGGATATCGCGAAGGACGCCCGCGCCGCAAAGCGCATCATCAAGGAACTGAAAACCGGACAGCGTGAAATCCGCTCCAAAAGCGGGGAGAGGAAGCTTGTCCCATGCAAGGCAGTCCTGAACGTCAAGAGCACCAAGAAAGGCAAATCTGACGAGGTCAATGAGTACCGTCTGAAGAAGTGGGGAGCCTTCGCTGTCGCATCTGGAGAGGATGCGTTCACCGCACCCCCACAATCCGAGGAGGGTGAGGTGACCGGTCAGGAGGGGTGCGGTGACCCGTCAGGAGGGATGCGGTCACCTGTGCATGAGAGTCCGGTCACCGCACCCGACTCTTCTCAGGGACCCCGCTCAGAGACCCACCCCAAAGACCCGCCTCAATCTGCGCCCGCCTCCGGCGAGCGAGGGCCGGCTAATTTGGATTCGTCTCAGGTTGGCGATGGCGCATCACCGCAAGCCGGCAATGAAAATCAGCGACAGGACGAGGACACGCGCCCGTATCGCGAAGCGGCCGAACGATGCTGGGGGATGTTTCAGAAGGCACCGCAAGAAGAGCGGCCGGAATTCATACGGCAGTTTGTTGCTCTCTGCCATTCAGGCAAGATCAAGGGCTCACGGTCTTTCGAGTTCGGTATCCGGCAGATGCAGGCCAGCCGGTCGGAAATCTGCTTTCACACGCGCCCTCTTGAGTTTTTGGAGAGGCGGATGTGGCTCGACTACAACTCTGGCGACAAAGCCAAGTCAGCGATGGCGATCTAGTTCAACCTTGACCCGCAGCAGCCCAGCGGCGCGCTGCCGGTCGATCGACCTTCGTCACCCATTCAGCCGGTGCCCCGCCTCCTCCCTAGGGCCGCCACCGGCTCTCCATTCTCGCATTCCCATCATCACCATGCCAGGCCGCCAGAGCGTGCCACCGGCCGAAAGCGTTTTCCATGACAACTTCACTGGACCAGACCACCCGCCGCCTCAACTTTTCCCGACCTTCAGGAAAACCTGCCGGCCGCCATCGCGTCACCGTCCGCGAAGCTGATGACCGACATGGTCGGTTCGAAATCCTGCTCCCGGATGGGGCGAGCCTGCCGGCTTCCCGCACGCCGCTGCTCGCCGCAGCTCGCTACCTGCTCAGTGAAGGTGTGAACCCTTCCGCGGTTGTCGAGATGCGTCACGCCGGCCGGCCTGATACCGTGGCCGCATTCGGCAGAGTGGGTGCACTCGCAAAGCTCGACGTTCGTGAGGATCAAACGAGTGGACCACGCTTCTGTAGGTGGCGACCACCACCACAAGACCGGGGCTAGACGCTGCGGGTATCGATCGCTCATGCGTTTTTCAGGATGGAGGCTACCATCCCAGCTCTCACCGTCAGTTGCGCTCTACGAGCTCCGCTGCAAGCCATCAAGCGTGATCGATGGTGGGCTATGAAAAGCTCCGTCGACTCGCCCGTTTACCCCACTGAAAAGCGAGACGCTTTTTCGCACGCAATTCGCATTCCGAGCCTCGCGGACTAGACAAACTCTCAATATGGGTGTACATTCTTTGTCACGATGCCACCCGATTAAACGGCACCCAGCATCAACCACATGGACCCCAAGCGGGTCCATTTCCATTTCTACCCAGACCCGCTGTCGCCTTCACTGGCGCGGCGGGTTTTTCTTTGGAGAACACCATGAAGAAAACCGCCTTCAACGCGGACGAGCTTGTCACGTCGCCGATGGTCTATGTCGGGATCAGGCTACCCAAAATACTGATCGACAAGATCGACGACGCGGCACAAGCCGACGACCCATCGGCCCCGAACCGATCGAGCCTGATGCGTCGATTTCTGATCGCCGGCCTCAAGCGGGAGGCTGCCTGAGATGACCACGGACGCAATTGAGGACGCCGTCCTCTCTGCCGCACGCGCCAGAGGCTATGCGCTCAACTCAGCGACCATGGCGACGGTCGCAATCGATTTGGCTGGAAGCACGTTGGACGGCGACCTGATCTCAGTCCCCGGTAAAGGCTCGCTGTCCGTCCAGGACTATCTTCGCGACCTACATGACCGGGCACCGAGCGGCTTCAGCCGGCCGCAACAGCCAGACAAACCCAACGCGGAGCGCACAATCACCGAGATGCGCCGGAAACGGCCGCTCGATGCCGCATGGCATGCACGCCACGCCAAGGCTACCGGCATCACGAAGTCCATGATGAGCGAGATCGCTGCAAGTCGCGGCGAAAACAAGGGGAACTGACATGACACGACGACTGCGCAGCGCAATCTCAACCCGGGTTGCCATCGAGGCAATCCCCCCCGATGCCCGCGAGCAACGCGCCAGACACCTTGTCACCCGCGAGCGAGGGCAGCGCTTGGCCGCTGCTCAAGTGGAGCTGGCCATGGCTGAGCGGATGCATGCGGACGCCCTTGCGCTTGTGCCAGAAGCAGAAGCCGCCGTGGCGGCCGCCAAGACACGGCTCGCGGAGATCGAAGCGGAGATGAGCAAAGCAGCACTGGCCGCCTGACAGGCAGCCCGTTAGATTGGACGGCGGTTCAGCTCTCTCCAGAGGCCGCCGTTCACATAGGGAGGCGCGACACAGGTGATCTTGAGACTTGCGAAACTGCTCGCACTCGCGGTGGCTCTCGCCATGGTCGCGCCTCCCGCCCTCGCTGCCCCGTACTGCCAGCCCACCAACGGTCGCGATCAGATCATCAAGACAAGCGGCGCGTGTCCGGTCGGATATTTGGCGACCGGAGCCTGCTGTGTCGCGCTCCATCCCGACTCGCCACGGGCATTCGCCCGTCTGCCCGGCCGCGCATGTCCTACCGGGTCCTTCGCCAGCGCCGGCAGCTATTGCGTATCACTGCGGTAGTCGTGCCAAGACGCGCTGCACTTGCACCGCCTGCCACTTTCCGTTGCCGAGCGCGGTCGGAATGCCGGCCTCGTTCAAGCGATCTGCAATCGCCCGTAGCGACGTTGCGCCGTCCGCCTGTAGCTTGCGGATCGTCGGCCCGATATCGGCCGCATGCTTCGTGGTGCGCTCCAAGAGGGCTTTCCGGGAAGCTTCCTGCATCTTCGCACCGGGGACAACGCCACGGTTGCCGCCAAGCTTCTTCCCCCGGCGCTTGGCCGCTGCCAGTGCTGCCTTGGTGCGGGCTGAGATCATGCCGGCTTCCAACTCCGCCACGGCCACCATCTGTTGCAACATGAACTTGCCGGTCGCACCTTCAATCGCGGGTAGATCAGCAAACCGAACGTCAACGCCGGCCTCAAGCAGGCGGGACAGGAAGGCGACAGAGCGCGTAAGGCGGTCAACCTTTGAGACCACCAGCGCAGCCCGATGCAGTCGCGCCGCGGCCAGTGCCTGCTCCAGCGCGGGCCGGTCAGATCGCTTACCCGACTCCACCTCGGTGAATTCGGCAACGATCGTCCAGTCGCCACCGTTGAGATACGCCGCAACCGCGGCGCGTTGAGCCTCGATGCCGAGACCAGACTTACCCTGCTTGCCGGTGGAAACCCGGTAGTAGGTGACGAACTTCCCGTTGTGCTGCGCCATGGCCTGCCCGTTACGAATGCCTCAACGTCCGTTGACATATCTGTAACGGGCGGCCTAAGGCTCCGTCAATACAAATCTTGTGCCCGCAATGGACGGCGGACCGGCGGTGATCGCCGGTCCAACCGCCTTGCAGCACCAGCTAGGCGATGATCGTTTCGCTCCGGTGCAATACGCCCGCGTCTCGGCACCAGCGCTCCACCGTCTCCAGATCGCCAGCGTCCAAGACGGTGTTGTCTTTGACCAAGGCGAAGCGGCTGCCATGCATGCCTTGCCGCTCCCGTGGCGAGAGCGTGCAAATCTTGCTGCGGTAGTTCTGAGAGCGTTCGAAACGACGCTGGACGGCTTTGAATGTGACTGTCGTGCTCATGGCATGATCCTTCCATGGGCCGCGCCAGATACGGCACAGCCCTTGAGTTGATGATCGATGCGGCGCGTTGCGATGAGCACGGTCCCCGACGAAGCAGGGGCGCACAGGTCTCATGACGAGACTTCGTGGCAACACATAGACTCAGCATCGTCGCTGCGCAAGGTCTCGCTCGCGCTGCGCATGCCATCAGGCTGTCAAGGTTTCCCAGCGCTCGCGAGCGCGGGAGGGGTGAAAGCGAAAGTTTTTGGGCGCACTACCCACCGGAGTCGCTGACCTGTCCTGACCAGCCACGGCCAAAAGGGGCCACTTACCCCCTGGCCCTTCGGATGTACCCCACCCGCATCGGGAGGTTCATGCATCCGCACCCCCACCCCCGAAACAATCGGGCGTCACCGTTTTCCGCGCCGTATGAGCGCATTTTCCAAAAGACGATTTACCTCGTCACCATCCGCGCAGCCCGACTGCGCCAACGAACAAGAGAAAAAATGTCAGAGATCATCAGTGTCCATGCGTCCTTGACCGCGAGCGACAGCGCGAGCCCCGTCATCACCGGACTTCTCCGGAACGTTCGCAAGCTTGAGGCCGCAGTCAAGTCCATCAACGGCATCTCAGCATCCAAGCTGTTTCCCGACAGTGTCTCAGCCGGCCTCCAGAAGATCACCGACGACGCTCGGAAGGCCGCTGCGACCTATCGCACTGAATGGAAGTCGGCCTATGCAGACAGCCTGCGTGACGCGCGGGCGTTCCATCGCGAACTGGACCGCCTCGACCGTCAGACCTACAACCGCAGGCAGGCCGAGCAACGCGCCGTTAGTCGTGGTGCCAGCTCCGGCGGTCGCGGCGCGCTCCCCCGCGGCGTTTCGCCAACCACCGCGCTCATCTCCAGCGGCATCACCATCTCCGGCGTCGCATCCGCGTTCAAGAAACGGATGGAAGCTGAGGCGAGCGAGACCAAGGCGCAACTCTTCGGAGGCTTGTCAACAGCAAACGTGAAGCGACTTCGCGGCGACTGGGGTGACCAAATTGCTCTCCGATTTGGAGAGAGTGCAGCCGCCGTATTGGACAGCTACACGGAGGCGTTAAAGCAGGGCTTCGACGGCACGGCCGCAAAGAAGATCACCGAAAACGCCCTGGAAGCGTCGTCGGCGCTCGAAATGAACATCGGTGAGCTGATGAAGCTGGCAGGTAAGACTGCAACCAGCCTCTATGGGAACGTCCGGAACGCCGACCCGGCCCGCGTTGCCAGAATGATGACCTCGGTTGCTGTTGCCGCCGCGGCGACCGCCGCAGACCCGAACGAAGTGGTTGAGGCGAACAAACGTGCCCTTTCCGCCTTGAGCACGACGAAGATGAAGGAAACCGACCTGAGCGCCTTCACGTCGGTGGGCATCTCGGCAGGCCTCCAACCGAACAAGGCCGGTACGTTCCTCGGCTACTTGACTTCCGAATTTGCAAACGCAGGCAACGCTCGCGGGCAGCGTGGGAAAGACCTGGACCAGGCTGCGCGGATGATCGGGTACGGCGGCCGGGCGCAGATGGCTCAGCGGATGGCGTCGGCTCCAACCGAGTTCATGTTGGACATGTTCCAGAAGATGCGGAACATGACTGAGCAGAACCGAGCGAAGTTCGCGAACCTGGCCGGTCTTCGAGAATGGAGGGACGAAATAGTTCAGCTTTCAAAGGCCTCCGATCAAATCCGGGAGACTTTGAAGGAAATCGACCAGAAGAGCGACGCGGTGTCAGCGTTCTCCCGCACCAAGCTAAACTCGCTTCAGAAGCGCTGGGACCGTATCAAGGCCATGTTCGGTCTCGCATGGGAAAAGTTCGGAAGCGGCTTCGAGCAGACCTTCATTGAGATGTCGGACTGGTTCGATAAGCACACAAGCATCGTCACCTCCAGCAAGATCGGGGAGAAGTCGAGAGAGTTTGTTGAGCGGCTGAAGATGGCCTTTGGCATCGCCAACATGGGCGACGCACTCGACAAGATCGCCGCGAAAATATCGTCGATCGACGTAGACAAGATCATCGGCTTTGCGTCGGGCTTCGTGGGTGGGCTCAAGTCAGTCTCCGATACCGTCATCACCCTGTTGAAGGGCGCTGCCATCGCCATGGGCAGGGACGGCAACAGCGCTGAAGTCCTCGGTAAGTTGGCCGGCCAGATCGTCGGGTTGTCCGTCGCACTCGGCTTGCTGGCCCCGGTGATCGCGGTTCTCTCTGGCTTCGCGAACATCATCAGCCGCATCGCCGGCCTGCTCACCGGTCGGGCGTTGCTTGGGGCCGCCAGCGCAAACCCTGTCGGATCTACCGCGCTACTCGCTTGGCTCCTCGCGGAGAACAACGACGCCGGGATCTCCGACGCCGCCAAGAAGCGGCCGGGAGAGACGACGAGCCAATGGCGAGAGCGGCAACGCCAGCACAAGAAAGACCTTTACCAAAAGCAGAGTGGCGACGGCTTCAACCCCGCGGACGTTCACCCGATGAGCTTCATCGGGAACAAGCTGGACAATCTCGGTGGGAAGATCGAACGCGCATCGTTCATGAGCACTGACTTCAGTTCCCGCGGACGCATTTCCGGCAGCGGATTGAGCGGCAGCACGGCAATCAGCGCCAACATGAACCGGATCGTCAGCGGCGCCGGCACCCCCGATGCTCTGTGGAAGAGCATAACACCGGGCGGCATCCTTCCGAATTTCGGTTTGGGGTCATCCGGCATCATCAAGCGCAGCAACATCCCGTCATTCAACGGCGGGGGTGGTAGCGTTGACGACATGAGCAGGTCGGCCTTCGACAAGAAATTCGCCGGTACTCCTCTCGCAGGCAAATACGATCAGATCGTCGCGGCAGCCAGAGCCAACGGCATCTCACCCGCGCTACTGGCCGGTGTGATCGCACACGAAACCGGCAATGGTCATGTGCTGTCAGGAAACAACGTGGCAGGTCTGATGGACCCGGCAACCGGCATGGCGAGAAAAATGCAATTCGCCAGTCTCGACGCCGGAATCAGCCGGGCGGGCCAAGTGGTCGCGAAGAACTACCGTCTGGCCGGTGGCAGTCTCGACAAGATGGGGGCGCGCTATGCCCCGGTCGGTGCCGCGAATGATCCCCGCGGGTTGAACGGCGGCTGGCCCGCGGGCGTTCGCAAGCAGATGAACGCACTGTCAGGCGGTGGTTCTGCCGGCAGCGGCGACGCTGTTGCGTGGGCAGAGAAGTACAAGGGCATGAACGAGTATACCGACAACCGAGTGTTGGCGGCAGCCCTTGGCGGTGATGTCCGCGGCAGGTCAAATGCTTGGTGCGCTCGCTTCGTTAACAAGGCACTGGACGCCGCCGGGGGTAACGGCACGGGCAGCGCGGTGGCGAACAGTTTCCAGAAATGGGGCTCCGCGATCAGTCCGCCGGACGTTAAGCGCAATGATGTTCTGCTTCAGACCCACGGCCGCGCTTACAATCAGCCCGGTGGTCATGTCGGCCTCGCGACCGGAGAGACCCGGATGCAGAACGGCCGACTGCAAATCAAGATGCTGGCCGGCAACGATGGCGATGCGGTGCGCGAGCACTGGATCGACGCCGACAAGAACCTGATGGTTCGTCGCGGCAATCCCATCGGTCAGGTCCCATCGCCGGCTGATGCTGTCAAGAACGTTCCTGCTGCTCCGCAGTCTGGCATCCCGATGAGGGGTGGCTTTGGTGGTAGTGCTGGCGGTAACGTCGCGATCCACATCAACGGCCACAGCCACGATCCGGAAGCCCTCGCAACGCTGGTGCAGCGCCGGGTCGACGAGTCGATGAACTGGCGCGCTCACGACAGCGAGTCCGAGTACACCTAAGGGAGAGGCGGCGCCGTGGGCGGCTCTCATTTGCTCAGCTACAAACGCAAGAGCCTTGAATGCAAATGCAGAGTCGATCAAACTGATTCTGCGACGTTCAAGAATGAAGCTAACGTCCTAAGCTCTCTAATTTCGTCCAAGGGTTCTAACTGAATTGGCAAGCGAAAGGGCCCAATGCCCGTGAGCGACAAGGCGTCCGGCAAGTCGACAAGCGACGACGCTGGCGTTATTTCGCCGACGTCGCCGCTCCGACTCGAAACTGCTGCGAGGTTGGCATTTCCCGATGGATCAATGACGATAAGCGGGCTGCGCCGTGAGATCGCCCGCGGTCGCCTCTCTTATGAGATGATCGCCGGCAAACACTACACCACACTCGCCGATATTGAAGAGATGAGAAAGCTGTGCCGCGTCCAAGCAAAGGCCCCAGGCTTCACAAACGTCCTGCGCAAGGGAGCCACGGCGTCATGCGGCGTGCCGTCTGGGTCGTTCGTGACGGTCGAAGGGAGATCTCCTCAGGAATCGTTGCAGGCGAAAATCAATCGACTCCTCCAAAAGAAGCCGAAGAGTTCCTCGCAGAATACCTGATTAGGAAGCATAAGGCTGACCGGCGGGTCCGAGACATCGAAAACATTTCGGTTGCGGACGTGCTCTGGGTCTATCTTGAGGACCGCATCGAGTTAGATAAGCCGGAAGATGAATACACCTCAGATGAACGCCATCTGCTCCAGTGCATTGGACGACTGAACGAGTATTGGGGAGCGAAGATGCTTTCCGAAATCAACACCAACGCCAGCAAGGGATACGTCAAGCAACGGAGTAGCAATGGTGGTGGCCAGGGCGGAGCGCGTCGTGACCTTGAGACACTTCGCGCCGCCATCAATCACCATTCAAGCGAGAACCTTCACTACGGGATTGTGAGCGTCTGGCTGCCGGTTCGTGGTGAGCCCCGAGATCGGTGGCTTACTCGCGACGAGGCCGCGAAAATGATCTGGACGGCTTATCGCTACCGCGAGACCCAGACCATTCACGTTGGCACCAACAAGGGCCAAAAGATTCTGACTGATCGTCGGCCGCTTCGGCACATCGCCCGCTTCTTGCTAATTGGTTGCTATACTGGCACGCGGGCGGGAGCGATTGCATCAGCATCCAGGCTGCGCGCTATGGGCCACTCATATGTCGATCTTGAAAATGGTCTCTTCTACCGCAAGCCGATCGGCACGAAGGCGACGAAGAAACGTCAGACACCTGTCCGGCTCCCGCCGCGCCTGTCCGCTCATCTGCGGCGCTGGGCACGCCTAGGGATAGCCAAAAAGCATTTCGTCGAATTCAACGGCAAGGCGGTAAAGTCCGTCAAAAAGGGCTTCGCCAAGGTCGTGCAACTGGCAGGTATCGATCAATCGACTGGCAAAGCCACCCCACACACGTTGCGACACACCGCCGCTACCTGGCTAATGCAGAACGGAACAGACCTTTGGCAGGCGGCAGGTTACCTTGGCATGAGTGTAGAGGTGCTGGAGCGCGTCTACGGCCACCACCACCCTCGCTATCAAGCGGAGGCGGCGGCTGGAATTACGCGAAAGCCGAAATGCAATCAACGAGTGACGTGATTTAAGACCTACTGGACCGGCATCGCACAAAGCCTCGGTGAGATCGGACTCATGGTCGTATCCCTTCGGATGCGCTTCATGGCGACGTTCCGCTTCTGTTCTGTGGACTGAATTTCGGTGAGCCCGCACAATTGCTTGTATTCTCAATAGAGCAGGCAGGCACATGTTACCAAGCAACTCCCAAACAGAAGCACAACAGATCTTCAATTATCTGTCGCGGCTCGTAGCAATGGCAAACGCTAATCGGGCATTGATGGACGGCACAATGGAGCCAGTTCGGAAAATCATCGAAGAAGCCGACTTTGTTTGTGCTGTGTGGCAGGACGCCAAGCGTCCGTATGGCGTCGGAACCCTTACCATCAAGGGCGCGACACTCCTCCGCAACGTCAGCGCCAACAACGTTGGGGTCCGCTGCCTGGTCGATGCGATCCCGTGCGATAGCCTCGAACAAGCGCTCGCTCTCCAAGGCCAGGGTCCAAAAGCGGACGTGCTAAATTAGGCGAACCGGCGGCCCCGAGCGTTCAGCTCGGGGCTTGCTTCACAGAGGTCCCATACGTCGAGAGCTACTTAATGAGACATGCGAACGACAACGACAGGATCGTTCCTGTACTACGCAGGGGAATGACCAAGAACGAGGCCGCGGGCTACTGCGGATGCGTGACAACGGCAGCTTTCGACGTTTGGATCCGCAAAGGCATCGTCCCTCCAGCAATTCCGGGTACCAATCGCTGGGATCGCAAAGCGATCGACGCTGCATTGGATCGCGCCTCAAGTATCGACGACAAAACGCGATCTGTTAGTCTTTTGGCTGAGTGGAAGGCCAACAAGGCTGTCAGTCGTTGACAGGTGTCTGGCCGCTGTCGCTAGATCAACACGGTTTGTTTGAGTGAGGATGCACGATGCGGGTCAATCTTGCGGGCTTGTACTGGACCCAAGCGACGCTAAAGAGTGGTGAACTAGTCAAGTACTACTACGCTTGGAAAGGCGGCCCGCGGATCAAGGCGCAGTATGGGACCCAGGCGTTCCTCCGAGAGTTCAACGAGAAGATCGCTACGCGCAAGGTCCCGCCCAAGGGGGTCGTCTTTTCTTTGATCGCAGAATTCAAGTCCTCCACAGAGTTTAGGCAGCTCGGCGAGAAAACCAAGAAGGACTACCTCCGCTACATCAAACTGATCGAAGAAGGGTTTGGAGACATGCCAATTGGCGCTCTCGAAGAGCCCGGTGCTCGCGGCGAGTTTAAGGAATGGCGTGACGGCATGGCCGACAGTCCGCGGAAGGCGGACTATGCTTGGACCGTGCTCGCCCGTATTTTTTCCGTCGCCAAGGATCGTGGTCGGATTAGGGTCAATCCCTGCGAGCGTGGCGGCCGGCTGTATGAGAGCGGCGACCGCTTAGAGAAGGTCTGGGGCGAAAGCGCCATTCAGCTGATGATCGAAGCCGCTTCCACGCCATTGGTAGATGCCATGATGCTCGCGCTCTGGACCGGGCAGCGCGAGGGCGATCTGCTCAAACTGAAGTGGTCGGATTACGACGGCAAATATATTCGCCTAATCCAGTCCAAGACCATTCGACACGGAAAGAGGAGCAAGGCGAAGCGCGTCACCATCCCGGTCAGCGGCCCCCTCAAAACGTACCTCGATGCCAGCAAGAAACGTGGAATCTTCGTCCTGATGAATACGCGCGACCAGCCGTGGACCGAAGATGGTTTCCGCTCGTCGTGGGGCAAAGCGTTTGACAGTGCCGGCATCAACGAGGATCTGACGTTTCACGATTTGCGTGGTTCGGCAGTCATTCGCTTGGCGCTCGCAGGTTCGACGGTCCCGGAGATCGCGACGTTCACAGGCCATAGCTTGAAGGACGTTGAGAGCATTCTGGACAAGCATTATCTTGGCCGGGACGTGAGGCTGGCTGAGAGCGCTGCCCGCAAGCTTGAAGCAATGTTCCACAGCATCACGCTGGAGAACCCAGCGCTTGCAGTGACTGAGAGCGTCTGAATCCCGACCCACCTATTGGCAGCCCGCGGAACGGTGCTGCCGAACGTGCGTCGCTTAACCTGCTGCTTTTGGATGATTGACTAAGGTGACGCCAGGCAGTCTAGGGTTTGCACCAGTGATCGTGCACGGAACGCAAATGAAAAAGATTTCGAAAAGCCGTCTTCACCTGCTCTTAGAGATTGAGAGGATTATCGGTGGGGAGTGCTACAACGCAAAAACACAAAACTGGGGACCCAACGGAGTATTTGAAGGGAAAGGCCGTCACTTCCCATATCCGATCACATTCATCGACTCTGACGGCAACAAAGTAAAGCGCAAGAATGTAGATAACTCGCTATCCGCTGAGGTAGCGATTACCGGATACTATGCGTTCGGAGCGAACCAGCTACTGATAATCCAGGCCTTGGACAAAGTTATCAGGCACTTAGAGGACAACCACGGTCTGAGCATCAGCTAAAGTGGTGTCGTGATGAACTTTGCGTCTTTAGCAGAATGCATCCAAACCTTGCGTAAGCCATATCCCTATCTAAGCGGAATGCTCCGAAACATGGTTGCATGCAAAAGAGAACATGGTGCGGTGTTTGTTCGGATTGGGCTAACAGGGAAAGGCATCGAGCCCAATTACCTGGTGACATCGAATCGGTCCTATCCCGACGGATTTCCGGAAGGGCGCCCAAAATTCATGGTCGCGTACAGTGGTCGAACTCATGACCCATTCGATTGGGAAGACGTCGACTTAAAGCCTCTGAGTTGGAGCGACGAGCTGTTGGACGGGTCACAGGTGCTTGCGCTCTTCAGAGAGGTGAATGGAAGAACCCTTTGAGTGTCCATAGCGCGTGCCAGAACACGCGCTCTCGCTTCTGGTATGACTATCGTCACTCACGCAGTGCCGACACAAAGCGGAAGTCCGCTGGACGCCGCGCGCGCCGGAAACGACGGTTCACAAACCGGGTTCGATCACCCAGCAGAACGTTTGTCGCACGAGAGCGTCTAAATGGCTCCAAAATGCGTCTAAACGTTCTCACTCTGTGCTGCGTGAGTAGGAAGTTAGATGCCTGATTTTGCAGAGGAATTTATGGTGGGCGCACCAGGGCTCGAACCTGGGACCCGCTGATTAAGAGTCAGCTGCTCCGATCCCAGGACGCTGCATCACTGATCGAACAAGCCGTAGGTGTAGCTGCGCGAATGCGTGGCCGACGAAGCGGCGCCCCGCGACCGCCCCGACCACTTCGGAAAATTCGCTCACGTTGGATGTCGGAAGATTTTTCTTGATCTCCCGGTGCACACGTCGTGCATACGCCGCCTCTTAACCGATTGAAACTCCAGAGTTCTCGCTCCAATCCATCATCGGGGCCACGGAAAAGAGATAGTCTTGCGATTTCAAATATTTACCCTATCCTCTCAATAGGATGGAACGCGAACGTGCGCACTCCAAACTAGCCGAAATTGCACACGCTTGTACCTGTTTTGACCTCTCGGTGCACACGTAGAGTCCCGCTCGATGCGGAGAATAGCCTCTCTATTCTCCGCATAAATTGCGGGGAACTCCCTTACGGATGCTGAGGAACAATTGCCATATTCTCCGCAAGGAGCGCGGAGGGAGAATGTCAGGATACATCCACCAACCGCCTGATTGGCCTCACTTTTCCTGGGATATCGATGCCTTGGCGAAGCTGCTCGCGGCCGTCCGGCTTCGACAGGGCCAACTCATAGGCCGGATGCAGACCCTCAGTTTCGCGCAGCAGGAAGAAGCTGTCCTGACGACCCTGACGGAGGAAGTCCTCAAGTCCAGCGAAATCGAGGGAGAAAAACTCGACAAGGATGCGGTGCGCTCTTCGCTTGTGCGGCGCCTCGGCATGGACGCAGGAGCCTTGCCGTCGGCGGACCGCAATGTCGAAGGCGTCGTCGAGATGATGCTCGACGCCACGCAGAAGTTCAAAGCCGAGCTCACAGCGGACGAGCGAAAGAGACGTCTTTTCTGCTTTTCTGCTTCCAGCGAGATCTCGGCGACCTGGCATAACGGCTCGACCACTAGGTCTGCTTAGCTCACCGGAGTCGTGGCCATGCTGCTTGGATCGATCAGAATCTTAGCGTGCTTCTCCGGGTCGCGAAGCGCCGCGAATGCGTTGTCGACCCCAGCGAGGCCGACCCGTCCGGTCACGATCGGCGAGCAGTCGATCCTTCCTTCGGCGATCATGTGGAGCGCGTCGCGGAATTCCAAGGGCGAATAGGCAAACACAAAGCGAAGCTCGATCTCCTTGTTGCTTGCCATCGCAGGTTCGATCTTGTCGGTCTGCATGCAAACGCCGGCGACCACGACGCGGGAGAAGAATGGGGCGCCGTCAAGAATACTGCCGAGCACGCCAGGTGCACCCACACACTCGAAAATGACAGGCCGCTTGGGCGCAAGGCCCGCCTTCTCCGCGAAACGCCATGCATAATGCCACGGCAGCGGGAGCTTGCCGAACGTTTGCCGCGTCCCGACCGAAACATCGAGAAGTTCGGGAATGGTGCCGATAAATTCATGATCCTTCCAGTCGTGGTAGGGCGACTCCTTGGCCGGATCGATGATGACGTTTGCTCCACAGCGGCGCGCCAGTTCCCGACGCCCGGCCGAATAATCGCTGGCGATGATGGTTTGTACATTCAAGGCCTTCAGCACACAGATCACGGCGAGGCCGACCGGCCCGCAACCGATGACCACAGCAACGTCTCGCTTGGTCACCTCACCACGTCTCACCGCGTGCCAGGCAACAGCTATCGGCTCGGTGAGTGCCGCGAGGTCATCCGGCAGCCCATTCGGAATCGGCATCATCATCAATTCATCGACCAGCACCCTTTCAGCAAAGGCGCCCGGTGCGCCGCGGGAAAGCCCGATCCCATCGATTTCTGCGCCACGGCGAATAACCGGCACAACGGAAACGCGCGTTCCCGGTCTAATCGACTTCTTCGACCCCGGACCATAGTCGAGCACCTCACCGCAGAATTCGTGTCCGAATACCAGTTCCTCGTCGGCGCGCGGGAAGCCTGTGTAGCCAAGCTGGGCGTACAGCTTGCCGAGATGGTCGCAGTGATCGCGAATGTGCAAATCGGAGCCGCAGATCCCACATCGGGAGACCTTGAGCACGCACTGCCCCTCGGACGGGATAATTTCAGGCCGATCAACGACCCTCAGTTCGGCATTGGAGCAGACGACGGCTTTCATCTTGATTCCTCGTTTGGGGGGCAGCGGTGACAGAGCCGTGACTCCGCCGCCAAATTCAGATCTTGATGGTCGACGATCGGGAGATGCTCGACTAGATGGTGCGGCGCGAGATGACGCCCGCCCCGAACATCGCTGCGAGCAGCAAGACTCCTTGCACGATGTACTGCCAGTACGTCTCAACCCCGAGGACCGAAAGCCCGTTGCTGATCACACCAATGATCAAGACACCGACCAGGGTTCCCAGGACGTGAAATTGCCCAGGCCTCAGCGTCGAGGCACCGATGAACGAAGCAGCAAAGGCATTGAGCAGATAGGCGTCGCCCACACCAGTCGGCCGTCCCGCCGCGAGATTTGCGGCGGCGATCATGCCTCCAATGCCCGCACATACACCGGAAATTCCAAGCGCGAGAAGTGCGTAACGCTTGGTGGCGATCCCTGAGAGCTTTGCGGCTTCAGCACTTCCTCCGATCGCATAGAGATTGCGGCCGATCTGCGTGTGCTCCAGCAGGGCCCAGAGGAACGCGACGATGACCACCATGATCAGGACCTGGTTCGGAATACCGAAAGTGCTCTGCTGGCCAAGCGCCAGGAAACTGTCCGGGATGCCTCCAACGATCGTCCTGGTCTGGGAATATCCAAGAATGACACCGGTGAGGATAGATCCCATCGCCAATGTCGCAATAAACGCTGATACACCGAGATAACTTACGATTGCGCCGTTAGCGATACCTACTATCGCGCAGAGACCAATCACGATCACGATCGTCAGCCAGACATATGGTTGGTCCGCTTGCATGACGAGCAGCGAGCAGATCATATAGTTGCCGAGTGTCGCCACAGCCGAGATCGACAGATCGTACAATCCCATGATGAGGCAAACCGTGAGTCCAACCGAAACAATCAGCAGGATCGAGGCCTGACTTAGGATACTCAAGATATTGAATTCGGTAGCAAAGACGTCAGGGCGGGCGAAACTAAACACCGCAAATAGCACGACGAGCGCGATAATCGTCCCATACCGAGAGACCTCTGCCTTCCAATCACGGTCTCTCTTCGTCCTTCGAGAAGTTTCGGCTCTACCAAGCTGCTCTATTCCAATTTGCGTTGCGTCATCACTCATCCGATTCTTCCTTCCCGATCGGTGACGCTCTGTCCAGGAATGGGGAGAGTGCCGTCATCGCCCAACGCCAAATGCAGGATATTGGTCTCGGAGATCGATGATCCCGAGAGTTCTCCGGCTATTCGCCCTCTGTAGAAGATCAGGACCCGATCGCAAACACGCGCGAACTCATCGAATTCTGTCGAGGTGAAGAGAACCGTGGCCCCAGAATCGGCTATTCTTCGCAGGAGCTTGTAGATTTCTGTCTTCGCGCCGATATCGACCGCCGCCGTGGGAGAACTGAGCAAATACAGCTTGGCATCGGTTGCGATCCAGCGCGCGATGATACATTTCTGCTGGTTGCCTCCGCTCAATGAGCGGATCGATGCATCGAGGCCGGACATCTTCACTTGCAGACGCGATGCGAGGTTTGCCGCGAGGTCCCGCTCGCGACGTCTGCTGATCAGCCGCGAGATCGGATCCGTAACAAGCCGGTCAAGCGACGCCAACGAAATGTTGGCCTGTACGTTGAAATTCGGAATCAATGCCTCATTGTGCCGATCCTTTGGCACGAAGGCCAGGCCGGAGCGCACTGCCTCGCGCGGCGAGGATAGAGGCATCCGCGCGCCATCCACCATCACAGCGTCTGCCGAACCTTTCGTCCTCCCATACAGCGCGTCCAAGGTTTCTTCGGCGCCGCTATCGGGTAGGCCTGCCAATCCAAGAATCTCACCGGGCGCCGCGGTGAAGCTGCACTCCGCGATATTGTGGGTTTTCAGATTGCGCACGTCGAGCCGCACAGCTGCATTAGCACGGCGGTGCCCTGGAATAGCGTGCGGAGGGACAGCCTCTTCGCTCTTGCCGAGAATAGCAGCTATCACGGCCGGTTTGCTCAGCTCACTTCGTTGGGCGCACGACCAGGCAACCTTTCCGTCACGTAGTACGGTTGCCGCATCGGCTACCTGGAATATTTCGCTCATGCGGTGGCTGACGAAAATAAACGAATGCCCCTCTTTGGCCAGTCTGCGCATCTGAGCGAATAGAACTTCGACCTCTGTTGGAGTCAGTGCGGCCGTCGGCTCGTCAAGGATCACGACCTGCGCGCTGGTTGATAATGCTTTCGCTATGGAAACCATGGCGGCTTCATCGGCTCGGAGGCTGGAAACAGGCGCCGACGCGTCGATATGAACTCCGACCCGCGCCAGCAGCGCCTCGGCGCCTCGGCGGACGGATTTCCAGTCGATCAGCACCGTTCCCCGTCGCGGCAGCGCTTGGCCGAGGAACAGGTTTTCCTGAACTGACAACGAGGGAATGAGGTTTCCCTGCTGATGTACGACCTCAATTCCAGCCAGCCTTGCGTGTTGGGGGGAGACAATGTGCGCTGGCCGCCCATCCAGCAGGATATCGCCCGCCGTCGCTGGATATACACCCGTAAGAACCTTGATGAGCGTTGATTTCCCCGCGCCGTTTTGGCCAACGAGCGCGTGAATTTCTCCCGCACGGAGAGATAGCGAGACGCCATCGAGGGCTCGTTGGCCATCAAAATCCTTGATGATCCGGTGGGCCCGCAGCACCTCAGCGGACTCACCGTTTGCTCTCCACGACGAGGCGTGCATGTTCACGGCCGCTCCTTGCGTGTCATTTGCTCCTGCGGATCTCGGTCGTAAACGGAGTGCATGACTTGTAGTCAGGCTCGCCCCCGGCCGGCGGCACATTCTCCCTCGTGACAAGACAGGAGCGCATCATCAATGACCGATAAGATGGAGGGCTTCCGTCGATCGTGTCGGCGATAGCCTGCATCGAGGACTCAACTGTCTCCTTAGTGCCGACCCCAACGAGCATGCCAAGCGAGGATCCCTTGCGGAGAAGGTCTAGTCCGTCGGGAGTCGCATCATAGCTGTAGACTTTGACCTGGTCCTTCATGCCGATCTGCTCGATGGCGCGAAGCGCGCTGGGCACCAGCTCCATCCATCCCATCACCACCGCCTTCACGTCCTTATTCGCACGCAGGGCGGCAAGAAGCTTGTTGTAAGAGTCTTCCAGATAACCTTGGCCCTGAAGCTCAAGCTCGGAAATTGCGATGTTCTTGTCGTCCGCCATCGTTGCCCGAAGGCCGCGTTCGCGTTCGCGCAGGATTGGGAGTACATTCCAGTTAACGAGCACGACGCGTCCCTTGAGGTCGATTGCACTTCTCACCTCGTTGCCGATCAGCGCGCCCTGAACCACCCCGCTGGGCCCAATATCAGCCGTTATGCCCGATACGTCGCCCGAAGCTATCGAAACAAAGGGGATGTGCGCGGCATTAGCCGCCTTGATCACGGCCCCGAGTTGGTTGTTGTCCGACACAACATTCAGGATGGCATCGACCCCACGATTGACGAAGTTAAGGCCGGCATTGCTCGTGGCGATCGGATCGCCTTTTCCGTCAATCAGCTCACACGTCCATCCTCTGACCTTGCAATCATCCAAAGCGATATTCGCGAGGACATGCGGAACGGGAGAGACATGGTTAAACGAAATCAGGCCGATCTTGAGGTTATCTTTTGAAGACTTGGCTTGCACCGGCGTGACAGCAATGCACACCATCGCAGCCACGGAAAGAGAGAGACCGAGCACAGAATGTCCAGCGCGTTTCATTGGTAAGACTCTCATGTTGATACGTCCCTGCGGACGCGTGCCGACAAGCAGACGGAAAAAGTGAATTGCGGTGGGTGAGCTCTACGATGACGGATGCCCGTGGAGACGCATCGGTTAGTTTCCTCTGGAGCACTATTTCTGGTTCAGCCAGTACTGTCTCGGGAATTGGCTTCGGTGAATATTGCGCCAAGCGACAAGTTCTTGTTTCTTGGCGCCACCTTTTCACCGCGCAGAAAGCTTCTGCGATGCGCTCCGCCGCCGTTGCTGAGCACGACCGAGTACCGCTATTCAGCAGCCACGGCTGCTCTGTGTGGTGCAAGACCATCTCGTCCTGCCCTCATAGAAACTCCAGCGAAGCGGCGGAGGGCTTCCGCCATCTGTACTCGGCTGCCGACACCCGTGATCACCACGTCGACCATGGTGAACGAGCCGTGGAAATGACCCCGCGCCTGAATTTGCTCGACCGGAACGGAAGCGGCGGCGAGCGCTTCCGCGTAGGCAACGCCCTCGTCCCGCAACGGATCGAACTCGCAGGTCACGACACAGGCCGGCGGAAGGCCTGCCAGCTCGCCGCGCAGCGGCGAAGCGCGAGGATCGTGGCGATCCGCAGGCGAGCAATAGAGGTCCCAGAACCAATGCATCGGTGAACGCGTCAGGAAGTAGCCTGTCGCATTGTCGACGTAGGATGGACGGTCGAAGATGCAATCGACTGCGGGACAGAGCAGAAATTGGCCTGCGATCTGCGGGCCGCCGCGGTCGCGCGCCAGCTGGCAGGTGACAGCCGCGATGTTGCCGCCGGCACTCCAGCCCGCGACCAGAACCGCCCCGGCATTGCCGCCGAGTTCGGTGGCGTGCTCGGCGATCCAACGGGTCGCCGCATATCCGTCCTCCGCCGCAACCGGGAAGCGATGCTCAGGTGCGTGTCGGTAGCCGACGCTGATGAAGATCATGTCGGAGCGCCGGCACATGTCGCGGCAGAACGGATCGTCCGATTTCTCGTCGCCCAGCACCCAACCGCCACCATGGAAATAGACGACGATCGGATGAGGTCCCGGGCTTGCCGGCCGGTAGAGCCGGTATCGCAGCGAGCCATCGGTGCCCGGCAGTGTACCGTCGATCACCTCGCCGACCGGCCGTCCCGGGGGGCGGCCCTTGTTAAATTCGGTCAGAAATCCGCGCGCGCCCTCGGCGCCCATCGACTCGAACGGCGGGAGGTTCATATCCGCCAATGCGTTCAACACCAACCGCACGTCCGGCTGCAGACGCACGATTTCGCCGTCGTTGCACTGCACCGCGCCATTGGGGCCTGTGAGCCTGAAGCCCAGCATGCCGCGGCTGACGACCTCGTCGCAGATCCCGCGATAGGCGCCTACGCCGCCGGCATACATCATGATGCCCTGCGGCTTGCCGGGAACGTTGGCGCCTGTGTACCAGGTGTTGGCAAGCCGATGCAGGGTGAGCATCGAGCAGTCGGCTACGTGGCGCGCCCAAGCCTTCTGCGCGGTTTCGGTCGCCTCGATGGTGCTGAAGCCGGCTTCGCGTGCGGCCACCATCCGATCAATCACCCAGTCGACGTGCTGCTCGATCGAGACCACCACATTCGAGAGTGCCGCCGGACTGCATGGGCCGGTGATCATGAAGAGATTGGGAAATCCTGCCACCGCCGACCCGAGATAGGTCTGCGGGCCGTGGGCCCAGACCTCGGAGAGGGATTTACCGCCGCGACCTGCGATCGGGTGCACCGCCAGGAGGGCGCCGGTGATGGCGTCGAAGCCGGTGGCAAACACGATGGCGTCGACGTCGAACATACGCTTATCGGTAACAAGTCCGGAAGCGGTGATCGACGTGAGCGCCTCCTGCCGCAGGTCGACCAGGGTGACGTTGGGCCTGTTAAAGGTGGCGTAGTAGTTGGTCTCGAGACAGGGGCGCTTGGCGCCGAAAGGATGGTCGTGGGGCATAAGCGCCGTAGCCGTCTCGGGATCGTTCACGATGCCGGCGATCTTCTCCCGGATCAGTTCGCTAACGAGTCCGTTGCCATCGACGTCTCCAACCTGGTCCGCCCATAGCTGCGTCCCCCAATAGATCAGGTCGCCGAGTTCCCACGCCTTCTCGAATCTTGCGCGGCGCTCGGCATCCGTCAGCTGCCAGCTAACCAACGTTTGCTGTGGGTAAGGCACACCGGCAAGCGACCAGCGCGCCTGCTGCCGGTAACCGGCACGATCGCCTTCCAGCATGGCGAGACGGTCGGCCGGCATGGGACCATTGTGGGCGGGCAGCGCGAAGTTCGGCGTGCGCTGAAAAACAGTCAGATGTGCAGCCTGTTCGGCGATCTTCGGGATCACCTGGATGCCCGACGACCCGGTGCCGATCACCGCCACGCGCTTGCCGGCGAACTTGACCTCGTGATGCGGCCAACGGCCGGTGAAATGGATCTCTCCAGTGAAGTCCTTGACGCCTTCGATCTCAGGCGGCTTTGGCGTGGAGAGATTGCCGGCAGCCATGATGTAGTACCGACAGGACACCGTCGCGCCCTTGTCAGTGGTGAGCAGCCAGCATTCCTCGCCCTCGTCCCACTTCGCTGCCAGGACCTTGCGGGCGAAGCGGATGTCGCGCCGCAAATCGTAACGATCGGCTACGAATCCAAGATAGCGCAGGATTTCGGGCTGGGTGGCATATTTTTCCGACCACTTCCATGCCTTCTCAAGTTCCGGATCGAACGTGTAGCTGTAATCGATGCTCTGGATATCGCAGCGCGCGCCCGGATATCGATTCCAGTACCAAGTCCCACCGACATCGTCGGCCTCCTCGAGAACCACGCTGGAGAATCCGGCGTTGCGCAGCCGGTGCAGTAGATAGAGACCGGAAAATCCCGCGCCAACCACGACGACGTCAAAGATTTCCGTCGCTGCGGGTCTGTTTTCCGAGCTTGACTTCAACTCAGGCATTTCATCGTTCCTCCCAACGGCCTGCGCGCATGACTCCACGAGCCGGCGCGTTCACGACCTTGATCGCCTGACAGTGATGAAGGCCGGTTCAGAGGACGCGATATGTCAGGGCGATCCGTGTTCTCGAGCGGTCCACAGTCGGTCGACGAGTTCGGTCCACTCGGCGGCCTGGCCAACAAGGCAGGTATTATTGGTCAGCCTCAGGCCTCCGTCCTTGTTACCAGACGCCAGATTCTTGATCGTTGGCGACAAACGACACGCCTTCGGATTCTCAAGTTCCAACCATCATCCAGAAGGCATTCGAAGCTGGCCCGGCAGGCCGTCGTATAGCAGGAGGGATTCGAATGGCTTCCAGGCCTGCTCGAGGCTCGCGCGGACCTTTGGCAGTTGTCGGCGCCAGGACGCGAAGTCCTTGACCCGGCGATTTCCTGCGTTGTCGGACGACCTATCCCATATCATGATACCTTCACTAAAACAGCGACCACGCTGGTAAACCTAGTCGCAGGAAGGTTAGACTCTACCAGCCACTATAAAAAACTGATCGTGCCAGACGACGGAGGAAACGCTGTGGCTTTTGAACATCCCCCGCTGCGCGCAGCGGCTATCCGAGGGTTCAATCAGGTCAGTCGGATTGGATCGAGCCGGGCCGCCCGCTGGCTCAGGTCCATCAACATTGATACGAGCGAAAGTCGGTGGGAAGAAAATCTCGTTTCGTATCGATCGGCTATTGAGCTTGTCGAGGGAGTGTCCTCGCTCGAGGGCATTCCTGACCTCGGCCTCTCGATCGCCGAAACGCAGGATATCAGTGTTCTAGGCGCCCTTGGCGTGGCGATGCAGAACGGACGTACCTTGCGGGAAAGCATCCAGCTCTGCGAGAAATACATTCATTATCATAGCCCGGCCTGTGAGGTACGCCTGGAAACCGCGTCAGATGGCAGCGGCTTCGTTTCGTTTGATATTGCGATGACGAAAATGCCGCGCGCAAACCAAACTTATGAGCTCAGCCTGGGACTCGGGTACGGATTTGCAAAATCCATGTCGGGCTGCAGTGGGAACGTGTGCAAAGAGGTGTGGTTCAAGCATCTGCCGACCGCAAGCCTTTCGGCCTATCGTCAAGTATTTGGGGTAACGCCAAAGTTCGGAATGCCGCGAGTCGGATTCGTGTTCTCCGCACGCGACCTCGATCGGCCAAATCAGACGAGAAGCGATGTCTTAGCCGACATTTCGTTACACTTCCTGCAAACCCAGCAAGGTTCTCGAGGGGCCAGTACCACATTCGACGTACGACGAATTATTTCTCGCATGATCGGTTCCGAAATGGTCAACCAAGCGGAGGTAGCGGCTGAACTTTGCATAACCGTTAGAACTCTGCAGCGGCGTCTGCGAGCCGAAAACACCTGCTTCGATGCCATACTGGACGATATTCGCCGCGGCCTGACGTCGGATTATTTACGTCAAACCACCCTCTCTCTGTCGCAAGTCGCCGAACGCCTTCAGTTCAACGACACGTCAGCGTTTACCAGGGCATGTCACCGTTGGTTTGGATCTCCCCCAAAATCTGTTCGCCAGGTATTTTTAGCCGAAGACACGCAGCGACGACGGGAAGTCCATGGGTCCTTGGTTGGCGCGCTTGCTGACAACCTTAACCCGGTCGTCTCCTGACGGCTACCACGCAACGTCGTCTTTTCTGGCGCTATGACCTCGAAATCCCGGCGCTAATGCCTGTGCTGGTATTAAACCGACACGAGAGCTCCGCTTTCCGCCGCGCGTTTGACCGCATCGATTACTCCGAGGGTCTTCAGCCCGCAGGTACGCCGCGGGTCTGAAGACCCGCGCTCACCTCTTCCATCATCGCATCGGATGCGCACATGTAGAAGCGCCCACGCTTGTGCAACAATTCCGGATCGATATCTGACACGGTGAACCGGCCCTGCAGGTCAAAGCGGTCGCCGCTTCGCGGCTGGCTTCAAATCCACCATCCGCGCCACGTTCCGGCGCGACAATGGCGTTGCAAACGGCGGATCACATCAGGATCCTCCGCTGCAAGCTCAGGGATGTGAAAATCAACGCCGTTGAAAGCCTGACTCAGGGACGTTGCGGCGCTCGATAATATCCAACATCCAGTCCACAACGTTCCGGCCGAGCCCCCATCTCCATCGAAGTAGCCGCCGGAATAAAAATGGCCGACAAGGCCAGGCCGCGCCAGTCCCCTTTCAGTTAGCTTGTCAAGCAATCCCGAGACGATTTCGTCCGTTTCGGGAACGTCCAGTGCGCCGGAGCGACCCAATTGAGCGGCCGCACAGCTGCGCACATATATGGACCACGGCTCCGCAACGTTGGATAGTCAATCAATCCAAGAAGCCAGAGCTCGTCAAGGGAGACGCCGCATGCTGAAATCGATCGATCCGCTTTTGAATGCCGATGTTCTCTATGCACTGCGGTCCATGGGGCATGGCGACGATCTCGTGCTCTGTGACACGAACTTTCCGGCCGACGCGGTCGCGCGTCAGACTGTGCTGGGGCGACTGTTGCGCATCGACAACGTCACCGCAAGCCACGCCGCGCGCGCGATCCTGTCGGTGCTGCCGCTCGACAGCTTCGTGGACAAGCCGGCATCCCGCATGGAGATCGTCGGCCAGCCTAACGAAATTCCGCCTGTGCAGAGCGAGGTCCAAGCCGCACTCGATGCTGCGCAGGGCCGGTCTTTTCCGATGGCCTCAGTCGAGCGCTTTGCATTCTACGAGCTTGCGAAGAGATCCTATTGCGTGATCCAGACCGGGGAGCGGCGCTTCTATGGTTGCTTCATCTTCAAGAAGGGCGTCATCCCGCCTGATGTGGCTTGAGGTGAACACCTCAAACCGTCTGGACGACGCGGCTACACGAAGCGTCTGACACAAATACGACGTCGAGATGATGTCGCGCTCGCGGAACCTGCTCATTCACGGTCACCGCGACGGTGATCGGCGCTGCGCGGCCTCCGTCATCTTGCAGCGCGGCATTGCGAAGACTGCGCTCATCGTTCACGCATCGACGGCACGCTCGGCCTCAAGTTCACGCGCATTCGTTGACTTTGATATGTGCCGTTGCATACTCGAACCGGCCTCTGCCGCCATCGCCACGACGCGAAAGTCCGCCGAATGTCACGTCATCGAGGTGCATGGGCGAAGTGGACTTCACGAAAGAAGGTCACGCAAAGAAGGTAAAAAACGGGAGGGTATCGCGGTGAAACAGCACGATCACGATCAGCATTCCGCATTCCAGCCGAACCGACGAACGGTGCTAAGAGGCGCGGCGAGCGCCGCTGCACTCGGCACGAGCGGCGCGCTCGGCACGTTCTCGGAGCTCGCATTGGCGCAGGCCAACCTACGCGCGCAGATCACGCAAGTTCCGGGTGTCGGCAAGGGCGCACCCACGGACGCCGACTGGCAGAAGGTCGGTGAACTCTGCCTCGGCCCGACCAAGGCGAGCATCAAGGAAGGCGAATTCAAGGGCGTCGAGCTCTCGTTCATGGGACTCAACAATCAGAACCTGCATAATCTCCTGTTCCGCGGCTTCCTCAAGCCGTGGGAGGCTTATACAGGCGCGAAAATCTCCTGGATCGATCTCGCTCAAGCCGACTACAACCCACGGCTTCAGCAGGCGATCGCGACGAGCACGGTCGATTTCGACATCCTCGAGATGGGCGCGCCGTTCGAGGGCGATGTCTGTGGCAAAGGCCTCGCATCGGAGATGCCGGACTGGGTCAAAAAGCAAATCGATATCGATGACTATGTCGACTATCTGAAGCCGCCGGTCGGAACCTGGAACGGCAAGACCTATCGCGTCACCATCGACGGCGACTGCCACAACTTCAACTACCGCACCGACGTCTTCTCCGACGCAGCCCTTGCCAAGGCCTGGAAGGACGCCGGTAACACGGGCGAATGGGGCGTGCCGAAAACCTGGCAGCAGGTCCAAGCGGTGACAAAATTCCTCAAAGGCAAGAAGATCAAGAACCAGAACGCGTTCGGCTATCTCGATGCGCCAAAGCCCTGGGGTGGATTCGGCTTCTATTTCCTCGGCAGCCGAGCCTCTGCCTACGCCAAACATCCCGACGACAAGGCTTGGCTGTTCGACATCGACACGATGAAGCCGCGCATCAACAATCCGGCCTGGGTGCGCGCTATCCAGGACGTCATTGACGCGCTGCCGTTCGAGCCGGCCGACCAGCTCAACGCCGATCCGAACACCACCGGCTTTCAACAATTTCTCGCCGGCGTCGGCTCGATGATCCCCTGGTGGGGCGACATCGGCCAGGTCGCCAAGGCGAGCGACACCTCGGTCATCGGCGATATCGTCGGCTTCGACATCCTGCCGGGATCGGACGATGTCTATAATTCCAAGACCGGACAGTGGGACAAGCTCGCGAGCGGTCCGAACCACGCGCCGAACTGCGCCTATCTCGGCTGGGGCGTCTATGTGATGGCCAGGGTCAATGGCGACGAGAAGAAGCACAAGGCCGCCTGGAGCGCGGCTGCGCATCTCGGCGGCAAGGATCTGTCGCTGTGGATGGTGATGTATCCGTCGGGCTTTCAGGCCCACCGCACCAGCCACTTCCAGTTCGACGAGTGGGTGGCCGCAGGTTATGACCGCAAATACATTACCTCCTACCTCAACTCGCAGCTTGGCTCCTACAATCATCCGAACCGGGCGGTCGAGCCGCGTATCCCCGGCATCTTCCAGTACTACAGCATCGCGGAGGATGAGCTGACGAAGATTTTTGCCGGCAAGGTCGACGCGCAGACTGGCGCGAACAACATCGCCGCTGCCTGGGAGAAGCTGACCGACCAGATCGGCCGCGAGCGGCAGATCGGACTCTACAAGGCCTCGCTCGGCGTGTAGCCGCATGAGCACTACGAAGATCCTCGGCTGGCGACGCTCTCGCGGCGCCAGCCGAAAACTTGCCCGTCGGGCCGGCCGATCATACAGGATCGGGAGAGTTCGATTGCCATGCAGAATTCAGCTCCCGTGACCGACGACCTACACCACCAGTCCGCGGTAGCACGCGCGCCGGCCAGGCGGAAAGTCGCCGGCCGCGCGCTTGTCGCGCTGGCGTCGCTCGGCTTGCTGCTCGTGCTCCTCGTCCAGATCCTGCACACGACCGGTGTGACCGCGGCCGGGTTCTCCGATTGGCGACCGATCCTCATCGCCTATCTCGTCTGGGCCGTCGCCTTCGCCATCGCCCAAGTGCTGATCCGCGGCGAGCGCGGCCAGCGCGCGCTGTTCCTGCTGCCGGCGGTGTTCTTCACCATTGCGGTGGTGATCTTCCCGACCATCTTCGGGATCTATATTGCCTCGCTCGACTGGAATCTCAGCTCGGTCGAAGGCCCGCGTTTCAGCGGCTTCGACAATCTCGTCGGGATGTTCAACGACACCTATTACTGGAACGCGCTGGGCAACATGTGCTTCTACGCGGTCGCAGTCCTCGGCGAGTACGCGATCGCGTTCGGCCTCGCGCTCCTGCTCAGCGCCGAGATCCGCGCGCGAAAATTCTTCCGCATCGTGTTCCTGCTGCCGATGATGCTGAGCCCGGTCGCGGTGAGCTGGATGATCGGCAAGTCGCTCCTCGAATTTCGCTTTGGGCCCGCTGCGACGCTGGCGCGCCATCTCGGATGGGAGAACCCTGCGTTCTTCGCTTCGCCTTGGATGGCGCGCTTGAGCATCCAGGCGATGGACGCCTGGGTGTCGATCCCTTTCATCATGATCATCCTGCTCGCCGGCCTCCAGGCCATGCCGCGGGAGGTACAGGAGGCCGCCAAGGTCGACGGCGCCAACGGTTGGCAGTCGTTCCGGCACGTCACGTTTCCGATCATGCTGCCGGTCAGCATCACCGTCCTCATCATCCGCATCATCTTCAAGCTGAAGCTTGCCGATATCGTGATCAACGTAACGGCCGGCGGGCCCGGGGGCGCCACCGACACCGTGTCGAGTTTCATCTATCGCGTGTACCGCGACCGCTCCAATGTCGGATACGGCACGGCACTCGCCATGGTCTATCTGGCGCTGATCATCGTCCTCCTGACGCTGCTCCTGCGCTTGTCCAAGCGTTGGACGCAGAAAGTCGTCTAGAACCAAGGAGTTCACGCGCGTGTCGACATTGGCATTGAAGCCCGTCCGGCGGTATCCCGCTGTCCCGCGCGCCAAGCGGATGCTTGGCCGCGTGCTGATCTATGCCGCGCTCCTGTTGTGGACGTTCATTTGCCTGTTCCCGATTTACTGGACGGTGACGACGTCGTTCAAATCGGCAGTCGACGTCACGCAGGCGCATCTGATCCCATGGGTCGATTTCCAGCCGGACTGGAAGGGATGGCGCTCGCTCGGGCTGTCGCCAGACACACTGTTCGGCACCTCGACCGCCCGCGCGGAGTTTACGAGCCGGTTCGTCAATAGCATCATCACCTCGGTCGGGGCGTCCCTGCTCGCGTTGATCCTCGGTTCGCTCGCCGCCTATGGCCTCAGCCGCTTCCGCTACAAATTCGCCTGGATGCGCAACGACGACATCCTGTTCTTCTTCATGTCGCAACTGATCCTGCCGCCGGTCGTGCTCGCCCTGCCCTTCCTGGTGCTCTACAAGGCGCTCGCGCTGCTCGACACCCGCTTCGGCCTGATCCTGCTCTATACGCTCTCGGTCCTGCCCATCGTCATCTGGATCATGCGCGACCAGTTCAACGCGATCCCGATCGAGCTCGATGAAGCCGCCTTCGTCGATGGACTGTCGACCTGGGGTGCGTTCCTGCGCATCATCCTGCCGCTCGCAGTGCCCGGGATGGTCGCCGCTTTCATCCTGTCGCTGGTGCTGTGCTGGAATGAATACTTCTTCGCGGCCCTCCTCACCAGCACGGATGCGAAGACGCTGCCGGTGATCGTGGCGAGCCAAACCGGCTCGCAAGGCATCAACTGGTGGTCGATGGCGGCGCTGTCGACGGCGGCAATCGCCCCGCTCGTCCTGGTCGGCATCTTTCTTGAGCGCTATATTGTGAGTGGCTTGACGACAGGCGCGGGAAAGTAGCACGGCGGAAATTGTACCAAAACTGTGACGATGGGCGCGGGCCCGAACCGGATGCAACGTTGCTTACGATGCTCGCCCCCCGGCGCGGGCGGGACTAACCGCCAGTTGCTGGGCCGGATCAGCCGGTCGGCCGAACCGACTCCGCTCGAAGCCCATAGCTGGCATTGGTCCGCTAACGGTTTTCCTCGGTGCACCCGCCTCAGCATGTTCGAGAAGGCAAAATTGCGGGTGTCCAAAACTCGAATTTCGCTTTCCGAGCTTGCAAAGGCCGCACGATCTGCCACTCAGGCCTTTTCTGAATCGACAGGCGGTGCGATCTTTTCCAAGCGCGCCCGGAGGCACCGATAGGCTCAAGAAAATTAACGGCCGCCTTGCCTGGGAAACAGCTTGTCGCGAATGTAGCGCGAGGCCGCGGTCAATCTGGCGCCGCGCGGCTTACGCCAAACTGCTCTGTCGATCTCCTTCTTATCACCGACCTTCAGACGCCCCGACACCTTCTTCGCTAGGAAAATCGCATCACTCATCCGGCGGCCGGATCGGCGGTTCTTCGCTTTCACCTCTTTCCATAATTTCAACCGCCCAAGCTTCAGCTTGGGAAGCTCCTCCTTGACCTCTCGACGAAGGCAGCCCCTGTCGCTCTCGCCTGCTCGCCTGCGACCACCGGGAGACATCCAGAGCCCGTCGCGCCTGCGTCTGACCATCAGCACGCGTCCCTTTCTTGCGACGACCAATTTCGAGGATTTCGCCATTGGCACCAGCCCTGCTTCGCCTGCCCCCGTTGCATCAAGCACTTGCAAGATCGCGCTCAATCTAGGGGCAAATGATCGCCTTGATGATTCCATCTCGTCGCGCGACCTGTTGCTCGAACGCGGCAGGCGTCTGGTCGAGTGAGAAGCGATGCGTGGCCAGCGGCGTGAGCTTGACCCGGCCGCTTTGCGCAAGCGAAATGGCCCGCGGGTAAACCTCCGGCATGCGGCGTGAAAACTTGATCGACAAGCCCTTTCGGCGCGACTCCGCGCCGCTCAGGATGTACTGGTTGTTCTCGGGAATGCCGACGAGTACGACCCGGCCACCGATACGGGCACAGCGCGCCGCATGCTCGAAGCCGTGCGAGGAGTCGGTCGCCTCGATCACCAGATCGACGCCGCGGCCTTCGGTGACGTCCCCAACCCCGGCGTAGCTGCGGCACGCCACATCCGCGCCGAGGTCGCACGCCATCGCGGTACGCTGCTCGACCGGGTCAATCGCGATGATCTTTCCGGCACCGGCGAGCCGCGCGAGTTGCACGAGCAGCAATCCCACCGGCCCGCACCCAAGCACCACCACGGTTTCCAGAAGTCGCGGACGCGCCAGATCCATGGCATGGATCCCGACCCCGAGCGTTTCCAGGATCGCTGCACCGGCCGGATCGATGCTGTCGGGCACCAAATGCACGGCGGATCTGGGCACGCAGACGAATTCGGCCATTGCGCCGTTGTGTGGCGCATAACCGAGGAACTTCACGTTGGGGCAGAGATTGGTGTGACCGCGGTGGCACCATTCACAATGGCCGCACGGAATGGAAGGGTCGACCGCTACCAGCGCATCGGCTGAGAGCCCCGCTTTGCGCGCCGAATCCGGCGTGAGGACACCCGAGAATTCATGGCCCAGGACGAACGGCCTGACCCGCGTCGGACCGGTCGTTCCGCCCTCGAGGTAGGAATGCAAGTCGCTGCCGCAGACGCCGACAGCCTTCACGCGAACGATGAGATCGTCCTCTGCGACCGGCCTCGGTTCGGGGATATCGAGGATGCGGATATCGCGAATGTCCTGAAGCACCGCAGCGCGCATGTCGACGCCATCCCTCTCTGAGCAACCATTTTGGCTACATTACATATGTAATCTTTACGTGACAAATGCTTTTGCGCGCTCCGGGGCGCAGGTGGGCGGTCACGCCGGCATCAGCGTCGAAAGCGCGGGTCCAATGTTCGTTTGTGAAAAAAGCAGCTACTTCTGCTTGTCGATCAGTTTTAGCGCGGCGATGGCGGCGTTCTCGTCCGTCACCAGCACCTTGCCGATCCGGCCGCGCAGCACCGCGGCGATGATCGGCGCCTTGTTGAGTCCGCCGGCGATCAGCATCGAGGTCGGCACGCGCGCCAACTTCTCAAGCGGAAGCGCGATGGCACGGCTGTTGATGCCGTGATCGATGGGCCGGCCGGACCTATCGAGAAATTGTGCGAGCACGTCGCCGACGGCGCCTGCGGCCCGCAAATGCTCCGCACGTACGTCCGGCGGCAGCCCGTGCCGCACCAGCAGCGAGCGCGGCGTCAGATCTCCCATGCTCAATAGCGCAAGATCGATCCGCTCGACGCTGTTCAGCACCTCCTGATAGACCTCCTGGGCCAGGAAAGTATCGCGCGAGCGCCGGCTGCTGGCAAAAATGGGCGCGGCCAGATAGCTGCACTGGGCGTGCAGCCGACGCGCGAGCTCGCCCGCGATTTCGAAGGTGTTGAGCTCGAGTCCGCGCGACAGCCCGCCCATCATCGAGACTATGGAGAGATCGGGATAGTCCGCCGGCGTGACGTAACGGATGGTCTCGCGCAGAGTCGCGCCCCAGCCGATACCGATGATGCGCGGGCGCTTCTGTTCGAGGACTTTCGACAGATACGCTCCGGCCGCCATCCCGATCAGGCTTCCGACCTGCTCGGGATTCTCGGGGCTCGGGATGACGACCGCGTCCTCGAGGCCGCATTCCCGACGCAACCGATGCTCCAGCTCCGTGCAGCTCGCAAAGGCGGAATTGAGACGGATGTTGACGATGCCCGTCTGCCGTGCATCCGACAGCATGCGATTGACGCGGGCGCGGGTCAGCCCCAGCCGCTCGCCGATCTCGGCCTGGGTCAGATTCTCCATGTAGTAGAGCCAGGCCACCCGCAGGATGGTTTGATCAGTCACGGCGCAGCCCCTCGCAGCGGCCTAAAGCATGGTCAGACGTCGGATCATTTGAGGCGATCCTTCATCATTCGTCAAATGCGAGGCCGTGCGGTCGTTCGTCATGCCGCCTTCGCCCCCGGCGCGCCGTCCTCGACTACAAATGTCGTCAGCCGGCGCACGGCGCTCCTGGCGTCCCTGACGTCGTCGAGCGCCTCGAAACCCACGGTGCAATGCCGGGCGTCGAGCTCGACGGTCGCATAGCCGCGCCTATCGCCGCGCGCATAGACGAGATGCGGATTCTCCGCCAATGCCTTGCGCACACCGCCCTCGCTCGGCCCGTCCGAAGTGATGGAGGTGCCGACGAACTCGGTCGCAATGGTCGGGCCATCAGGCCGGGCAAAGTCCTGCTTCAGATCGGCGGCAAAGAAAGCGTGACGGTCGCCGCCGATCACGATCGGGTTGCGGCGATGCGCAACGAGCGAATCAAGGAGACGACGGCGGGCGTTGGGGTAGCCGTCCCAGCCATCCATCCAGAAGTGCGCGCCATCATCCCCTTCCCGCTTGTCCTGTGCCATCAAGGTCTGCTGCGCGACGATCGTCCAGCGACCACGGCCGTCGCGCAGGCGCGCCTCAAGCCATTGCTCTTGTCTCTCGCCCAGCATCGTCCGCGTTTCGTCGGTTCGGCCGGCACAGTCGTTCACCCAGGTCGGGCGTCCGCTTCCGACACAGGCCGATGCCGAGCGATATTGCCGGTCGTCGAGCAGCAGCACGTCAAGCATGTCGCCAAAGCGATAGTGTTCGTAGATCGTGGCGTGCGCGCCGCGTGGACGAGCCGAGAGCGGAAGCGGCATGTGCTCGTAATAGGCTTGATAGGCCGCGGCGCGGATCTTCAGGAACCGCGCGGTGTCACCCACCGTGTAGGAGCGATCATTGGCATAGTCGTCCATCACCTCGTGGTCGTCCCAGACTGATAGCCAGGGAAAGGCGGCGTGCGCGGCTTGCAGGTCGGGATCGCTCTTGTAGAGCGCGTAGCGGTTGCGGAATTCCTCGAGCGTTGTCGGGATGCCGACGCCGTGCTGGCGGACGTGGTGCGATCCCCAGGATTTCTCATAGATGTAATCACCGAGATGAACGACAAGATCGAGATCGCGCGCGGCCATGTCGCGGTACGCGGCAAAATAGCCCTGCTCATATTGCTGGCAGGATGCGAAGGCAAAACGGAACGGGCGCGCGGACTCGGCCGGCGCGGTTCGGGTGCGTCCCACCGAGCTAAGCGCCGGACCGGCGCGGAAGCGATACCAGTAGACGCGATCGGGCCGCAATCCCGTCGCCTCGACATGCACGGAATGCGCAAGCTCTGCCGTCGTCCGCACGACGCCGCTGGAGGCGATCCGCGAGAAGGCCTCGTCATCGGCGACCTGCCATTCGACATCCACCGCAGCGTCGCCCATGCCGCCGCTGTCGAGAGGTTGTGGCGCAAGGCGGGTCCACAGGATGACGCGATCCGGCCGCGGACACCCGGACGCAACACCGAGCGCGAAAGGATCGGCGGTGAAGGAGAGTGGCGCTCCGCGCACGAACCCGGCGGGCGCCGCCAACGCGGCGCTCGCCAGCGATCCCAGGAGAAAGCGGCGGCGGGGAATCATGAATGCGCCGGCCCGGTTTCAAGCTCGCGCCGAATGCTGACAGCGAGATCAGGCCGATCGGTGGTGATCTGCCGCACCGGTTGGGCAAGCCAGTAGGCGATATCCTCCGGCTCATTGGTCACCCATGCACCGAGACGCTTGGATCCGAGCACTTGAAGGGCCAGCGGCAATGTGAGCCCCAGGAGCGATTTTTCGACCGCGACAATGCAGCCGGGAATGGCGGCAAATTGTGCCAGCGCGGACACGATTCCGCCCATCATCTCCGCCGAACGGCGGTCGAGCGAGGCAAGCACCTGCGCCTCCGGCCAGAGCCGGCGCACGGTCGCGATCACGCCGGGCACGAAGCAGGTGATGATTGCACGCCTCTCCAGCCCCCGGCGCTTGATCCCGTCGATCAGCCGCGCCTCGAGGCCCGCATAGGAATTGCCGAGCGCATCGGTCTTGATCTCGATGTGGAGCTCAAGCGTCGTTTCGCTGAACACGTCGAGCACCTCGCCGAGGGTCGGAATGCATTCGTCGCCGGCATCGCGAAGGCGCGTTGCCGTCAACCGTCTCAGGCTGCGCTCGCCAACCGGCCCGCTATCCAAGGTGGTGCGGTCGAGCAGCGGATCGTGGATCACGACAAGCCCGCCATCCGCGCTCTGGTGGACGTCGAACTCGACCGCATCGACGCCCTCCTTGCACAGATTGCGGAAGCCCGTAAGGCTGTTCTCCGGCCAAAGATTGCGCGCGCCGCGATGCCCGGCGATGAAAACCATGATCGAACCCTATTTGCTGCTGTCGATAAGACCCTTGATGAACCAGCGCTGCAAGAGCAGGACGACCAGCGCCGGCGGCAACATTGTGAGGAGCGCGCCGCTCATGGCGATATTCCAGGCCGGCTCGCTGTCGGAGCGGGGGATCAGGCCCTTCAGTGCAATGACGGCCGTTGCCATATCCTTGTCGGTCGTAAAGAGGAGCGGCCAGAGATATTGATTCCACCCGAACAGGAACAGGATGATGGCGAGTGCCACCATGTTCGGCACGGACAACGGCAACAGGATGCTCCAGAAGAAATGCAGCGGCGATGCCCCGTCCAGCTTCGCCGCCTCGCACAGTTCGTCCGGGACCGTCAGGAAGAACTGGCGAAAAAGGAACGTGGCGGTCGCCGAGGCGATCAGTGGCAGGATCAGCCCGGGATAGGTGTTGACCATGTTCCATTCGAGCGTGATCGCGACGTCGTGGCCGCTGATCCAGCCCCACAGATCCGCCAGATGCAGAATGTCGGCGAGCCATTGCAGCGGCAACGCCGCATTGGCCACGGCTTCGAAGGTCGGCACGATCCGGACCTCGATCGGCAGCATCAACGAGACGAAGATGAGCCAGAATGCGAGCATCCTGTAGCGGAACCGGAAGTAGGTGATCGCGAACGCCGAGAGCAACGATACCGCGATCTTGCCCGCGGTGATGCCGAGCGCCACGACGATCGAATTGGTGAAGGTGCGGCTGAAATTGCCCTTGCTCCAGGCCAGTTGCAGGTTGTCGAGGAACTGGCCACCCGGGAGCCATGGCAGCGGCACCTTCTGAACCTCGGCCACCGTGAGCGAACCCGCCACGAACGCGAAATACAGGGGTACGCAGACGGTCAGCGCGCCACCAATCAGGATCACGTGACAGACCATGTTGAGGATCGGCGAGCGCTCCACCATTCGGCTAGACTCCGTAATTGACCTTGCGGTCGAAGTAGCGGAATTGCAGCAGCGTGCAGATCAGCGCGAAGCTCATCAAAAGAACCGATTGCGCGGCCGAAGAGCCGAGGTCGAGATTGACGAAGCCATCGACGAAGACCTTGTAGACCAGAATGTTGGTTGCACCGGCCGGACCACCTTTTGTGACTGCATCGATGATGGCGAAGGTTTCGAAGAAGCCATAGATGAAGTTCATCACGGTGAGGAAGAATATGGTGGGCCCGAGCATCGGCAGCGCGATCGAGACAAAGCGGCGGATCGGACCGGCGCCATCCACCGCGGCAGCCTCCATCAGCGACACCGGCACCGCGAGCAAGCCCACGACCAGAAAGATATAATCGTAGCAGACGTGCTTCCATGACGCGGCGAGCGTCACCAGGATCAGCGCATCGGTCGGATTGAGGTTGGGGTCCCAGGCGATGCCGAGCCTGTGCAGCATCTGCGCCAGCGGGCCGACCGCCGGATTGAACAGGAAGGCCCACAAGATGCCCGCGATCGCCGGCGCAATCGCATACGGCAACAGAATGACCGTGCGATAGATCGAACGGCCTCGTACGATCCTGTCGGTGGCAAAGGCGAGCACCAGAGCACTCCCCAACGTGAGCACGTTCTGCGCCACCGTGAACCAGAACGTCACCGCGATCGACTGACGGTACTCGCCGCTCGCAAGCAGCGTCTTGAAATTATCGAACCACACGAACTGGACGTTGGTCCCAAAGGGATCGCTGAGCAAGACCGATTGCATCAGCGCCCGCAGCGACGGGATGAAGAAGAAGAACAACAGGATCAGCAATTGCGGCAGCAACAGCAGCGTCGGCAGGCCGGGGCCGTCGCCGAAATTGGCTCGCTTAAGGCCGGCCTCTTGCTCGCGGCGACGCACCTTTCCAGACGTTCGGGATCCGCCGGCCGCCGCGCCCGTCCCGGCCTTGGACTGGTGGCCCCCGTGCCTTCTCTGAAGCACGGGTGCGCGCGTATCACGCCACGGGATGGACAGGCGCAACGTCATGGACGCTCGGTTTCCAGTGTCTTCCCGGCATTGAGCTTTTCGAACTGCCGCAAGATCTCGTTGCCCCGCTTGACCGCATCATCCATCGCCTGCTGTGGCTGTTTCTGGCCGGCAAAGACTGCCTCCACTTCCTGGCGCTGGGCCAGCATCGTCTGCACGAAATTGCCGAAGCGGAAGCCGCGCGAGTTCTCGTTCGGCGTGCCACGTGAAAGCTGTAGAACGGCAATCTCTCTGGTTGGGTGATCCTTGTAGTAGCCACGCTCCCGCGCAAGCGCATAGGCACGATTGGTAGCGGGAACGTAGCCGGTCGCGCCATGCCACCACACCTGGGTCTCCGGCTGGGCGAGGAAGTTCAGAAAGGCTGCGACGGCGTCATACCGCTCCTGGGTGTGGCCCCTCATGACCCAGATGGCTCCGCCGCCGATGGTGCTGTTGAGAGGCGAATTGATGTCGCTCTCGTGCGGCAGGAAGGTGGCGCTCCAATTGACGGTCGCGTTGCGTTCGATATTGCCGTGCGATGCGGTCGAATTGACGAACGTCGAGCATCGTCCCGACGTGAACAATTGTTCCGGACTGAAGCCCTGGCCTGCGATCTGCATCACGCCGTCGTCGAGCCACTTCTTCAACCGAGCGACTTGCGAGACCACCTTCGTCTTGTTGTAGACGAACTCGGTGCCGAGCCCGTCAAAACCGTTTGCAAGCGTGCCGTAAGGCTGATTGTTGATGGCGCTGTAGTTCTCGAGGAGGCTCCAGTAGAAGTCGCCCGGCAGCACCGTGCCGCATTCGCTGATCCCCTTGGACTTGATGGTGTAAAGCTGGCTCTCCAGCTCCTGCCAGGTGTCGGCCGGCTTGTCGAAGCCGGCCTTCTGGAAGTGGTCCTTGTTGTACCAAAAGATCGGCGTCGACGAGTTGAAGGGCATCGCCGACATCCGCCCCTTGTAGCTCCAGAAGCTTGCCACCGGCTTGATGAAATCCGAAAAGTCGACCTTGTAACCCTTCTGCTCTATCAGGTCCTGCACGGGAACAACCGCCCCCGACAGCAGCATCGTCATGTAACCGCGCTCGGCGATCTGCACCATTTCCGGCGGCCGCTTCGCGCGGTAGGCGGCGATCACCCCGTTGGTCACCTCATCGTAGTTGCCCTTGGCGACCGCGACGACGGTGTATTTGTCCTGCGACGTGTTGAACTTCTCGACGAGCTCATTGAGCCGGTCGGCGAGGACGCCGCTCATGGCGTGCCACCACTGCACCTCGACCCGCGCTTGTGCCGGACCGACCAATGCCAACGCGCCGAACAAGGCTGCAATGAATGCGACTTTCCTACCCATGGACAGCCCTCCCTGAAGGCGACTTATACATTTGTATTCCTATGATGACATATGTGTCTAGATGATGAAAGGGGAGTCATCCGCTACGACAGGCAGTCGGGAATCGGCGCATTTTCCCGCGACGTGAATGCTGGTCGCGGCGGGCGGAGCGGTCCCGCGCCAGGTGGTAGCGCGGAGGGAGTTAAGAAGCGCCTCTAATGGCCCGGCCGACTTTCTGCAGGGCCTCAAAGGCTCCGAAGCGCCGATCGGTCCAGTCTGCCAAAGTCGCCTGGGGCTGATGGATTTCCCCTAAAACCGACATCGCCTGCATCGCCTCGCCGAGACTGGCATGGTCACCCGAAGCAACTGATCCAAGCATCGCGGAGCCGAGAAGGACGGCCTCCGGAGATGCCGACGCGGCGACCGTCAGACCCGTCGTATCGGCGAGCACCTGTCGCACGAGGCGACTCTTTGCGGCGCCACCGCTGACCACGATCGTATCAACCGCGATGCCCTTTTCCTGCTGAGCCCGAACGATCTGCCGGGCCCCGTAACCAAGACCGCACACTCCGGCAAGGTAAAGCGCCAGCAGGCTCTCTAGATCCGCGCGCATATCAAGCCCGGCAATCAGTGCACGCGCGTCAGGATCCGCGAATGGCGCGCGATTGCCGAGGAATTCAGGGACGACATGGAGCCCGCCGACCAATTCCGGAATCATGTCGGCACCGCCGCGTGATTCGACTTCAGCGGCAAGCCAATCGGCAAGCGTCTGCTGCTTCTGACGTGCAGCATGTGTCGCCTGGGCGGAATGCGGATGCATCTGCAACAGATGCTCAATCGCAGCGCCGGCAGCCGACTGCCCACCTTCGTTGAGCCAAAGCCCCGGCACCATGGCGGAGAAATAGGGACCCCAAACACCAGGAACGAAGGACGGTTGCGTCGTGGTTGACATGGTACAGGCGGACGTTCCGAAGACATACGCCATGCGCGTGAGCACCGTGCCGGCCGTACCGCGCGCGCCAACCGTACCAACACCGCCGGCATGTGCATCGATGAGGCCTGCGGCAACGGGCATTCCCGCCGTGAGACCGACATCAGCCGCTGCCTCCGCAGTCAGACCCGCCGCCAGTCTTGTTCCGCCGGGTACGATCTCGGTGCCGATCCTGTGGAACTGCTCGTCCGCCAGCACACCGAGGCCGACCGACCGGAAAAAATTGCCATCCCAGCGGTTTTCGTGGCCCAGATAGGTCCACTTGCATGTCACGGTACAGATGGAGCGGGATAGGCTCCCCGTCGCACGCCAAGTCAGAAAGTCAGTCAAGTCCATGAACTGCCACGCACGGGAAAACGTGTCGGGCATGTTTTCGGCGAGCCACAACAGTTTTGGTGTCTCCATCTCGGGTGAGATGGTTCCGCCGACATACTCAAGGACCTTCTCGCCTGTCTGGTTGATCCGGCGGGCCTGATCGGCTGCACGGTGATCCATCCAGACGATGACGTTGCGAGCAGGATCGCCGGACGGACCGACGGGCAGCGGCTTGCCCCCCTCGCCCAGCACCACCAGCGAGCAGGTCGCGTCAAAGCCCATGCCGGCGATGCTATCCGGCGCGATGCCAGCCTGCCCCACCGCGCCACGCACGCTGCGGCATACGGCATGCCAGATATTCTCGCTCGACTGCTCGACGATGTCTCCGGCCTCCTGCCAAAGTGCAACAGGAGCTCGATCACTCGCGATTAGTCTGCCCGAGCGATCGAAGACTCCGGCTCTTGCGCTGCCCGTGCCGACATCGACGCCAAGAAAATAGCGGTCAGGGAATTCTCTGGTCATGAAGCCACATCCACATCGCCGATCGGAAGATGCTACAGATCGTTGCTCTGCGGCAGAATGACGAGGTCGCGGATGGTGACGTTTCTCGGACGCGTCAACATGAACAGCACCGCCTGCGCGACTTCCACCGGCTGCATCAAGCCGCCGGCCGCCATTTCTTCTTCGATCTTCTCTTTGGGCCAGTCTTTGATGAGCGCTGTCACAACTGGACCTGGCGCAACGGCGCCGACACGCAAGCCATATTTGGCGACCTGTCGGCGCACGGTATGCACGAAAGCCTGCACAGCGTGCTTGGAGGCAGTATAGATCGGCTCCCAGACGACAGGGACAAGACCTGCGATCGAACTGGTGACGATGATGTCGCCGCTCTTGCGCTCGACCATGTGCGGCAGCACCGCATGAATCGACCGGAAGAGCGCATTGACGTTCAGGTTGAGCATACGGTCCCAGGCGTCGGGGTCGCCGCCAAGCACCTCGCCGCCGACATAGGCGCCTGCATTCGCATGGAAGATGTCCAGTTGACCTGCCTTCTCCAGCACCTGCGACATCATGGTTCCCATGCTTTCAGGATCGGTGAGGTCGATACGTAACGGAATCGCCTGGTCGCCCAGCTCGACGCTAGCGCTCATCAGCGCCTCCTCTGCCCGATCGATCAGAACCACCCGCGCGCCCGCCCCGATCAACGTTCTGGCGCATTCGAGACCGATGCCCGACGCGGCGCCGGTGATCGCGGCGACTTTTCCTGCAAGTTCCTGGGCCACGGCTGGTCCTTCTTGTGAGAGTTATTCAAGCTCGGCCATGAGACAGGCGTGAGCGCCGTGCCAGCGAATCGACGATGACCGCAATGGCAAGTACCGCGCCCGTGATCATGTACCGTAGCGACGAAGAGAGATCGAGCAGCGTGAGGCCGCTCGCGATGGACTGGATGACGATGATGCCGAGGAGTGCAGAATAGGCGCTGCCGCGGCCGCCAAATAGGCTCGTGCCGCCGATGACCGCGGCTGCGATCGCGTTGAGGTTGACATCCCCGGTCCCGGCCTGCTGGCTGGAAGATGCCAGCCGCGCTGCGGCAAGAATGCCGCCAGCGGCTGCCAGCGTGGAGCACAGCATGAACGCGGTCGAATAGACCCGGCGAACGTTAATGCCGGCCCGACGGGCCGCCTCGCGATTGCCGCCGACCGCAGACATCGAGCGGCCCCATTTGGTTCGCGTCAACGCGTAGTTCATGACCACGCACAGGCCGACGAACAGACCGAACATCCACGGAACGCCGCGCCCGAGGTTGAGATAATAGACGATGAATTCGAGTACGATGGTCACCAGCAGCGCCTTCAGCACCATGCGGCCAGACGAACTGGCCGATAGCCCCGCCTGCCGCCGGCGTGCGGCCGTCCGGTAACCGGCCACGAACACAACCAGGCTCGCGGCCGCCGCCAGCACATAGGATACGATCGGCGGCATGACGAGCATCTGCCCGAAATTGACCAGCGGTGATCCGTAGGGAAGATTGATCGAGCCTGAAGAACCGAGCAGATACAATTGCAGGCCGAGCCACGCCAGCAGGCCCGCCAGCGTCGAGACGAAGCTCGGCATCCCCAAACGATTGAACAGAAACGCGTAGAGCGCACCGATGGCGGCGCCCAGTACCAACGCGGTGACGATCGCGACGGCCACCGGCCAATCCTGACCGACCCAAAGCACGCCGATAAGCGCCGAAGAGAACCCGCTCACCGAACCAACCGAGAGGTCGATCTCGCCGACCATCAGGATACAGACGATGCCCAGCGAGATGACCCCCACCGTCGAACAATCGAACAGCAAATTGACCAGATTGTTCGGCGCCAGAAAAACGGGGTTGAGACTCTCGAATGCCGTACAGATGACGATGAGCCCGACGACCACCGGCAGCGAGCCGAGGTCGCCCGACCGCACGCGGTCCACAAAAGCGCTGAACATGCTCCCAAGTGTGTCCGAGTGCTTGACCCGCTCGTCATTGCGGTCGAGCGGCCGCGCCGTCGAAACCCGTTGCGTGTCGCCGGTCATCGCCGCTGCTCCGGCGATTGATGGGCGCGGCGCCGGCTGGCGCGGCGCGAGACCGAGTTTTCGTCCGCACCGGTAATTGCAGTGACAAGGTCCTGGTTGGAGGCGTCGGGTTCGAATTCGCCGTTGTTGCGGCCGAGGCGCAGCACCACGATCCGGTCGGCGACCGCGCGTACGTCCTCCATGTTGTGGCTGATCATGATGACGCCGAGGCCGCGGGCGCGAACACGCTCGACGAGGTCGAGCACCTCGGCGGTTTGGGCAACGCCAAGTGCGGCGGTCGGCTCGTCGAGCAGGATGAGCTTCGGCTCGGTTAGCAGTGAACGCGCGATCGCCACGGTCTGGCGCTGTCCGCCGGAGAGCGACGCAACGGGCTCACGCACGCTCGGGATCCGCGCCGACAGTTCGCTGAGCAACGTCCATGCGCGGAGCTCCATGGAAACCTCGTCGAGCCGCATTGGACTGAGTTCACGGCCGAGGAAGATATTTGCGACTACATCAAGATTCTCGCAGAGCGCCAGATCCTGGAACACGGTGGCGATACCGAGACCGAGCGCCGCGGCCGGATCGGATAGGACGACATGTTCGCCATCGAAGGCGATCGTTCCAGAGGTGGGCTGATGCACGCCGGCAAGAATTTTCACGAGCGTCGACTTTCCTGCGCCGTTGTCGCCCACAAGCGCCACGACCTCGCCAGCATGCACGTCGAGATCGACGTTGGTAAGGGCGGACACGGCGCCGAAATGCTTGGAAATTCCGCGAAGACTGAGAACAGGCTTGCGCAGTCCGTCCTGCGGGTGATCGACATCCGAAATCATGGTCATTTCCAAGCCCGTGCCCTGGTCAGTCATCCCGGCCGCCGGAGCGGCCGGGACAGACGCAGTTACTGTGTTATGCCAAGTTTCTTGCAGCCGGCGGCATATCGGCCCGTACAGAGCTGATCGGCCGTCTGGATCTTCTTGTCGACGATCTCCGCCTTCAGGTTTTCCTGGGTGACGACCGCCGGCACGAACAGCTTCGACGGCGCATTAAAGAGCGTGGTTTCCGCGTTGGGCGTCTCGCCGGAGAGGAATTTCACCGCCGCCTGGGCAGCCGCAGCGGCCACGATCTCGCTGGGTTTGGAAATCGTGTTGTATTGATCGCCGGCGATGACGAGCTGGAGCGCGGCAATCGTCGCATCGTTGCCCGTAACCGGCGGTACCGGATCGACGCCTGCGGCCTTGAAGGCGGCAATTGCACCACCGCCCGTGCCGTCATTGGCGGCCACTACGCCGAGGATCTTCTTGCCGAAGCGGGTGACCTGGCCGCTCGCCCATTGCTGCGCCTTCGGCGGCGCCCAGTCCGGCGTGTCGTATTCGGCAAGGATTGGATAGCCGCTCTGATCAAGACCTGCGTGGATACCCTTCTTGATGAGTCCCGCAGCGGCATCGGTCGGCGATCCATTGATTTCAAGCACGCCCTCCCCCTCCTTCGCCGTGATCTTGGCCGCCTTCAGATGTTTGATGAGCGATTCAGAGATGGCCTTCCCGATGGCTTCGTTGTCGAAGGAGACGTAGAAATCGACCTTGGCGTCGGGAACCGGCCGGTCATAGGCAATGACCTTGATGCCCTGCGACTGTGCCATCTTGACCAGGGAGGCCGCGGCGGTCGAGTCGACCGGGTCGAGCACGATCACCTTGGCGCCCTGCGAAATCACCGAATTGAACTGCTGTTGCTGCCGTGCGGCATCTGCGCTGGCGTTCTGGTAGATCACCTTGCAACTGTCGCAGAGTTTCTTCATCTCTGCCGCAAAGCCCGGATAGTCGTGTTGCTCGTAGCGGGTGGAGGCCTGGTCCGGCATGAGGAAGGCAACGGTTGCGTTCTTCACGTCTGCGGCCTGCGAAAACATGACGGTTGTGCCGAGCAGCGACAAGGCCAAGGCAATTGTGGCCGCATCTTTCGGAGAGAACTTTTTCATTTCGGATTTCCTTTCCGGAACTGGGTGTTAGAGTGCCGTCATTGATCCTTTGAAGACAGGCCTTCGCTGCTTCCGTCGCCGACGGCGCAATGAGCGCCGGTGCTCCGAAGCCGCGCAGAATCCTGGACAGACGATTCCTGTCGCGGACTGCCATCGGCATGTCCGCGTCATTCTTCCGCAATGGTCCTCCTCCTTTGCTCCTCCCCGGCTAGGCCGCGCGCGCCGCATTGATGTTGTGCGCCAACAATCGTCTGAAGCGCGAAGGCGGCATGCCCTTCTCGGCCAGAAACTGCCGGTTGAAATTGGAGAGGTTGTTGAATCCGACCTCGAAGCAGATGTCGGTGATGGAAGCCTGCTCGTCGCTCATCAAGATCTGGCAGGCGAGATTGATGCGCAGCCGCTTGACGTATTGCACCAGTGACATGCCCGTGTGCCGGCGGAACGAGCGCGAAAATGCACTTTGCGACTGACCGGCGATCGCTGCGAGCTCCGTTTCACCGAAAGGTTGCGTCAGGTTCTTCCGGATGAAGGCAAGTGCCTTGTTCATGCCCGCAGACATGTAACCAGACGGGTCGGGCAGATAGTTTGGGCTGGAGAGCGGGCGCGCCTTTCGGGCGCGACAAAGTATCCCCAAGATCATCATGAACAGCTCGATCCGGCGCACGCCGTTCGCCGTCACGATCTCCTCCATGAGTGGGGCGAGCGCGTCGCTTGTGCTGTGGGTGAAAAGCGCGCCGCGCCGAGAGAATTCCAGCAACGCGGCAAGGCCTGAAAGCTCGGGCATGACCTTCATCAGGTCGCCGATAAATTCTTCGCTGAACTGAAGGATGCGTCCGCGCAGCGGGATGGTGCACTCCGCCGGCAGATCGCTCACCCAATTATGCGGAAGGTTGGGGCCGGTGAGCACGAGATTACCCGGCTCGAATTCGCCGATAAAGTCGCCGACGAAATAGCGTCCGCTGGTGGCCACAACCTGATGGAGCTCGTATTCGGGATGGAAATGCCAGCGGACCGTGTGGAATGGGTAGCCGTGCGACCACGCCTTGAACGACTCGCCGCGCCGTATCTGGACAACTTCCAGGTCCGGTTCCATATCCGCTCCCTTCAGGCCGGTGCGGTTTGTAATAATCCGCCCCTGTTCCCTTATCGGCTGAATTTTGCTCAGCGCTTCCTCTTGCCGGGAGAGTAACGACCGGTACTTGGGCACGCCACCACGATTTCAATGTGCAACTGATACTTTTTTGATGCGCGGCACCCGGCTCGACTCCGGTAGCGCCCGACGGACGATAGGCGTGATAATCCGCGACGCAGCCGCGGATCCGGGCTGCTTCGACAACGCGCTTAAGATGGAAGAAGAACTGGCACCAGTTCGAATCTTTAGGGTGCGCTATCTCCGCGAAGCGATCTTCCGCGATAACGGCCTTGTCGAATGCGATTGCGCCGACGGATTATCCACATCCGGTAATCAAGGCTGTCAACCGCGGAATGGTCTTGCCACAACCGGAGGCCCTGCTCTCGAAAACATACGCTCACAATGGTCGTGACTGGATTTTTGTTGATCTTTCGGTGCACACGTTGTGCACACGTGGCCACCTAACCAATTGAAGAGTTTTAACTTTCGCTCCAATCCATCATGGGCCAAGTTCAGCCGACTTAAGGAAGTGTCGTCGAAGGACGTCAAATGACAGCACGCGCTCAGACGGTGTGAGAAGGCGGCTAACGGCGGTATCCGTTGGGAAGACCATCCGCCATTGGAACGACTTGAATGTGGCGCGCATGCGGTCTCGCTCATTGCAGCCTCAGGCTGCGACCGGCGTTCACCCGCGCTCGAACACGAAGTCGCGGTAACCGTTCTGGATCGCTGCGGCACAGCATTCCCGGTATTTCGGGAAGCCCCCGGTAAACAGCGACAGGCCCTGGGCCTTGTCCTTGACGTTGGTGCCGACATACCAGGTCTTCGCCTTGGTCAGCAGCGAGCGCTTGGCAAGCCTGAAGACCAGGTCCATCCAGTCGTCCTCCGCCTTCCTGGTCGGCTCGATGGTGTCGAGGCCATGATCGGCCATATGCGTGATCGCGCTTGCGATCCAGTCGACGTCGTTCTCGCTGATCCGGACAATGTTGGCCAGCGCTGCCGGACCGTTCGGCCCGGTGGTCATGAAGAGGTTCGGAAATCCCTCCATCATGAGGCCGAGATGCGACCTTGCGCCCTCCTTCCACTTCTCGTTGACGCTGCGGCGGTTGCGGCCGACGACGTCGAAGGCCGTCAGTGCGCCCGTTAGTCCGTCATAACCGGTGGCGAAGATCAGCATGTCGAGCGTGGTCTCGCGGTCTTGCGTGCGCACGCCCTGCGAGGTGACCTCCACGATTGGGTCAGTAGTGCAATCGATCAGGTGGACATTCGGCCGGTTGAACGTCTCGTAGTAACCTGTGTCCAGGCACGGGCGGCGGGCGAAGATCGGATAACCACGCGGCTTCAGCTGTTCCGCAGTGACGGGATCGACAACGACGTCGTCGATCTTGTCGCGCACGAACTCGGCCACTTGTTCGTTGGCCTCCTCGTTGCTCAGGAGGTCCGTGAAGGTACCAAGCATAGCCAGCCCGCCTGCCTTCCAGGCGTCCTCCAGCAATTCGTGGCGGCGCGATGGGGTCACGCTGAAGAACGCACGCGTCGTCCACGGACGCACACCGCCATTCGGGCTGTTGCGCGCCGCCTCGCGAATGCCGACATAGTTGCGCTTGACCTCCGCCACGTAGTCGGGGTCGAGCTTCTGGTTGCGCATCGGCATGGTGAAGCTCGGCGTGCGCTGAAACACGTAGAGCTCGCCGGCCTGCCGGCCCACCTCCTGCACGATCTGGATGCCGGTGGATCCGGTGCCGATCACGCCGACGCGCTTGCCGTCATAGCTGACGGGATGATGCGGCCATCGGCCGGCCCGCAACAGCTCGCCGGTGTAGAGTTCGACGCCGGGAATCTCAGGATCGCGGGGCACCGAGAGCGGGCCGGTCGCCATCACGCAATACGTCGCCTCGACCGTCTCGCCGCGGTCCGTCGTCACGGTCCAGAGCTTACGGGCCTCGTCCCAGACGGCGCGCACGATGCGCGTCTTGAACTGGTAGTGCCTGCGCAAGTCGAGGCGGTCGGCGACGAAGTTGAAATAAGCCAGCAGCTCCGGCTGCGAGGCGAATTCCTCCGACCAGGTCCATTCCTGCTCGACCTCGGGCGAGAACGAATAGCTGTAGTCGATGCTCGGCAAGTCGACTCGCGCCCCAGGATAGCGATTCCAATACCAGACGCCCCCGACATCGCCCCCGGCCTCGAAGGCCGCGATCTTGAGTCCCATCTCGCGGAACTTGTAGACGGCGTACAGACCGCCGAATCCGGCGCCGACGATGACGACGTCCAGGCGCGGCCCCTTCGCTTCAGAGCTGTTCATGTTTCCTCGGTTGGGTGTTTAATCGTTGAAGACGGCGTCCGCGCATTCCGGCGGAGAAGTTGGTAGATGGGATCGTCCGGATACCGCGTGCCCAATGGCAACCGAGGTCCGAAGCGGATCGCTTCGGACTCGGTCGCGGCGACCTGCTCGTCCATCCAATCATAGGCAACGACACGGCGGGCGACGCGCCATTCGTCGTCGCGTTGCTCAAAGGCGTCGCAGTAGCGGCCGGCGATCAGGAACTGCCGCACGGTGCCGTCCTTTCCGGCCCCGCGCTGCAAGGCGAGGAAGTAGGTTTCGACGACAGCTTCCCTCGGCGCGGTGAATTCGATCAGGATATTTCCGACCATATGAAGGTTGCGCGCGTCGCTCTTGAAGATTTCACCGGCCCATTGGAAGAAGCCTTCGACCGGTCCCGAATACGGGCCGTGCTGGTCGGTGGCGTCCGGCCAGTAGGCGCTGCGGAGTGCGGCTTCATCAGCCCGATCGACCCCACGGCAATAGCGATAGATACAGTCGCGGATCGCTTCCCTGTCGAGCAGCTCGGCGATCCTCTCTTGAGGTATGGTCATATCAGAGCCTCTCTCAGCCCCCGCGCGATGCGTGGACGCATCGGCCTCTCCCTTGACGGGGGCGACCATCTCATGTGCAGTGGACGCAACCAACAAAACTGCATACGCGAAGCCAAATTTCACATTCTTGAATTTGCTGCGGCCAAGGGAGGGTAAATTGCGATCGCAGCCGACGACTTCAGCCTCGATTTCCGCGGCCGGGTCGACCGTCAAATCCGCCTTGCGCGCGATCGAAATCCTCGAGCTCTTCATGCGTGCGCGGCAACCGCGCGCGATGTCCGAGATCGGCGCGGCCCTAGGCTATCCAGCGTCCAGCACCACGGTCCTGCTCAAGACGCTGGTCAGCCTCGGCTACCTGAATTTCGACCGCAGGAGGCGAGTCTATTTCCCGACACCGAAGGTGACCTCGCTGGGCGACTGGATTCCGAAATCTCTCTTCGGCGACAGCCGCGTGCTGGAGGCGATGCATGACGTTCATGCCGCAACCGGTGAAGCCGTTGCGCTCGGGACGACCAACGACGTGTATCTGCAATACGTCAAGATCGTGCAGTCCATCCACCCGCTGCGCTTTCACGTCGATGAGGGAACGCTGAGACCGCTGACGCAGTCCGCCCTCGGCTGGCTCCTGATGTCGACAATGTCCGACGAGAAGGTCGACAACATCGTGCGCCGCGCGAACATCGCTACGCCGAACGCGGCCGACCGGGTCAAGCTTCCGGACATGATGAAGCGGATTCGCCAGATCCGGGGCAAGGGCTATTGCTCTACGGAAAATATCCCTTTGCTGGGCGGCGCGACCATTTGCGTCCTGCTGCCGACCACGATCCAGAACCAGCCCGTTGCCTTAGGGCTCGGCGGTGTTGCCGAGCGGATCAAGCAGAATGCCAGCCGCTATCTCAGCGTTTTGCAGCAGGCCGCCCGATCGGTGAAAGCCAAGAATGCGTCGAGCGCGCCGGACGACGGCAGCGCGTGACGTGCGCCGGCCAGGCGGAGACTTACCTCTCACTCCTGCAGCGCCTCCTCCCGCTGCGTGCGGATCGTGGGCAGCATGATCAGGATCACAGCGATTGCGGCCGCAGCCAGCAAGCCGGCCGACAATGGCGAGGTCAGGAACACGCTGACGTCGCCCCGCGACAGCACCATGGCGCGGCGGAAATTCTCCTCGATCGCGGGTCCGAGCACCAGTCCCAGCAACAACGGTGCAGCCGGCAGTTGCAACTTGATCAGGACATAGCCGAACACGCAGAACAATGCGGCCTCGTAAACCTCGAAGGTGCCGCTGTTGATCGAATAGACGCCGATCGAGCAAAACACCATGATCGCCGGGAAAAGATAGCGATAGGGAATAGTGAGAAGCTTCACCCACAGCCCGACCAACGGCAGATTGAGGATCAGCAGCATCAGATTGCCGACCCACATCGAGGCGATCAGGCCCCAGAACAGGGTCGGGTTCTTGGTCATGACTTCCGGACCGGGATGGATGTTGTGGATGTTCATGGCGCCGACCATCAGCGCCATCACGACGTTGGACGGCACGCCGAGCGTCAGCAGGGGGATGAACGAGGTCTGGGCGCCTGCATTATTGGCCGATTCCGGACCGGCAACGCCCTCGATCGCACCCTTGCCGAACTGCTCGGGGTGTTTCGACAGCTTCTTCTCCAGCGTGTAGGAGGCGAACGACGACAGCACCGCGCCGCCACCCGGCAGCACGCCGAGCAACGTGCCGAGCGCGGTGCCGCGCAGCATCGCCGGAACCATGCGCCGGAAATCCTCTCGCGTCGGAAACAGGTTGGCGATCTTCTGCGTCACCAGCGACAGTTTGTCGTCCTGCTCGAGGTTCTTCACAATCTCGGCGAAGCCGAAGATGCCCATCGCCAGCGGGACGAAATCGAGGCCGTCGAACAGCTGCGGAATGCCGAAGGCGAAGCGCTGCGTTCCCGTGCTGAGGTCGGTGCCGACGAGGCTCAGGAGCATGCCGAGTACGACGATGCCGATGCCTTCGATGAAGGGCCCGCTCGACAGCACCGAGGCTAGGATGAGGCCGAGGATCATCAGCGCGAAGAATTCCTTCGGCCCGAACAGCAGCGCCGCCGCCGTGAGCGGCCCGGCCAGCGCCGCAAGCGCCAGCGTCGCTACGCAACCGGCGAAGAACGATCCGATCGCCGCCGTCGACAGAGCGACGCCGGCCCGTCCCTGCTTGGCCATCTGATAGCCGTCGATCGTGGTGACGACGGAGGAGGACTCGCCGGGCAGATTGACCACGATCGCGGTGGTCGAGCCGCCGTACTGCGCGCCATAATAGATGCCTGCCAGCATGATCAGAGCCGAATCGGGCTGCAGCGCATAGGTGATCGGAAGCAGCATCGCGATGGTGGCGAGCGGGCCAAGGCCCGGCAGCACGCCGATCAGCGTCCCCAGCAGGCAGCCAAAGAAGGCGTAGAGCAGATTGGCCGGCTGGGCCGCGGTGGAGAATCCGATTCCAAGATTATGAAAGAGATCCATCGGACCGAGCCTTCAATTGAACAGCGCCGGCCAAACCGGAAGCTGCAAGCCGAGACCGTAGACGAACACCAGCAGGCACAGCACGATCAGGACGGTTGCGTTGGCCAGCGCGCCCTTCCAGGAGAATTCAGGACTGGCTCTGCTCGACACCACGATCAGCACGAACAGGGCACCTATGAGACCGAGCGGAAACAGCAGACAGGCAAACAGGACCACCGAGCCTGCGACCCAGGCGAGACCCTTCACGTCCCAGCGCTGCACCCCCTGTCGCTCTGCCGTTCGCCTCACCGCTCCCAGCATCACGGCCAGTCCGATTGCGGCCAGCGCAATGGCAAGCAGGCGTGGAAAGTAGCCCGGTCCCATCCGTGCCGCACTGCCGGCCGGATAGTTCAGCGCCGTGACGAAGAAGAAGATTGCAAAAGCGAGGAACAACGCCCCCGAGGCAAAGGCGCGTTGGTCGCGAATGATCGGTCCTGTCATCGTCATTGACCTCCCTGCTGCTGTCTCGACGCGTCGACAGAAGGCGACTTGCTAGCCGCCGGATCGAGCGCATCCGTCAGGATCGGCACGCCGACAGCGCAGGCATGCACGCCCAGATGCGCGGTCATCTGCAGAACCTGGAGAATCTCTCGTTTGTCGATGCCGAGTCGCAACGCCCGCTTGATCTGCAAGCGCAGGCCGTGCGGATTGAGTGCGGTGAAGCATCCATTCAGGGCCAGCGAGATCAGGCAGCGCGATCGCTCGTCGAGACCACCGGTCTTGTCTTTCACCGTCAGCAGATCGAGCATCACGGCAAAATAGGAGGGATCGGCGCGCAGCCACAGATCGCAGAAGTCCGGCCAGTCCCCGAACTGCGCGACATAGGCGTCGCGAAGCGCCGTCTGCTCGTGCGAGAGACCCGCCTGATCCGCATCCAGTCCCGCCAGCGCCAGTTCCTCGGCGAGAATGCCGACACCGAGATTGCAGCCGTCGAGCCCCTGCGCCGTGGCGAGCCGCAGCACATCGACGATCTCCTGCGCGGTCGCCCCCTGCTCCAGCGCCAACTGCATGTGCAGCGCGAGCCCCGAGCGGAACAGATGCGTCGCCGATCCATCCAGCGCCACATAGATCAACTCGCACATCTTGCGCGACAGGGGGCCGGTCTCGGCGGGATAGCCGCCATAGCGGGCGTAGGTCGCCAGAAACTCCGGATCGAGCCGCAACAGCCCCTCCGTCCACGGCCGCCAGTAACCGCGGGCGCGAATGAAGGCGTCCTTCAGGACCTGTTGTTCGGGAGTGAGGTTCATGTGACGTATCCTGCAACCGCGCGATCCGGACCGGCATGGATGCTGAGTCCACCGTCGACTGTGATCACGCTGCCGGTGACATATCCGGCGTCGGGGCTGAGCAGAAACGCCGCGGTCTCGGCAACGTCTTGCGCCGATACGACGCGTCCCAGCGGCGTCCGTTCAATGGCGCGTGACGCCGTCCCTTCGGTCGGTCCCGCGGCGATGGCATTGACGCGAATGCCGTGGCCGCTCCATTCACACGCGAGCGTACGCGTGAGCATCGCGACCGCCCCCGCACTGGCGGCGGCCTCGACGTCGTCGCCCAAGGCGACATCCCCGCCGATCGATGTCAGATTGAGCAGCGAGCCGAAGCCTTGTTGCTGTAGGATGGGTCCAACCGCTTTCGCAACACGGACCGCGCCCGTCAGATGATCCGCCAGTGCTTCACCAGAGTTGCCTGCGATCACCGCATCGGCGCCCACGGCGTTCACGACGCCGTCGATGCGACCGAAGCGGCGCGCGATGCTGGCGATCACCTCGGCCATGGCGTGCTCGTCCGCATCAAGCACCTTGACCGTCGCAGCTTCAGACAGCCTCTCGGCCAACGCCCGGCCGATCGCACCGCAGGCGCCAATGACGACGTGGGTCGGCTTGCCGGTTGGCGCAGCACGGCAGTTGGTTTCTCCCGTGGGCCCGAAGCTGCCGAGCAACGAGCCGCCATCGGCCAGAAACGTCGAACCGGTGATCGACGATATGCGAGGCGAAGCCAGGAACGCGATGACCGCCGCGATCTCCTCGGGCGCAGCCATGCGGCCGAGCGGAATGCGGCGGGCCACGGCGACCGGATCGATGCGACCGCGGGCGATCAACGCTTCGACGAGCTCGGTGCGCGTATAGCCGGGCGCAACCGCGTTGACCTTGATTCCGTCGCGCGCCCAGGCACAGGCATGATGCCGCGTCATCGCCAGCACACCCGCCTTAGAGGCGCTGTAACCATTGCGAAATGGCACCGGCCGCAACGCGGCGCCGGATGCGACATTGACGATGGCGCCGCCACCGGAGCGCCGCATCACCGCAGCCGCCTGCTCCGCAGCGACAAGGCTGCCGCGCAGATTGACCGCCACGAGATTCTCAAAGGTGGAAACCGGCTGATCTACCACGCCAAGCCCATCCGTGTCGGTCCGGCCGGCATTGTTGACGAGCACGTCGAGGCCACCAAGCCGGTGGACACAAGACTCCACCATCTCCGCCACCTGCTCGGGCTGCGCCATGTCGACGCCGAAGAAGGCATGCGCTGCGCCAAGCTCACGGGCGCGGCTTGCCGCCTTGTCGACGTCGATGTCGGCGATCAGCACCCGGGCGCCTTCAGCCGCAAAGCGCCGCGCGGCCGCCCAACCGATCCCGGCAGCGGCCCCCGTGATCAGGACGACACGTCCGTTCCGCTCAGCTTGCCGTTCCGCGCGCATCACAACCGGCCCCGCTATGCCGCTCAGGCGATGTTGGTAAGCACCATCCCGCCGTCGAGCGTCAGCACCTGTGCCGAGATGAAGCCGCTGTCGTCGCCGACGAGGAAGGCGATCGCCCTGGCGATATCGTCCACCGTGCCGAGCCGACCCAGCGGCGTCCGTGCGATCCGGCGCGCATCGAGCTCGGCGTTGCGGTTGCGCATCGTGCCCTCGGTCGGAATCGCCGACGGCGCGACCGCATTCACGCGGATCTTGCGTTCGCCGAGCTCGGCGGCAGCGGCCCGCGTAATGCCCATCACGCCGGCCTTGATGCCGCTATAGACGATGCTGTTCTTGGCCGAGATCAAGCCCGCGACCGACGCGACGTTGACGATCGCGCCGCCGCGCTCGGCATCCATCGCCTCGGCCGCGGCCTGAATGCCCCAGATGATCGCCTTGAAGCCGATATCGAGCATGCGATCCACGGTCTCGGGGGCGATGTCGGGTACCGACTGGTAGCGAACCCAGGCCGCATTGTTGACGAGGATATCCAGGCGGCCCTGCCGCTCCGCAAAGCCGAGCACCGCCGTCCGCATTCCGTCGCGGCTCGCGACATTCTGGGTGATCGCGACGGCCTCGCCGCCGGCCGCCTTGATCGCATCCACGGTGCCAGCGACGAACTCAGGCTTGAGATCGTTGACGCCGACGATGGCTCCGCGCGAGGCCAACAGCAGCGCGGTCGCGCGTCCGATTCCGTTGCCGGCCCCGGTCACCAGCGCAACACGCCCCGCGAGCGGCTTGTCCTTGGCATCAGTCATTGTGGTTTTCCTTCTCTATGCTCGCACAGCGATATCAGACGCCGCAGCGATGGCGGCCACGGTGCGACGGCCGAGCCCAGCCAACACTTCGCTGGCATTGCCTTGCGCCTGCAAGGCGCGGACACGGCGGAGATGCCGGTGCACCGGCACGTCCCAGGTGAATCCCATGCCGCCATGAACCTGCAGCGCGCCTTCGCTGATCGCGCAGCCATATGTCGCCGCAGCGAGAAACACCGCATCGCGTTCCAGCGCACCAGCCTCGTCGCCGACGCTGCGCGTGATCGCGTGACGGATGCCTTCAAGCGCAAGCTTCTGCCGCGCCAGCGAATGCCGCAGCGCCTGATTGTAGGACAGGGCGCGTCCGAACTGCCGGCGCGTCGACGCGTGCTCCTGCGCCATGGCCAAGCACGTCTCGGCGGATCCGAGGATGGCGGCGGCGCGCAGCACATTGGCGTCGGAGCACAGCACGCTCCAGGCGGTCTCCGGCACGACACTCGCCGCCGGTACGGCGACTCCCTGCAAGCGAACCGCATGATCGGGCACCGTCAGATCGAGGCCCGCAGCGTCTTCGATGACAACACCCTCGCTGTCGGTCGGCACCAGCACTGCACCGCCGGTGTTGAGCCGCACCAGAAGGGTATCCGCGTCGCGGACACCGGCCGCGCGCGCAACGCAGCCGCCGAGCACGATGGATTCGCCTTCGCGTTCGGCGCTCACGCTGCCCTGCCATGCGATCGTCGCCAGCATATCGCCGGACACGACCGCCTCTGCCGCACGCGGCAGCGCCTCCTTCAGCGCGCGCGACAGCAACAGCACCTCCATCAGGGGAAAGCTAAGCAGGCCCGAGCTGGCCGCTGCGACCACCGGGACCGCAAAGGCCAGCGGCAAGTCGAGCCCTCCGACCTCTTCCGACGCAATCACGCCCAGCAGCCCGGCATTGGCGAGGTGCTTCGCCTGCTCGCGCGGACCAAGCGCCGCGCAATCCGCCACCGCGCGAGCCGCCGTCACCGCGAACTCGCTCGGCTGCAGTCCTTCGCCGATCAAAGTCGTCATCACTTGCCTTTCGAAAGCTGCAGGATTCGGTCGGCGATGATGCCGAGCTGAATTTCCGTGGTACCGGCGTAGATTGTCTCTGCACGCGCCTGCAGATAGATCGCCTCGAAGCGGCGGCGCGCGACCTGCACGGCCGGAAGCTGCGGCAACGACGGTTGCGACAACAGCTCCAGCGCGAGCGCGGCAAAGCGCTGATGTGCCTCGCTCCAGTGCAGTTTCGCGAGACTGCCGCGCGCACCGATCTTGTCGCCGTTGGCCAGCGCGTCGACCGCAGTCTCGACATGCGCCTTCAGCACCTCGATATCGACCACGACCTCGCCGATTTTGGCCTCGTAACGCGGGTTCGCGACCAGCTGCGCCAGCGCCGGATCGCCCTTGCAGGCCGAAATTAGATGGCGAAGTTCGTTCTCGAAGCGCCACGACCGGTACATACGGTTGGTCGCCCGCTCGATTTCGAGCACGCGGATCGCCGCGTTCCAGCCTTCATCGGGTGCGCCGAGCGCGTCGGATTGCAGCACCTCGACGTCGTCGAAGAACACCTCGCAAAAGCTCTCGCGATCGTCGATCGACTTGATCGGCCGCACGCGGACGCCCTTGGCATCGAGGCGTACCGCGAACATGGCGAGACCGCGATGTCGATCCTCCAGCGGTCCGGTCCGCGCGAGCACCAGACAGCGCTGGGCGCGATACGCCCCGCTGGTCCAGATCTTCTGACCGGTGATCCGCCAAATGTCGCCGTCTCGGGTCGCGCGTGTCCGCAGACCCGCCAGGTCCGAGCCCGCTTCCGGCTCGGAAAAGCCCTGGCACCAGATATCCCGCATCTCGAGGATCGCGGGCAGGAAGCGGTGCTTCTGCTCCTCGGTGCCGACAGCAAGAATGATCGGACCGGCAAGCTCCTTGCCGATCGAATTGACGCTTTCGGGCATCGCGAGCGCGCCGATCTCCTGGTTGGCGATCAGGTGCTCCCGCAACGTCCGGCCATGGCCACCATAGGCCTTCGGCCAGGTGATGCCGGCAAGCCCGGCGCGGTACAGCGCGGCTTCCCATTCAATCGATTGCTGCAGGCTCGGCGACGCGAAGGCCGCACTGTCGCTGCGAAAGCTCGCCGGCAGATTGGCACGCAGCCAACGACGCATCGCCACCCGATAGGCCTCGCCGGACAATTCGCCGGCCGTGGCCGTTGCAGGCTGCGCCGTATCAATGACTGTCATGTCGATTTCCCGCGTTAGCTGAACCTTGGGTCGACACCAGCTGCGCTGGCGGCCGGCGTCGTCCCGCTTCTTCCGATCACTGCGTCTTGAGCAGATCGCAGGCGCTCTCCGAGGCCGGCCGCCAGGCGTCCTCGGCCGGAATAGTCCCCGTGATCTCATAATAGTCGAAGGCGTATTTCGACTCGGCCGGCGTCTTGATGCGAGCCACGTAGAGCGGCCGCATCACCTGGCCGTCGGCCCGGATGCTCACATCCTTCATCTCGAAATCGTTGATCGACGTCTTCTTCATCTGCTTCATCACGGCCTCGCCATCGTCGGTGCCCGTGGCCGCGATCGCCTTGAGATAGTGCGTGATCGCGCTGTAGGTGGCGGACTTGGCTTCGTTTAGGATCTGGCCGTTGGACGCTTCGCTAAAACGCTTGGAAAAGGCGCGCGTCTCGGGAGTCATGTCCCAATAGAAGGGCGTGGTCAGGCGCACATTCTGCAGATCACGGAGCCCGATCCCTTGCGCCTGGTTGATCATGAGTCCGAGCGGCACTAGCAGCTGCTTCTGCGACAGGCCGAATTCTTGCGCCTGCTTGATGGCGTTGCCGAAATCCGATCCGGAATTGGCAACGGCGATCGCCTTGGCGCCGCTCGCCTGCGCGGTCAGCAGGAATGACGAAAAGTCCGACGTGTTGAGCGGATGCAGCACCGATCCCACGACTTTGCCGCCGCCCGCCTTGATGAAGTTCGTGGCGTCAGCCTGCCAACCCTTGCCGAAGGCGTAGTCGACGGTCAGGAAGAACCAGGTATCGACGCCCTGGGACAGCAGCGCCTTCACCGTGGCCTTCGGTTGCGCATAGGTGTCGACCATCCATTGCGTAGTCATCGGCGAGCATTTGTCGTTGGTGAAGAACGAACCGGCCGTGCCCGCCAGCATGTATGGTTTCTTCCGCGCCTTCATGATGTCCGCGACGCCGAGCGCGATCGACGAGGCCGAGCAGCCGACGATGGCGTCGACGCCCTCATTGTCGAGCCAGCGCAGCGCAATGGCAACACCGACATCGGGCTTGTTCTGGTCGTCGGCGACAACGAGCTCGATCTTCTTGCCATTGACGGCACCGCCGAAATCGCTGATCGCGAGTTTCGCCGAGGCCACTGCGCCCGGCCCGCAATTGTCGGCATAGGGACCATTCTGGTCGTTCATGATGCCGATCTTGATCACATCACCGGACACGCCCTGCGCGCGCAGCGGTGTTGCCAACATCAGCAGTGCTCCCAGCATCACGGCGATGTTGAGAAGACGGGTATTGAGCTTCATCACGAGTTCCTCCCCACAAATCATTGAGCCGACTTCGCGGTTCTTGTTGATCGATGTGTTCAGTGGTCTTGCGTTGCCTTCCTGGTGTGCGGGACCAGCAACGCATCGAGCGCGACGGCGCCCTCGCCGTCCGCTTTCAGCAGCAGCGGATTGATGTCGATTTCCGACACCGCGTTCGCCTGCGCGACCGCAAAGCGCGACAGCGCCGTGATCGTCCGCGCCGCGGCCTTCAGATCCGTGCGGCGCCGTCCACGCGCCCCGTCGAGGACCGCGAACGCCTTGAGCGATCTTAGCATCGACATCGCCTGCGTCTCGCTGACGGGCGCCATCTGCACGGCGGTGTCCTGCACGATCTCCGCAAAGATGCCGCCAAGGCCGACCATCACAACCGGGCCAAACACCGGATCGATCCGGCTGCCGAGGATCAGCTCGGACAGGCCCTGGGCCATCGGCGCGACGATCACGCCATCGATCACCGCACGCGGCGCCTTGTCGGCGACACGCGCCAGCATCTGGGCATGGGCCTGTCGTACCTCTTCTTCGGAGCGCAGGCCGACAGCCACTCCTCCGACCTCCGTCTTGTGCGGAAGATCCGGCGAGGCAATCTTCAAGACCACGGGGAAGCCGATCTCACACGCCGCTCGCGCCGCCGCGTCGGCATTCGATACCAGTTGCTCGGCGAGCACGGGGATACCGACCTCCGCAAGCGCATGCTTCGCGCTAAGCTCATGCCGGAAGGCATCCGCCTTCAGCGGCGCCGCCTTGGCGATGGCGGGCGGGCTCGCCTCCTTCGGCGCAGTCGCCAGCGCCTGCAAGCGCGCCAAGGCCGCGACGATGGCGCAGCAGCCGTCAAAGCTCGGAATGGTCGGATAGCCCATCGCGTGCAACTCGGCGAGCGCGTCCGGGGGCCCCTCGACGCACAAAATGACAGGACGATCGGGATACTGCGCGCGAATATGGCGCAACGTCTCCATATAGACAGAGCGCAATCGCGGCATGTGGAGCGAGAACGGCAGCGGCAGCACGATCACATCCGTGCGGTCGTCGGCCACCACCGCCGACAGGATCTTCTGCAGCATGTCGGGCCGGCTCGACATCTGCGCGGTCGCATCGACCGGATTGCGCGCCGACGCAAACGGCACCAGCTCGAGGATCGCACGCTGCGTCACTTCACTCAGCTCCGGCAATGACAGGCCAACAGCCTGTGCAGCATCGGCAAGCAATACGCCAAAGCCACCTGACGCCGTCACGACCGCGAGGCGCGGCCCCTTCGGCAGCCGATCCGGCAACAGGATGGAGGCGGCGTGCCCGAGATCGATCAATTCCTCGATGCTGCGCACCCGCACCGCGCCGTACCGCGCCAACAGCGCGTCAAACACCGCATCCGATCCCGCCATGGCACCGGTATGGGACGCCGCCGCGGCCTGTCCCGCCTCCGACGTGCCGACCTTCAGTGCAATGACCGGCTTTCCGGCATCGCGCGCCTCGGTCAGCGCGGCGATCAGCCGGCCCGCATCGCGGCAGGCTTCGAAACAGCACAGGATCACCTTGGTCTCGGGATCGCGGGCCAGCCAGGCGATGCCGTCGGCAATATCGATGTCGCACTCATTGCCGGTGGTCATGAAGCGGCTGATGCCAGCGCCGCGATCGCTCGCCATGCGCATGGTGTAGCTGCCGAGATTGCCGCTTTGCGACACGATGCCGAGCGAGCCCGCCTTCGGCATGCTGTGCTCGAGCACGATCGAGAAGGTCGCAATGGCCCGTTCGGGAATGCTGACCGCGCCGAGGCAGTTGGGACCGAGCAGCCGCATGCCGGTCCGGCGCGCTGCCGCTTGCAGCCGATCCTGCATCGCGCGGCCCTGCTCGCCAAGCTCGGCAAAACCGGACGAGAACACGACAACGCTGCGCACGCCGCGCTCGGCGCACTGCTCGATCGCTTCGGGCGCCCTCTCGGCATCGACCGCGACGATCGCAAGATCAGGCGCCTCAGGCAGCGCGCTCACCGACCCGTAGGCCTGAAGGCCCTGAACCACGTCCGCCTTCGGGTTCACGGGGTAGATCTTGCCCGCATAGCCGTAGCGCCGCAGCAGATCCACCGGCCGGCCGCCGATCTTGGTCGCATCCTGCGACGCGCCGATAATCGCGATCGAGCGCGGCATCATCAACGCGTCGAGACCTTCTCCCGGTCGCATCGTCAGCGCCCCTTGAACACCGGCGCGCGCTTCTCCAGGAACGCCATCCGCGCCTCCTTGGCGTCCTCGGTCTTCGACAGCGCCATGGTGATGTTCTGCTCGAAGCGATAGGCGTCGCGCGGCGGCATCAGCTCGACCATGTTGGCCGCATTCTTGGCATACTCCATCGCGATCGGGCTCTTGGCCGCGATCTCGCGCGCGACCTTCATCGCTTCGGGCATGAGTTCTTCCTTGCCGGTGCAGGCCTCGATGATGCCGAGGCGATAAAGCTCGGCCGCAGGGATCCGGACGCCGGTGAAGAACATGCGGCGCATCAGCGACTTGCCGAACAGCGTGTTGAGCATCGCCGCACCGCCGGCGAGGCCGACATTGATCTCGGGCATGCCAAACACGGCTTCTTCCGACGCGTAGAAGATGTCGCAGGACGCCATCAGGCCGAGGCCGGCACCGAGCGCGACGCCGTTGATCGCGGCGATCACCGGCTTGGAGCACTCGCGGATGCAGTTCCCGGTCTCGCGGGTGATGCGGTTGTGATCGTGGAACGCGCCGACCTTCGACGGATCCGGACGGTCCTTCAGATCGGCGCCGCTGCAAAACACCTTGCCGTTGCCGGTGAGAATCGCAACGCGCACGTCGCTGCGCTCGGAAATCTCGTCGAACACTGCGACGATACGATCGCGCATTGCACGATTGAGCGCATTCACCGGAGGACGGTTCAGCGTCACGATTGCGATGTGGTCGGATATTTCGAGCGTCACGATATCGTCGGACATGGCTTCCTCCTGGCTCTTGCTTGATCTTGGTACTTCGACGTCCGGACGGCGGCGTTATCACCACCTGACCGATCGGTCAGTCGATGTGCTGATAACACCAAGCTCCACGTCTGGCAATAGTTGTGGATTTTGTCCTGTTGACTGACCGATCGGTCGGGCCATAGATTTGCGTCAACGCGACAACATATTCCCGGGGAGGAACCGCCATGACCAAGATCAGCCGACGTCAGGCCGCGACGCTCATGGCCGGCGCCATCGTCGCGCCCTTTGCTGCACCTGCGATCGTGAGCGCGCGCTCGTCACAAACCGTCTTCATCATTGTGCCCTATGGGAGCGGCGGCTCGATCGACAGCCTGATGCGTTCGATCGCCAAGGGGATGTCAGAGGTGCTCGACCAGCCCGTGCTGGTCGACAACAAGCCGGGCGCCAACGGCATCGTCGGATCGCAATATGTGGCGCGCGCAGTCAAAGATGGCTCGGTGCTGCTCGCCGGTGGCACCGGCCCGATCTCGCTCAACGTGCTGCTGCGCAAAAACCTGCCCTACAAGCTGGCGGATTTCGCTTCCGTCGCCATGCTTTGCAACGGCCCGCTGTCGCTGACCGTGAATGCGAAAATGCCGGTCACCGACATGAAGAGCTTTGTCGCTTACGCCAAGGGCCGCGACAAACCGATGTTCTATGCCACGCTCGGTCCAGGCAGCGTGACACACTTGTTCGGGATCATGATGGGGAAATCGATGGGCTTTTCAGTCACCGATGTCGCCTATCGCAACAATCCGGCATCGGTGATGGAACTGCTGTCGGGGGAATGCGACCTCAATTTCGCAACGCCTGCCGCCATCATCGAGCACGTCAAGGCCGGCAAGCTTCGACTGCTCGCCGTCTCCACCGACAAGCGCATGCCGAACCTGTCCGATGTGCCAACGTTTGCCGACTCAGGCTACCCCGAGCTCTCGGCATCATTCTGGACTGCGCTGCATGCGCCGGCCGGCACCCCGCGCGAGGCGATCGAACGGCTGAATGCAGCCGCCAACGCCGCGATGCAAAAGCCCGAGATTGCCAAACAGCTCGAGAGCGACGGCTTGCGGGCCGACCTCGGGCCGCCGCAACTGCTCGATACGCAGCTGACCAAGGACGCAGCTCTGTGGGGGCCAGTGATCACGGCGCAGCACATCGCGCTCGACTGAAACTGCTCGCCTAGCGCGCCTTTCGTCGGGGCGACTTCGGTGGTTCAACGATCGGCGGGCTGACGGATCCGTCATTCCGCAGGCCGTTGAACACCATGTCAAAGAAGACATCGGCGATCTGCTCCGGCGTCGCCGACTTGTTGGGATTGTACCACCGATGCATCCAGTTGAGCGACGACAGGATCAACCGCCCGGTCATGGGAACATCGAGCTTGCGGATCTCGCCGGCGTCGATCGCTTCCTGGATCAGTCCGCGCAGGAAGTTCTCGAACCGGTCGCGGCGCGTCAGCCGCTCCTTCTGCCGGTGTCGGTCGGGATCGTTCCAGAATGCGGTCGTCGACGCAATCCAAGCCCAGCGGTAGCGCCGGAAATATTCGGCGGTGGCGACCATGAAGGCGCGGATCTTCTGCGACGGCGGACCATCGGGAATGCGATCGCGCACGAACAGGTAAAGTTCCAGCGTGGACCCGACCGCAACACGCGCGTAGATCTCGTCCTTATTGGAGAAATGATGATACAGCAGCGATTTCGAGATGCCGCAGGCCACCGCGATGTCGCGCATCGACGTGCCGTCGAAACCCTTGGTGGCAAACAGCCGCCCGGCTTCCGCGAGAATCTGGAGGACGCGATCGGACGCCTCCGCCTGGTTGGCCACTCCGTCCTTTGTCGTCGACAATTCAACCATTGAACCCGCAATCTGACCTGACACAGAGCATCCGTGCAAATGAACGTAGTTTTTCGCCGACCGATCGGTCAAGCCCGCTCTGCCCAGGAGATCCACGAGGTGCTCCGATGAATGCACCCCCGCACATCACTCGGGTCGGAACAACCACGGATCAGCTCGGCGAGAGCCCGGTCTGGGACGATCGGACCCAGTCGCCGATCTGGATCGATTCGCTCGCAGGATCGATCCGAAGACTGTCGCCTGCGACCGGCGCGATTGAGGAACATCAGGTGCCCGCCCCGATCGGTTCGCTGGCCCTGGCGCGGAACGACCGCGCGGTGCTGGCCTTGCGTCACGGCTTCGCGCATTACGATTTCGGGACGCGGGAATTGACCGCAGGCCCCTCAATCGGCCTCGATCATCCGATGCTCCGCCTGAACGACGGCAAGGCCGATCCGTTCGGACGTTTCGTCGCCGGCACGATGCAGGGCGGGCGGGCCGAGGATGAAAAGCCACTCGGCGGCCTTTATCGCATCGATGAAGCGGGTGCGATCGAACACCTCGAGTCCGATCTCGCCGTGACCAACGGTCCCTGCTTCAGCCCTGACGGCCGGACGTTCTATCTGGCCGACACCGCACGGCGCGTGATCTGGGCTTACGACTATCGCTGCGACGGCCCCCTCTTGAACAAGCGCGTCTTCGCCGAGATGGATGCGCACGGCTCCGGCGGCGACGGCGCAACAGTCGATGCGGACGGCCATCTATGGATCGTGCTGGTACGGATCGGCGCCATCGCGCGGTTCGCGCCTGACGGAACAATGGTGCGAAAGATCGAGATGCCGGTCCGGCATCCGACCAGCGCGACCTTCGGCGGCCCGGGCCTCGATATCCTCTACGTGACGTCGATCTCGCGTAGCACCCATCTCGCCGACGACAGTCCAGGCGCCGGCGGGTTGTTCGCCGTCGAGGGTCTCGGCGTGAAGGGTCTGCCGGCCCACAGGTTTGGCATGCGCTGACGGCGCTGCGTGACATTAGGCCGATCGCTTGATCAACCGCGGCACGCTCTCGGCCATATAGTCGACGAACACCCGGATCTTCTCCGGCAGATAGTTGGCCTGCTGGAACGTGGCGTAGATGCCCTCGTCGAAGGTCGAGTTGGTGACGCGGAAGCTCGGCAAGAGACGCACCAACCGCCCACCCTTCACTTCGTCCGCGACCGTGTAGTCGTCGAGCAGTGCAATGCCGTGCCCTCGCACTGCGAGGTCGCACAGGATGATGCCGTTGTTGCTGCTGAACGAGGACGGCACGACGATCTCGCGCAGCCTGCTCTTGCGGATGAACTTCCACACCACGTCGTCAGGTCCCATCCAATAGGTCAGGCAGTTGTGCCCGGCGAGATCGTCGGGCCCGCGGAGTCGCGGCATGCGCGCAACGTAGTCCGGCGAGGCCACGAGGATGCGGTCGCTCCGCACCAACCTGCGCTGCATCAGGCCGGGATCCTTGGGCGCGGCAATCTGGAAGTCGATGTCGAACTCCTCCTCGCGAAGCTGAACGCGCCGCTCCGACAGCCGCAGCTCGACCTTCAGCTCCGGATAGAGCTTCTGGAACTGCGGGATCAGTGGCGACAGCACCTTGATGCCGAACAGCGTCCGCGAGTGCACCCGCAGCGTCCCGCGCGGCGTACTCTGCAAGGCGAGCGCCGCGGCTTCGGCATCCTCGATGCCGTGCAGCACCTGCTCGGTGCGCTGGAAGAAGATCTTACCTGCCTCGGTCAGTCCGAGATGCCGGGTGCTGCGGTTGATCAGCTGCACCCCGAGCTGGGCCTCAAGCTCCCCGACATAGCGCGACACCGACGCCGGCGAGAGCCCAACCCGACGCCCGGCGGCGGAGAAGCTGCCTTCGCGAACGGTGCTGACGAACAATTCCATGGCCTGGAGGCGATTCATCGATCTTTTCAGATTCTGCAAAAGAGATGCTCAGATTACGCCCATTGTTCGAAAAATATCAAGGCCGTAACTTTGATCCAACAAACGTGGCGGAGGACTACATCCCATGGAATTCGGCGTCTTCATTCTGGCGCAGCAGCGCGGCTATCATCAGACCTCCCAGCAGGTCATCAACAACGCGGTCGAACAGACGATTGCCGCGGAAGCCGCCGGATTCGATACGGCCTGGTACGCCGAGCACCACTTCAACAATTACAGCCTGTGCCCCTCGCCGCTGATGATGGTGGCGCATTGCGCCGGCCTCACCAAGCGGATCCGGCTCGGCACCGCGGTCTGCGTGCTGCCGCTCTATCATCCCGCGCGCCTGCTCGGCGAGATCGGCTTTGCGGACACGGTCTCGAACGGCCGCCTCGATCTCGGCATCGGCTCGGGCTATCAGCAGTTCGAGTTCGACCGCTTCGGCGTCGACCTGAAGAACTCACACGCTCTGTTCGCCGAGTTCTACGACGTGCTTGAAGCCGGCATGAAGGAACACGTCTTCTCCTATTCCGGCGAGCATCTGCATATTCCGCCAACCTCCATCGCGGTGCGCACCGTGCAGAAGCCGATGCCGCCGATCTGGGTGACGTCGGGACATGCGGAGACGCTCGGCCGCGCCATCCGCGACAGCCACAATCTGTTCGTCACCGCCCTGCTCAACGGTACCGACGCGATCAAGGCGCTGCGTGAACGTCTCGAAGGCATCGCAGCCAAGGAAGGTCGCTCGATCGACGACGTCCGCTTTGGTTTCCTGCGCTGCGGCTATGCCAGCGACAGCGAGAACGAGATCACGTCCTACCTCGATAATGCGCGCTTCCAGCGCCGTCTGTCCGAAAGCCTGAAATTCCGCCGCGCCCAGAGCGACGACGGTTATCTGATCAAGGAGGAAGCCGGACCCAACGACATGTCGCTGGAGACGATGCGCAAGAACCTACCGGTCGGCAGCGTCAACCAGGTGATCGACCGCATGCTGGAAGAGATCAGCATCCTCAAGCCGTCGCACATCGCGCTGCAAACCCAGCTCGGCGACTTCGACCAGCGCACGATGCTCAAGCAGATCGAGCTGTGGGGCAGCAACATCATCCCGGCGATCCGGAAGGAGCTGCGTAGCGGGGCCAAGGTCGCCGGCGAAGCGGTGTCGGCTTGACGGCGACCAGTCTGGAGGTGCTGGCCATGGCTTGCCAGACGTTTCCGCATGGAGCCGATCGTCGCTCGGTCGACGCGGCGGAGTTTCGGCGCGCCATGCGCAGTCTGGCCAGCGGCGTCGCCATCGTGGCAACCGGCGCGGATGACAGCCGGCGCGGGCTGACGGTCAGCTCGGTCGCATCGCTCTGCATGGATCCACCTTGCCTGCTGGTCGGGATCAATGCGAGCTCCGAGGCCCATGACGCGATCCTCGCCCATGGCAGTTTTGCGATCAGCCTCCTTGGCAGCGGCCAGCAAGATCTGGCACTGCGGTTTGCCGGCCGCGATGGCGTCAAGGGCGCCCAGCGCTTTGCGACGGCGCCATGGGATCAGGGCCTGCTCGACGTACCCGTGTTGCGGGACGCGATCGGCGTGGTCGAATGCGAGCTCTACCAGCATCAGGCAGTCGGCACCCACGGCATCTTTATTGGCCGGATCGTTGCGACGCGCGGCGGCGACGGCGGCCCGCTGGTCAATTTCCAAGGGGCCCTGCGCACCTTGCTGCATTCGGATGGCTACGAAGGGCGGCACGATGATCATAGCATGCACGTCTGACGAGATCCGGCTGACGGAGCCGTTCGAATTCGGCAAATTCAAGCTGTTGCTGAAAGGCTCGGCCGCCGCGCGATCTGCCACGATGAGAGGAATTACCTTCGTCGATGACAACAACGCGCTTGTCCCCATCAATCTTGTCCCAACACTGCCCGGACGCCCCGACGGCAGAACGTGGGAGGCGGCATACGCCAACATGGTAGCGAAAGCTCGTGAGCATGGCTGGGTCGAAACGGCAACGAATGCAATCCGAGCTCACGTCGAACGCGAGCCTTAGCTTCAGGTGATCTTCATACTCAAGACCGCACCATCCGAGACCGCATTACCCACTTCAGAAGACCTGCTCACATTGGCTGTGACAAGATTTTCCTTAATCTCCCGGTGCACACGCTGTGCACATGCCGCCTGCTAACCGGTTGAAAAATATAAACTCTCGCTCCAATCCATCATGAGCGCCACGGAAAAGAGATAATCTTGATCTTTCAACAAGTTACCCCACACTATCAAAAGACTAGAAGACGAATATACACCCTATGTGTGCACTCCAAACTAGCCAAAATTGCACACGCTTGTACCGCGGGCACTCCCAACCGGCGCTCCCGACCAGCGTGCGCACGAGCATGCGTCGCTCACGAATCTTCCCTGCCCTCCTTTTTGCGTTCGCACCTCCCGACCTCAAGCCGCCCGTTCCAGTTCAGCCGGCCCGCTCACATTGGATGCCGCAAGATTCTACAACAGAGCGACATGCGCACTCAATCGAAATGAAAATCGCTGCAAGCAACGAAATCAAAAAGTGGCTCAGCGAGGACAACGCAAAGTCCAACGTCAGCCAATGAGAGGAAGTGCTTCAACTCGACGTGAGGAACATGACGATACAGGAGGAAATGTAACAGCGAGCGCACACCGTGGCGATTGGTTTTCCGTCGATTACGGGCCGCCCAATGATGTCGAGCGCACCGGCATTCGCGGCGACACCCGGGCCCGCGACTACGTGATCCACCGCGAGTTCAAGTAACAGAAGGCGACGCCTGCAATCGCGAGCGGGTCGTGAGAAGCGCCCTGAGCGCTTTCGCGCGATCATCCTGGCGGACGGTTTCAGGCACCAGAAAGCCGCGCCGCCGCAACGCGCTCACGCCTGGTGACCACATGCTCTGGATCACCGCTTCCCCCGCCAGCATCATGTCGGCCGACTCCAGCGCCGTCTTCCAGAAACCGCAGAAATAGCCTGCGCGCTTGCGCTCGCTCAAAATCCGCATCAGTTGATCGATCTCGGTGGTCGAAATGTTTCCGATATCGTTGACCGCGCAATCCATCCGCGGGCATTTCGCCACACCCAACGATCGATTGCGCGAGCAGATCCGCCATAATCTTCTGCCCGTGCTGGCGGCGGAGCGCGTGCTTCGCCAGCTCGGCCTGCCCGACGACCGCACGGCGATCACCGAACATCGCCTGACCGTGGAGCTACTGCTGCTCGATGCGGTGCCGGCGGCGGCCGCCATGCTGGAGGCGCATCTGGCAGCGGCCGAACGGCGTAGAATCGCCCAGAGCAAGATCGTCGCGGTGCTTCCCGAACCGCGATCGATCGCGCCTTATCTGACGCGGCTCGAATGAGGCGGGCGCGCGGCATATGACGCTCAGCCGAGATTGTCGCGGATGTCTTGCATCGAGCCACGGATCACCCGCTCAGATTGCCTTCAGTGGGTTTTCTAGCTTTACCGGTGCTCACGCCGCACGCACAGCGGCGCTCGCGGGCGCACACCTGCCGCGCAACGACTACACTCCGACCAGCGATCATTCACGTGGGCGAACCTGGCATGAGGCAGCAACGCTTCTTGACCGAGGCTCATGAGAAGCCATTCGACAAGTTGGGCAGAACCGATCCCGAGGCCAGGACCTTCGCCGCTGGCGGAAATGGTCTCGCCACCCGACAAGCGGCACCGGCTCAGCGAGCCTTCAATCGAACTGCACCGGCTCCGCTCCGGGATAGGCATGCGCGACATACTCGCAGAACGCCCGAGCCGCTGGGGAAAGACGCGCCTTGCTTTTCCAGGCGAGACCCACATCCATGGTGTGAACGTCATCATCCAGGGTCTTCACATCGATGCGATGCCCCTCCAGCGACCATGGCCGATAGACCATGTCGGACAGGACCGTGATACCCATGCCGGTCGCGACCATGCTGCGGACGGCCTCCACGGACAAGGTCCGGAAGATGACGTTCGGCACATGCGGCGTCCTCTGCCAGTAACGCATCGCGGAGCGCTCGGCTTCGTCGACGGTCAGCATTAGATATGGCTCACTCGCAAGATCAGCTAGCGTGACCTTGTCCTTGTGCAGGAGCGGATGGTGCGCGCAAGTCCAGAGCCGTCGCGGCGAGCGCAACAGCAGGCGTGAGCGGATGCTGCGCCGATCGTGCAGATTGGAGACCAGCATGATGGCGGCATCGACGCTGCTGCTCACCAGGCTCTGCTCGATGGCATCGCGCTGGAATTCATGCAGTCGCACCGTGATGCCGGGAAACGAACGCCAGAACCGCGACAGCAGCGGCGGCAGGAAATAGCCTGCCACCGTGTAGCTGACCGCGACGTCCACCGTGCCGTCGACCTGGGTTCCCCAGCGATGCGGCCCCTGCATCGCATCCGACACGCTCGCCTCGATCGCACGGGCGCGCTGCAGGAATTGCTGACCATCGACAGTGAGCGTCACGCCGTTCGAATGCCGATCGAACAGCTTGCGCCCGAGATCGGCTTCAAGCGCCTTGATCGACGCGGTGACGGCCGATTGGGTCACATTGAGCGCAGCGGCCGCCGCCGAGACCCTGCCGGACTCGGCGGTGGCGATGAAATGGCGGACCTGACGGAAAGTCAGCGTCATCAATTTTTCCGATATCAGTGACCAGTATTTCGAATTTTACAATCCCCCACTGCGCCGCAAAAATCAATCATTCGATCGCGAGTGAGAAAACCGTTCATGACGTCGGGTGGGTTGGAACTGGTCGCTCACGATGTCAGTGTCCAGTTCGAGGGCCTGAAAGCCCTCTCCGAGGTGACCCTCGCCGTACCGCGCGGACGTATCACTGGATTGATCGGCCCCAACGGCGCCGGAAAGACGACACTTATCAACGTGCTGACCGGCTTCCAGTCGGCGAGCACAGGCGGCGTCGAGCTCGAAGGCCAAGCGGTCAACGGCATCGCTGCTCATAGGCTGCGACGCATAGGTGTCGCGCGCACTTTTCAATCGGGTCGACTGTTTCGCGATCTTCCCGTGATCGACAACCTTGAGGTAACCGGCATCGGTCTCGGCCAGAAACGCCGCGACGCCATCGCGGAAGCCGAACGGGTCATGGCTTGGCTCGGCATCTCGCATCTCGCAAACACGATTGCGGGCGCCCTGCCCTACACCGACGAACGTCGAGTGGCCATCGGCCGTGCCATCATGTGTACACCGCGCTATCTGCTGCTCGACGAACCCGCGGCCGGTATGTCCGAGCATGAAAGCCACGATCTTGCGGTCATCATCAGGCGGATCGCCGGCGAACTCGGCGTCGGCGTGCTCCTGATCGAGCACAACATCGGTCTGGTTCTCGAACTCTGCGAACGCATTTTCGTGCTCGACTCCGGCGAGATCATCGAGGTCGGTTTGCCCGCCCAGATCCGCAACAGCGATGCTGTGCGGCACGCCTATATGGGCACGCAGCAGGAGGAGTTGCTTCCGGTCGAAGAGGCGGTCGCGTCATGAGCTTGCTGGCCGTCGACGACATCACCGTCAGCTATGGGCGCCTCACGGCGCTACGCGGCGTCACTCTGAAAATTGCCGAAGGCGAAATCCTGTTCGTGACCGGCCCCAATGGCGCCGGCAAGTCGACCCTGCTCAACGCCATCGCCGGCGTTGTCCCTTCCGGATCGGGCACCATCACACTCGCCGGCGGCATGATCACGGGTGCGGCTCCCGAGGAGATCGCCCGGCGCGGTTTCTCGCTGGTGCCTGAGGGACGCAATGTCTTTGGCGGCCTGACCGTCGAGGAAAACCTGAAGGTCGGCACCGGCATGCGCACCGACCGCAAGAAGATCGGCGACGATCTCGACGCCGTCTATGCGGAGTTTCCGATGCTGGCCGAGCGCCGCCACACCGCGGCCGGCATGCTGTCCGGCGGCCAGCAGCAGATGCTGGTGATCGGTCGTGCGCTGATGGCCGCGCCGCGCATCATGGCGATCGACGAGCCCTCGCTCGGGCTCGCACCGAAAATCATCGACCAGGTCTACGAAATCCTGATGCGGTTGCGTGCGCAGCGCAAGCTGACGCTCCTGATCGTCGAGCAGAGCTCGACCCGTGCAAAGATGACGGGCGGGCGGATGGTGCTGATCCGCGGCGGACGCATCGTGCTGGAGGGCGAAGCCGCCGACATGGTCAAGGACGCACGGCTGAAACAGGCCTATTTCGGCTTCGGGGATCACTAGGCCATGACCGCCGTCCTGCAAATCCTGTTCGACGCGCTGAGCCTCGGCAGCATCTATGCTCTGGGTGCGCTCGGCATCGCCGCGATTTTCGGCGTCATGCGGCTGGTGAACTTCGCCCATGGCGACTTCATCGCCTTTTGCGTATTCGCGATGCTGTGGCCGTCGATCGATGCCGCTGCGATCGTGTTCGCCGGCCGCCTGCCCTTCTATCTCTTGATCCCGCTCTTGCTGTTCGTCGGCGCCGCGCTGTCGATGTCGTCGGAGGTGATCGTCTTCCGCCGCTTCCGCAACGCCAATCCGGCGACGATGATGATCGCATCCTTCGCGCTCGGTTTCGTGATCCGCCATCTGCTGCTGATGCTCTATTCGAGCCGCCCGAAGTCGATCACGCTCTGGCCCAATCTCGGCCTGCCGGTGGAATTTTTCGGCGCCCACATCCCAATGCTTCAGGTGGTCACGATCATCATCACGCTCGCGGTGCTGGCGGTGCTCGTGCTGTTCCTCAAGCACACCCGCTATGGCCTGGAGATGCGTGCAGCTGCCGACAACTTCACCATGGCCCGCATGCTCGGCGTGCGCGCCAACGGCGTCATCCTGCTCGCCTTCGCCATCAGCGGCATGCTGGCCGCCGCGATCGGCCTGATCCTCGCTACCAATTCCGGCACCGCCGATATTGGCATGGGCGCCAATGTCATGCTGATCGCCTTCATCGCCACCGTGATCGGGGGCCTCGGCAGCGTCCCCGGTGCGGTCGCCGCCGGCTTCCTGATCGGTGCCGCCAGCGTCGTGTTTCAGGCCACGCTGCCGCATGACGCCCGCGTGTTCCGTGACGCCTTCGTCTATGGCGCCGTCATCGTGGTCCTGCTGGCGCGTCCGCAGGGCCTGTTCGCGCCCAAATCCGCCAAGCAGCGAGTCTGATCGATGTCGAAGCCGCCCTCCGTCATCAGGCAAACGGTCGTGACGCCGATCGTGCTGATCGTGGTGCTGCTGGCGATGGCCGCATTGACCTATGCGTTCGGCAGCCGGGCCTTCAACCGCACCGCGATCGAGATGTTCATCAACATCATGGTGGTGGTCGGGCTCTACGCCTTCGTCGGCAATTCCGGCCTGCTGTCGTTCGGCCATATCAGCTTCATGTGCCTCGGCGCCTACATGACGGCGTGGCTCGCCATTCCGCCTGTCATGAAGTCGATCACGCTCAAGGGCCTGCCGGCATGGCTATTGCACACGCAATTGCCGATGTGGGTCGCCACCCCGATCTCCGGCGTGTTCGCCGCGCTGTTTGCGCTGTTCGTCGGCCGCATCATCATGCGCCTGTCGGGGATTGCCGCCTCGATCGCGACCTTCGGCCTGCTCGGCGTCGTCAACAACGTCTATTCGAACTGGGACTCCGTCACCGGGGGCCAGGGTTCGATCGTCGGCATCCCGCCCACGATGAATGTCTGGATCGGATGGCTGGGGGCCGCGGTCGCGATCGTGATCGCCTATCTCTATTCGATCTCCCGTTCCGGGCTTGCGCTGCGCGCCACACGCGACGAAGCGATCGCGGCGAGCGCCTCCGGCGTCAACATCGTGCGCGAACGGCTGATCGCCTTCGTCGTCAGCGCCTTCATCATCGGCCTCGCCGGCGCGCTCTATGCGCACTTCCTCAGCATCGTCAATCCCGGCTCGTTTTACCTGCGCACGACCTTCGTCTCGCTGTCGATGCTGGTGGTCGGCGGCATGTACAGCCTCAGCGGCGCGGTGTCCGGCGTCGTCGCAATGTCTGTGCTGATCGAGTTGTTCCGCAATCTGGAAAAGGGCGTCAGCGTCGGCGGCTTGACGATCGGCCTGCCGAACGGCGTCCAGGAGATCGCGATCGGCATCATCACCATCATCATTCTGATCTACCTGCCGACCGGCCTCACCCGTAACCGGGAATTCTCCTGGCGCGGATGGCCGCTTCAGCGACGGCTCGCATCGCCGGTGCAGACTGCGCTGAAGGAAATGAACTGAAGCTCGATGGAACATTGGAGGAGTGGACAATGCGGATCTTGAAACTACTTGGCATCCTGGCCGGGGCGACTGCGCTGCTGTTGACGCCGGCCCGCGCCGCGAACGAGATCGTCGTCGGATTTGCCACCGCGGCATCCGGCTTCATGCAGGCCTATGACAAGCCGGCCCAGGACGCCGCGTTGATCCGCATCGATGAGATCAACAAGGCGGGCGGCCTGCTCGGCAAGAAGATCAAGGCCGTGTTTGCCGACACCAAGACCGATCAGGCCGAAGGCGCCAAGGCGGGCCTTGCCGTGCTCGACCAGGGCGCCGACCTCGTCATCGTCTCCTGCGACTATGATTTCGGTGCTCCGGCGGCCCTGCAGGCTCAGGCGGCCGGCAAGGTGTCCTTCTTCCTGTGCGCGGAGTCGATCAAGGCAGGGATTCCCGGCGTCGGTCCGTTCTCGTTCTCCGCCTCGGTGTTAGCCGCCGTGCAGGGCGCAACGATGGCGGAGTGGGCCTACAACAAGAAGGACGCCCGAAACTTCTATCGCCTGCTCGATAGCTGGACCGTCTACAACAAGGGCATCTGCGACGGTTTTGACTGGATGCTGCCGCGCCTGAAGGACGCCAAGCTCGCCGGCAGCGATACCTTCAAGAACGACGACGCCTCGATCGCGTCCCAGATCACGCGCATCAAGAGCCTGCCGAAGGAGCCAGACGCCATCATGCTCTGCACGATGATGCCGGGCGCCGTGTCGGCCATCAAGCAGATCCGCGCTGCGGGGATCAAGTCGATGATCCTCAACGGCTCCGGCGTCGATGGCAGCTACTGGCTGAACGCTGTGCCTGATCTCTCGAACTTCTATGTCCCGGTGCAAGGCTCGGTCTACGGCGACGATCCAAACGCGAAGGTCAACGAGTTCAACAAGAAGTACAAGGACGTGACCGGCGGCGATCCGTCCAGCCAGTACGTCTATCCCGGCTACGTCCTGATCGACGTCTGGGCCAAAGCGGTCGAGCGCTCAAAGACGACGGAAGCCGCCGGCGTCGTCGCCGAGCTCGAGAAGATGAACAACGAAGCCACGCTGTTCGGGCCGCGGACCTTCACCAAGGACATCCACCACCAGAACCAGGGCCGCTACCTGATCGTCGACACCGAGGCCGGCAAGCCGAAGGTGATTGATCAGTGGACCATCTCGGAGAAGATCCCGGTCGACTACCTCGTATCCAAATAAGCAGGCGGCATGCCGTGCGCGAGTGCCTTGTTGCCCCTGCGCACGGCCCTGCCCTCCAAACGCATGCAAGAGACCGCAAGAAGGACAACGGGAGGACAATGAGACATGGTCGTCATTAACTGCGACATGGGCGAGGCTTACGGCCTCTACAAGATGGGCGATGATAAGGCGTTAATGCCCTATATCGACGTCGCCAACGTCGCTTGCGGCTTTCATGCTTCGGATTTCAATCACATGCGCAAGACCGTCCAGTTGGCCAGGCAACACGGCGTCAAGGTCGGCGCACATCCCTCGCTGCCCGATCTGCAGGGCTTTGGCCGTCGCGAGATGAAGATCGACCGCGATGAACTGGCGAACTGCCTGCTCTATCAAATCGGTGCGCTCAAGGCGTTCCTGGACGCCGAAGGCATGCCGCTCAATCATATCAAGCCGCACGGCGCGCTGTACGGCATGGCGACACGCAACGAAGAGTTCGCGGAAGCAGTGGCCGACGCCGCCGACGTCTACAAGGTGCCGCTGCTCGGCATGAAGGGCACGCTGCATCAGAAGGTCTATGAACGCCGCGGCCACACTTTCGTCGCCGAATACTACGCCGATCTCGACTACAACGCCGACGGCAGCCTCATCATCACACGCGAACATGACGCCAAGGACCCGGTCGATGCCGCCTCGCGCTGCACCCGCGCCGTGAATGAAGGCAAGACCCGATCGGTCGCAGGCAACGACATCGTCGTTGGTGCCGATTCGATCTGCATCCATTCCGACACACCCAACGCCGTCGCGATCGCGGAAGCCGTTCGCGAGGCTGTTCGTCCTTATTTGACCGCGCCCTGAGCCATCGGCCAAGGTCGACACGAACCCACGAGGAGCAATTCATGACCACCCAGCAGATATTCTCGCCGCTACCGGGCATTTTCTACCGCAAGCCGGCCCCCGACAAACCGGAATACAAGTCCGACGGTGACGTCATCACTGAAGACGACACGATCGGCTTGATCGAGGTGATGAAGTCCTTCAACGAAGTCAAGGCGGGCGCGGCCGGCAAGATCCTGCGTTTCCTTGCCGAGAATGAGGAAGCCGTGATGGCCGGCCAGCCCATCGCCGAGATCGACGTTTGAGCGCCCCCGGTTCCATGGCGATCAAGAAGCTCATCATTGCCAATCGCGGCGAGATCGCAGTGCGCATTAACCGCGCGGCGCGTGAGCTCGGGATTGCGACGGTGCAGGTCTACAGCAAGGCCGACAAGGACTCGCTTGCGGTGAAGCTCGCCGATGAGTCCGTCGAGATCGGCCCGCCGCAGGCTTCCAAATCCTATCTCGATCAGACGAAGATCCTGGCGGCAGCCGAGAGCACCGGCGCCGATGCCATCCATCCAGGATACGGCTTCCTTGCAGAGAACGCGGAATTCGCCGCCGCGGTCGAAGCCGCGGGGTTGATCTTCGTCGGCCCCACGGCGCAGTCGATCCGCTTGATGGGCGACAAGGTCGCAGCGCGCGAGGCCGCCGCATCGGCAGGTGTCCCGACCGTCCCGGGCAGCGAGGGGCGCCTGGAATCTCCGGGAGCGGCCTTTGCTTTGGTCGAAAAAACCGGCTTTCCCGTCATGATCAAGGCAGCCGCTGGCGGTGGTGGCCGCGGCATCCGCATCGCGCGTACAGCCGAGGAGTTCCATCATTTGATGCCGCAGGCACAGGCCGAGGCGCTGGCGGCGTTCGGCGACGGCGGCCTCTATGTCGAGAAGCTCGTCGAAGGCGCGCGGCATATCGAGGTCCAGGTGCTCGGCGACGGCAAGGACGTCATCCACTGCTTCGAGCGCGAATGCTCGCTGCAGCGTCGCCGTCAGAAGGTGTGGGAGGAAGCCCCCTCGCCCTCGCTGACACCGGCCGTTCGTGAACAGCTCTGCGCATCGGCGGTCGCCCTCGCCAAGGCGGTGAACTACCGCGGCGCCGGAACGCTCGAATATCTCTATGACGACAGAACCGGCGAATTCTACTTCCTGGAGATGAACACCCGTATCCAGGTCGAGCATCCCGTCACCGAGATGGTGACCGGCATCGATCTGGTGCGCGAGATGATCCGGATCGCAGGCGGCGAGCCGTTACGTATCCGTCAGGACGAGGTCCGGGTCAGCGGTCATTCGATTGAAGTGCGGATCAATGCGGAAGATCCCGCGAAGAACTTCATGCCCAGCCCCGGCACGATCAGCGCGCTCGCCGTGCCCGATGGCGAGGGTGTGCGCTTCGACAGCATGCTCTATGCCGGCTACACCGTGCCGCCATTCTACGACAGCCTGCTCGGCAAGCTGATCGTCCATGCCGAAGACCGCGCGAGCGCAATCCGCCGGCTTGAAGGCGCGCTCGCCGAACTCACTATCGAGGGTTTGGCTACGACAAAGCCCCTGCATCAAGCGCTTGCCCGCGATCCCGACGTGCAGGCCGGACATTTTCACACCGCCTGGCTCGAGCCCTGGCTGGCTTCGCACACCAAAGCTACCCCATCCACATGATCACCCGCCCGGTCAGCAACAGGAGGCCGTAGTCCCATGCAAACCCGATTTTCCTTCGGCGGCGACGAGCACATCTTCGCCGAAGTCGATGAATCCATGTCGCTCGAGGCCTTCTTCAAGAGCCTGTTTATTACCAATGCGGTGCGCGATGCGAAGATCAAGGGCGTGACCGAGATTTGCCCGGCCAACGCGTCCTATCAGGTGAAGTTCGATCCCGATCAGATCAAGCCTGACGATTTGCTCACCGAACTGAAGCGACTGGACAGGGCGGCCGAGAAGTCCGAGCCGGTCATCAAGACGCGGATCATCGAAATCCCGGTGCTCTACAACGATCCCTGGACGCACGAGACGCTGATGCGCTTCCGCGAGCGTCATCAAGACCCCAACTGTACGGATATCGAATACGCAGCACGCATCAACAATCTCGACGGCATTGACGGCTTCATCAAGGCGCATTCAAGCGCGCCCTGGTTCGTCTCGATGGTTGGCTTCGTCGCCGGCCTGCCCTTTCTCTATCAGATGGTCGAGCGCCAGCGGCAGATTCAGGCGCCCAAATACCTGCGTCCTCGCACGGACACGCCGAAACTCACTGTCGGGCATGGCGGCTGCTTCGGCTGCATCTATTCGGTGCGCGGCGCCGGCGGCTACCAGATGTTCGGCATCACGCCGATGCCGATCTACGATCCGAGCCAGAAGATCAGCTACCTCCGGGACTTCATGTGCCTGTTCAGGCCAGGCGACATCGTCAAGTGGAAGCCGATCGACCGCGCCGCCTATGACGCGGCAGTGGCCGATGTCGATGCTGGCCGCTTTGCGCCTGTCATCCGCAACGTCTCGTTCTCGCTGACCGAATTCAATCGCGACATCGACGCCTATAATCGCAAGCTCGAGGGGGTTCTCCATGGCCATTAAGGTTCTCAAGCCGGGTCTTGCGACGACCGTGCAAGACCTCGGGCGTCCCGGCTATTATCACATCGGCATCCCGCTCTCCGGCGGCATGGACCGGCATGCGCTTGCAGCGGCCAATCTTCTTGTCGGCAACGAGGAAGGCGCAGCTGTCCTCGAGGCCGTGTTTATGGGACCCGAGCTCGAATTCACCGACGATGCCTTGGTCGCGGTCACGGGCGCCGAACTGCCGCCGAAGCTTGACGGTGCGCCACGCGAGACCTGGAGCAGCTTCAAAGTAAAGCGCGGCCAAAAGCTCTCCTTCGATTTCCTCAAGCAAGGCGCGCGCGCATATATTGCGGTCTCCGGTGGCATCGACGTTCCGGTCGTGCTTGGCTCGCGCTCGACCTATGCGCTGGGCGCGCTTGGTGGCTTCAAGGGCCGCAAGCTCGAAGCTGGTGATGAGTTGCCAGTGGGCGCGAGTTCTGCGTCTGTCAAAGAAGGCCGCACGATCGCCATAGATTTGCGCGGCCTGCCGGCCGGAATGCCCACCGAATTGCGCGCGATGCCGGGCCTTTATTGGCACCGTATCACCGAGCAGGCCGGCAACGGCTTCTTCTCCGACACCTGGAAGGTCGCCCCCGAAGCCGACCGGATCGGCTATCGCTTCAAGGGCGCCAAGCCTCTGGAGTTCGTGCCGCGCGAGCCACCGTTTGGCGCGGGCTCCGACCCTTCCAACATCACCGATGCCTGCTACCCCTATGGCTCGATCCAGGTACCTGGCGGCACCGAACCGATCGTGTTGCACCGTGACGCGGTTTCGGGCGGCGGCTATTTCATGGTCGGCACCGTGATCGCCGCCGACATGGACCTGATTGGCCAGCTGCAACCGAACACACCCGTCAGGTTCATCAAGGTCGGGATGAATGAAGCGCTTGCGGCGCGTCACGATCGGGCCGGGCTGTTGGCCAAGCTCCGCAGTTCCCTCGCCTAATCGTCTGCGCCGCCTTGTTCACCGAGAACCTCCCTGACTCCCTCCGGGAGGTTGTCCTCGATAACGGCTTCCATCTTTCATTGCCCCGATCGAAATTGGGCAAAGGCGGCCTAAAATATCGGCTTTCCCTTCGGTTGGACTTGACGTCATCCTTCTGTCTTCGCCAAGCTAGGGTCGATGGCGGCAACGGGACTACAGTATGCGTGCGGCCATCGACGATCGTGGTGACGATGCTTTCGCGCCCGTCACTGCGTGAGTGCAGCGGATAGTCTACGCCAGGAGAGACTATAGGGATCCAGCAGTCGACGGCAGTGACGGAGCGCAAGATGCAGACCACTTTCGCGACCAACGATATTCCCACCCACCAACGCCGCCAGTTCTGGCAGCAGGTCGTCTCCGACATCTACTATTCTCTGGACTTGCGTTTCCTCGGCGGTCACGACTTCCGCGGCAATCTCGGCGCCTGGTCGCTTGGGCCGGTTTCGATCTCACGCAACGTCTCGGACGGTCTGCTCTACAAGCGGCATGAACATCACCTCCTCAACGAGCGCGAAGAGAGCTTCCTGATCACGGTGCCCGAGCTCGCGGAAATCCGCTTCGAGCAGGACGGCAAGGACATCCGCTGCAAGCCCGGCGCCTTCCTGATCGAGCGCAGCCATCTGCCCTATGAGTTCAGTCATCGCGATCCGGCCGCGCTGTGGGTGCTGAAGATTCCGAGCGCGGTGCTGCGCGGGCGAATCTCCCGGCCTGAACGACTGGCCACATTGCAGTTCGATGCCAGCCGCAGCGTCGGTGCGCTGTTCGTCGAGACGCTGCGCCTCGCTGGCGAGCGGATCGGGGAAATGGACGAGACGGCCCGCACCATGATGGGCAAGCATCTGATCGACCTGCTGGCGATGGCAGTCGAGTCGGACGAACGCGTGCTGGCGGGCCACTCCTCCACGGTTCGCAATGCGCATCTTCACCGCTGCGAGCAATTCATCCGTTCGCGCATCGACAACATGCGTCTAACGCCGCAAATGGTGGCCGACGGCTGCGGCATCTCGCTGCGCTATCTGCACCAGATCTTCGAACGTGAAGGCGTCACCGTGAGTGCGCATATCCGCAATCAGCGCCTCCTGATGTGCGACGCCATGCTGCGCGATCCGAATTGCCGGAAGAGCATCGCGGAAATCGCCTATCAATGCGGCTTCGGCGATCAGGCGCAGTTCAGCCGGAACTATCGCGGCCGCTTCGGCTGTTCGCCGAGCGAGGCTCGTGCAACATCGCGTGCACCCAATTCGTGACCGTCCTTCGCCTGGCGTCCACGCGCTAGCCCCCGATTGAGCCGGTGCGTTTGAGCCCTCGTGCTCTCTGACACAAATTGTCCTGCGCTCAGCGACAAGCGGTCCGCTGACGATGTGCCTATCATTCTTCCGACATCTTCGAAATCCGCCGGTCGAACGGGCGGTTAGCGGCTCCGGGCCAAAGGTCCGGGTGCTCCCGCGCGCCTGCCTGACCACGACCAGCAAGCGTATGCTGGAAAGGAGGACCCATCGTGCAGAACCTTCGCGTGGCCGTCGATGTCGGTGGCACCTTCACCGACATCTGCATCATGGATGAGGCCACCGGCCTCATCCGCATCGAGAAGACCTCGTCAACCCGCGATCCCATCGAGGGGATCATGGGCGGCGTGTCCAAGGCCGGGATCGACCTGTCCAAGGTGGCGCTATTCTCGCATGGCACAACGGTCGCGACCAACGCACTGATCACCCGCCGCCTGCCCCGCACCGCCGTCGTCAGCACCGAAGGTTTTCGCGACGTCATCGAGATCCGGCGCGCCAACAAGGAAGATCTCTGGGACACCTACAAGGACGTCGTCAAACCCTACGTGCCGCGGCGTGACCGGTTGACCGTTCCCGAGCGCATCGATGCTGCCGGCAAGGTGGTCCAGCCGCTCGATCTCGACGCCGCGCGGAACGTTGCGCGCATCCTCAAACGCCGTGGCGTCGCTGCAATCGCGGTGTGCTTCATGAACGCCTATCTGAACGGCGAAAACGAGCGCGCGATGCGTGAAATCCTGCTGCAGGAGATGCCCGAGATTCCGGTCTCGATCTCTTCCCAGGTGCTTCCCGAAATCTTCGAGCATGAACGATTCTCGACCACGGTCGCCAACGCTGTTGTTAGTCCGGTCGTCGTCAGCTACACCAGCCGCCTCGGCGACCGCCTCGCGGATGAAGGCTACACCCGCGATCTCCTGCTGCTGCACACCGGCGGCGGCGTCATGACGCCGGCGAGCGTCAAGGATTTTGCCGCGCGCCTCGCCGGCTCGGGGATCGCCGCGGGGGCGATCGCCAGCCGCTACATCGCCGGCCTCTGCGGCTATCCCAATTCGATCGGTCTCGACATGGGCGGCACCTCGACGGACGTGTCGCTGGCCTATGACGGTCACTCGCGCATCACCAAGGACTGGTACATTGAGTTTGGCTACCCGATCCGCTTCGCGTCGATCGAAGTGCTCACCATCGGCGCCGGCGGCGGATCGCTGGCCTGGACCGATCCGGCGGGCTCGCTGCGCAACGGTCCGCAATCGGCCGGCGCCTATCCGGGCCCGGCCTGTTACGGCAACGGCAATACGCAGCCGACCAACACGGATGCCAACGTCACGCTGGGCCGGCTCGGCAACGATCTGGCCGGCGGCAAGGTCAAGCTCGATCCTGCCCTTGCCCGGCAGGCGGTCGAAGATGGCGTCGCCAAACCATTCGGCCTCGGCCTGCACGAGGCGGCGGATGCGATCGTCAAGGTTGCCAACGCTAACATGTCGGACGCGGTACGGTTGATCTCGATCAGTCGCGGCTACGATCCGCGCGATTTCGCGCTAGTCGCGTTCGGCGGTGCCGGCGCCCTGCATGGCGTCGACGTGGCGCGCGAGCTCGCGATCCCCGTCGTAATCGTGCCACCCAATCCCGGCGTGACCTCGGCGCTCGGCTGCCTGCTCGTCGATATGCAGCACGACTTCTCGCAGAGCTGCATGGTCGGCGCCGACGAGGCCGACTCCGCTGATATCGAAGCTCAGTTCGCCGAATTGGAGAAGGAAGCGCTCGCCCGTCTCACCCATGAGGGCGTCGCCGAACGCGACATCGTGCTGCAGCGTTCGATCGACATGATGTATCGCGGCCAATGGCGGTCGCTCGCGGTGCAGGCGCCGCGCCCTATCGGGGCGATCGCCGATCTGGTGCATAGTTTCCATGCCGAGCACAAGCGCGAATACAATTTCCGCCGCGACGACTCGCCCGTGAGCTTCTTCCGGCTGAACCTGAAAGCCATCGGCGTCGTGCCCAAGGCCGAGTTCGCCGTCCACAAGCCGACCGGTATGATCCCTGAGCCGGTCAGCCGCCGCAGGGTGTGGTTCGAAGGCAACGGGCTCGATACGCCCGTCTATGCCCGCGACGACCTGCCCTGCGGCTTCTCCTTCCATGGCCCTGCGATCGTCGAACAGGTCGACGCAACCACCGTTGTGCCGCCCGGCGCCAGCGCCGAGGTCGACAAATATCTCAACATCATCATCCGCGCGAAGGACTGAATCATGGCCGGAGATCTCCCGCTCGACCCCGTGACCTTCGAGGTTCTGAAAAACTCTTTCATCAGCAGCGTCGACCAGATGGGCGAACAGGTGCTGCGAACCTGCTACTCCTTCGTGATCTACAACCGCGACTTCTCCAGCGCCCTGCATGACGCCAAAGGTGAATGTGCGGCCCAGGGCAATCAGGACATCGCCGTCCATGTCGGAACGCTGCATTTCACTTGCCAGGACGTCATGCGCTACTTCGAGGGCGACATGCATGAAGGCGATGTGTTTGCGATCAACGATCCCTATGCTGGCGGCACCCACTTCTCCGACGTGCGGCTAATCCGGCCGATCTTCGCCGACGGCAAGATCATCGCATTCAGCCAGTCCAACGGTCATTGGTCGGACATGGGCGGCAGCGTCCCCGGCTCGTTCGACGTCGCGGCGCGCGACATGTTCCGCGAAGGCCTGCGCATCACCCCGATCCGGCTGTTCGACAAGGGGCGATTCTGCAACGACGTCGCGCATTTGATCGCGTCAAACACCCGCGATCCCGCCTCCATCATCGGTGACATCCAGGCGCAGGCCGAGGCCACCGCCGTCTGCGGGCGCGAGATCCTGCGTCTCGTCAACAAGTATGGCCGCGAGACGGTCGAGACCGGTCTTGCCGCGGTGCAGGACTATGTCGAGCGGTCGGCGCGCCAACGCATTGCCGCGCTGCCCGACGGCGAATGGGAGACGGTCGACTTCATCGATCGCGATCCGGCCGGCGGCGAAGGCATGATCCCGATCCGTATCAAGATGACCATCAAGGGCGACAAGGCCATCTACGACTTCACCGGCAGCCACCCGACCATCGGCTCGATCTACAACTCCGCTTTCGGCGCGACCTTCTCGGCGGTTGCCGCCGGCATGAAAACCTTCTTCCCCGACCTGCCGCTCAATTCCGGCTTCTACCGCTGTTTCGAGATCATCGCACCCGAAGGCTCGATCGTCGATGCGAAATGGCCGATCGCAGTCACCGGCTTCCTGATGCCGTTCGAGAAGATCATGAATTCGATCTACGAGATCTGGTCGAAGCTGATGCCCGAGCGCGCGCTCGCCTGCGCCTTCAATCTCGAATATCTGCTCACCGGCGGCTTCGATGGCCGCAGCGCCGACAAGCCGATCTTCATGTTCTATGACTGGCTGCCCGGTGGCTGGGGCGGCCGCAACGGCAAGGACGGCAGCAACGTCACCACCGCCTGCTTCGGCACCGGATTGATGTCGCAGCCGGTCGAGGGCCAGGAGCGCGCCAATCCGATCCTGACGACCAAGTGCGAGATCCTCAAGGACTCGCCCGGCCCCGGCAAATGGCGCGGCGGCGCCGGCGTGATGAAGACCTCCCGCATGCTGCAGGCCGAGAAGACCGTGATCTCCTACATCTGCGACCGCGAGCGCGCGGTGGTGTGGGGCATCGAAGGCGGCCTGCCTTCCATGCCGCACGGGCTGACGCTGAAGCGAAACGGCAGCCAAGGCGAGGAGCGGCTCGGCTCGATCTTCTCCGACGTGCCGATCGGCGAAGGCGACGTGTTTTCCCGGCCGACGGCTGGCGGTGGCGGGTTCGGCGATCCGCTCGAGCGCGACCCGCGTCTCGTGATCGAGGACATCAAGGACGACTACGTCTCGGTCGAACGCGCCGCCAGGGATTATGGCGTGGTCGTGCACATCATCGACGCCGAGCTCTGCGAGTACGAGGTGGACAGGGCCGCGACCGACGTGCTCCGCGCCAGGATCAGGGCCGAGCGGGTCGCCAACGTCCGGCTCGATCCGGAGATCGTGGCCCAGCGCTATCGCAGCGGCGCGATCGATGTACTCGACGTCATCCGTCAGCATGCCGTGATCCTAGACTGGGGTAACGGCACTCTCCTCCCCGAGTCCACGCGTCAGTTCCGCGAAACCTTCGAGCGGCGCTCGGTCGCAAAGTGGGCCACGGGCTGATTCCCATCGGCAGCCGCGTCGCCCTGGGGGCGCGGCGTGCGCATGCAGAAAGAGGATCCGAATCCGTCGGCCCTCGCCCTTTCATTCGAACCATGAGGATTGAGCCATGACCCGTACGACGTGCCTTTCCACCAGCCGACTTCGGCCGATCCGCTACACGCTCGGCATCGCCGCCAGCCTTGCACTTGCCGCCGCGATCACGCCGGCAGCGGCCGAGACGCCATGGTTTCCCATGAAGGTCTACGACGCGTCATCGGGCACGCCGAAGCCGGCGGAGTACACGGCATTGCCGAAGGCCGAGAAGCCGTACAAGCTGTGCGTGCTGTTTCCGCACATGAAGGACAGTTTCTGGGTCGCGGTTGCCTATGGCATCGTCAAGCAGGCCGAGGCGATGAACGTCAACATGACGCTCTACGAAGCTGGCGGCTATGAGAACCTGCCCAAACAGCTCTCGCAGTTCGACGACTGCATGGCGAGCAGCCCCGATGCGATCATCGTCGGCGCCATCTCGGGCGCAGGCCTCAGCAAGAAGTTCGAGGAGGCTAAGGCCAAGGGTGTTCCGGTGGTCGGCGTCGCCAACCCACTACCGCCGAATGCGCTGCCCGCCGCCATCTATGTCGACTTCGTCGCGATGGGCGAAGTCACCGGCGATGGTCTGCTCGCGCAGGCCAAGCCCGGCGACAAGCTCAACATCGTGACCTTTCCCGGTCCGGCCGGCTCGGGCTGGGCGGAATCCTTCAACGAGGGCTTCAAGAAGGCGGTGGCGAAGAATCCGAATGCCAAGGTGCTGGCCGAAAAGTTCGGTGACTCCGGGGTCGCCGTGCAATTGCAGCTGATCCAGGACGCGCTGCAGGCCTATCCCGGCATGAACGTGATCTGGGGCACCGCCCCGACCGCGGAGGCCGCCGTCGGCGCAGTTGCCGAAGCCGGCCGCAGCGACATGAAGATCATGTCGTCCTATGAGAACCAGGCCATGCTCGACGCACTGAACCGCGGCGACATTCTGGCCTTCGCCACCCAGTATCCCGTCGGCGAAGGCGCCGTCTCCGTCGACCAGGCCGTGCGCCTGATCGAGAAGAAGCCGGTGATGAGTCTCGCCCAACCGCTTGCTTCGGCGGTCGACAAGACCACTGTGCCGAAACTACAGATGGACCTCGTGCTGGCGCCAGGAAGCTGGAAGCCGGTCTATTCGGTCAAGGCCAAGTAACTGGCCGAGCATGCGAGGCGGGAGACCTGCGCTCCCGCCTTCTTATCCAACGCCTGCGGAAACCAAATGGACGTCGACACCGCCCCGAAGCCGGCTGAACCCTTGCTCGCCTTGCGCGGCATCTCGAAGCGATTCACCGGTGTCCGTGCGCTCGACCGGGTCGATCTCGATGTCCATGCCGGCGAGCTGCACGTGCTGTTCGGGGAAAACGGCGCTGGCAAGTCGACCCTGATCAACGTGGTGTCCGGAACGTTTCCGCCCGACGAAGGCACATTCCATTTCGGTGGCGAGGAGATCCACCAACTGACGCCGCAGCGGGCACGCGCAATCGGCATTAGTCCGGTGTTCCAGGAATTCTCTCTGGTTCCGAGCCTCACGGTGGAAGAGAACCTGTTTCTCGGTCGCGAGGTTACCCGCGGTGGTGTTATGCATGCGCGCGAGATGCGCAAGCGTGCAACCGCGCTGATCGACGAGCTCGGCTTCGATCTCCATCCATCGGATCGGGTCGACGACCTCTCGCGTGCGCATCAGCAGATGGCCGAGATCGCCAAGGCGTTGCTTGGCCGCGTGCGCCTCCTGATCCTCGACGAGCCGACGGCGTCGCTGACCGAGCGCGAGACCGGCCGGCTGTTCGAGCTGATCGCCCGGCTGAAGAGTCAGAATGTCGGGATGATCTACGTCTCGCACCGCATGCGCGAAATCCGCGCACTCGCCGACCGCGTCACCGTGTTGCGCGACGGCCGCCACATCCGCACGCTCGATGCTGCAACCTCGAACGACGGCGAGCTGGTCGAGCTGATGACCGGCCGCAAGATCGATCTGCTGTTTCCGATCATCGCGCACAAGCCGGGCAAGGTCATGGTCGACGTGGAAAACCTGACACTGGCCGACGGCAGCGTGCGCGATGTGAACTTTCATGCCCGCGCCGGTGAGATCACCGGCATCGCCGGCCTCGTCGGCTGCGGGAAGTCGGAGTTGATCCGCGCAATCTACGGGATCGAGCCGATCGCCTCTGGCACGGTCCGGATCGACGGCTTGCCGTACGAATTCCCCGTGCCGCGGCGCAGCCTGAAGCATGGCATCGCCTACTTCCCGGCCAACCGGATCGCCGAAGGGCTCGCGCTGTCGCGTCCGATCCGCGAGAACGCATCGATGACCGTGCTCGATCTGCCCGCCTTCGCCCGCTTCGGCGTGCTGCGGCAGGCCGCAGAGCGCATCTCGATCCAGGGCATCATGGAGCAGCTGCAGCTCAGGCCGCCCAATATTGAGCGGACCGCCGGCGCGCTGTCCGGTGGCAACCGTCAGAAAGTGATGCTCGGTCGCGCGTTGACGCGCGACTTGTCCGTGTTCCTGTTCGACGAGCCGAGCGTCGGCATCGACGTCGGCGCCAAGCTCGAGGTCTACGAGTTCATGAAACGCCTGGTCGAGGCAGGCGCCGCCGTGATCGTGGTGTCGTCGGAACTGCCGGAGGTACTGGCGCTGTCGAACCGGCTTTACGTCATGCACCACGGCCACATCGCCGCAGAGCAGACGGGTGCCGACAAGACCGAACAGAACGTGCTCGCGAGCTTCTTTAAATCGCATCTTGTCGCGGAGGTCGCATGAGCACGGTTGCGGCCGCCGGGATGCCTCGACGACCGATAGGTCTCGGCCGATCGATCGTTGGCCGAATCGGATTCCTTCCGGCCCTGCTGGTCGCCCTCGTCGTTGGCATGTCGGCCGTCGATCCCCAGTTCTACGGCCTCATCAACATCCTCAACATCTTGCGCAACGCCTCACTGCTGGCCATCGTTGCCTGTGGCCAGGCGCTGGTGATCGTCGCCGGCGGCTTTGACCTTTCGGTCGGCGCGGTCGTCGCACTGGCAAGCGTGGTGACCGCCAAGACTATGGCGGCCACCGCTGCCGCTTTCCCCGGCAACACCGCGCTGATTGTCGCAAGTGGGGTGACCGCGGGGCTCGGCTGTGGGCTCGTGGTCGGGCTGATCAACGGCTTCTGCGTCGCGAAGCTGAAGGTCTCCGGCTTCGTGGTGACGCTCGGCACGATGTCGGCAACAGCAGGCGCCGGCTTGATGATCACAAGCGGCATCCCTGTCTACGGCATGCCAGATGCCTTCGTGAAGGGTTTTGGGCGCGCGCAGCTGCTCGGCCTGCCGACCGCCATTTATGCCGCGCTTGCCGTCATTGGCGTAATGATGTTCGTGCAACGTCGCACGCTGTTCGGTCGCTATGTCTATGCGATCGGCGGTAATGTCGAAGCCGCCGTCGTCTCCGGCGTCTCGATCCAGCGTCACGTCGTCGGCACCTACGTCGTGTCGAGCGTGCTTGCGGCCCTCACCGGCATCCTGCTCACCGCGCAGGTCGGCTCCGGCCAGGCAAGCTTTGGCGGCGATCGCATGATGCTGCAGTCGATCGCGGCCGCCGTGATCGGCGGGGTCTCGTTGCGCGGCGGTGTCGGCCGCGTCGAGATCGTGGCCGTGAGCGCGCTGTTCTTGACCATCCTCGGCAACGCGCTCAACCTGCTGCATGTCGACTCCCGCCTGCAGCCGGTCTTTCTCGGCATCATCATGGTCGCAGCCGTGGCGCTTGATGAATTGAGCCGACAGAGCAAGGCCCGTGTCTGACCTGGAATTGTCCATGACAACCGAGCCGACAAACCGCGAAAAGTCGTTTCCGACCGATTGGCTCTGGCGCGCAGTGCTGCCGATCGCGTTGGTCGCCCTGCTGCTGGGCTTTGCTGCCGTCGATCGCAGTGTGCTCTCGCCGGCCAATCTCCTCAACATCGCGCAGCAGACCAGCTATCTCGCACTGTTTGCGATGGCGCAAAGCGTGGTGATTCTGACTCGTGGCTTCGACCTCGCGCTGGGCCCGGCCGTCTCGATGGTCAGCGTCGGCACCGCGCTGGCGATGGCCGGCGCCACGGCCGCTGGCCATGATCAGACCACCGTTCTGCTCGCCGGGCTCGGCGCCGGCTTCGGCCTCGGCATCGCCTGTGGCCTGTTCAACGGCATGGTCATCGCGCTGCTCGGCGTCAATCCCTTCGTTGCAACGCTCGGCAGTTACAACATCGCCATCGGCGTCGCGACCACGCTCTCTGCCGGTCGTCCGGTCCAGGGGGTGCCAACACTGTTCTCCCAGCTCTTCTACGGCGGCAGTATCTTCGGCTTCCCGGCCACGATCTCCATCACGCTCGCCATAGGCATCGTGCTGCATCTGACGCTGGGCCGCACGGTGTTCGGCCGCTCGCTCTACATCATCGGGACCAACCCGCGCGCCGCGGCGGTCGCAGGCCTGCCGGTCAAGCGGATCCTGATCGCGACCTATGTGCTGTGCTCGACACTCGCCGCGCTCGGCGCGATCATGATGACCGCGCGCACCGGCTCGGGCGAACCAAATCTCGGCGGCTCATTGTCATTGCAGGCCATCGCCGGCGCCGTGGTCGGCGGAACGAGCCTGGCAGGCGGCCGCGGCGGGGTGGGCACCGCCGTGCTCGGCGCCCTGTTCGTCACCATCCTGTCCAACGGCATGAATCTCACCCGCATCGACGGCTACATCCAGATGGTCGTGCTCGGCGCCATCGTCATCATCGGTGTGCTGCTCGATCGCCTGCGACTGGAGCGACGCCAATGACGGCAAGTTCTCAAGGCGAGGCGACCGGAATGTTCTACGTCGCGCCGTCGCTCGCCGCCGCCCTCGACACGCTGAACGATTATGGTCCGGACGGTGCGGCCTTCGCCGGCGGCACATGGATCATGCGCGCACCGATCCGGCATCAGCCGCTCAAAACGCACTATGTCGCTATCGGGAAAATCCCCGAACTGACCGTTATTCGGATCGGCACGGATGCGATCGAGATCGGCGCGGCGGTGACACACGCCGCGCTGACTGCGGCGTTGACTGATCTGCCCGAGTTCGCAGTCCTCGCGGCAGCCGCAGGCCGCTCCGCCAACCCTGCGATCCGCGCGATGGCAACGATTGGCGGCAATCTCTCGGCGTCGGATTTTTCCGCGGCCGACTGCGTGCCGGCCCTGCTCTGTCTCGATACCCAAGTCGAGGTCTCAAGCCGAGACGGCCACGAACGCATTAGTCTCGACGCGTTCTTGAAGCGGCGATCCACGTTCGCACCCGGCCAGTTGCTCACCAAGATCGTCGTGCCTCGATCCGGGCACAAGACTGCTCATTCGCGCCTGCCACTGCGCAAGGCGGGAGACTATCCGGTCGCCATCGTCAGCCTTTCGGTGGATGTCGATCCGACCAACCAAGTCCGAAAGGCACGGATCGCTATCGGTTCGGTCGAGATGGTCGCACGCCGCTGGGAACGGCTCGAAACGGCTCTGGTTGGCCGCGTCTTGGATCCCGCACTGGCTGCGGATATCGCCGCTGATCTTGCCGACGAATTCACCGGCCGCGAAGGCGTCGAGGTACCCGCCTGGTATCGCGTCAGGGTGTTGCCCGGTCTTGTCAGGCGCGCGACTGCCGCCGCTCTTGGCGTCTGAATGAGATTGCTGGAGGTGAAAATGTCCCTGAGCCTGACCGTCAACGGCAAGCGCCGCGCGTCCGCCGCCGATCCTGTGACGCCACTCGTTGACGTCCTGCGGGAAGAGTTTCATCTCACAGGCGCCAAACCGGTATGTCGCGAAGGCTTTTGCGGCGCCTGCATGGTGCTGCTCGACGACAGGCCGACACCATCCTGCCTGATGCCGGCAGCGCTCGCGCAAGGTTGCGAGATCCGAACGGTCGAAGGCCTCGGCGCCGGCGACACGCTGAACACGATCCAGCAGGCACTCGAAGCCTGTGACGCAGTCCAGTGCGGCATGTGCTTCCCGGGCATGGTCGTGACCCTGACACATTTCCTGACAACTTCACCCCGCGCAACACGTGACGACATTCGTGCAGCGCTGACTGGGAACATCTGCCGTTGCACCGGATATGAACGCATCGTCGACGCCGCGCTGACCGCGTTGGCGAAGGAATAGAGGCCTGCCATGTCAGACGTCTCAGCCACCATGGATTTCCGCCGCCGCGATGCCCGCGACAAGCTGCGCGGCCGCACGCGCTACACCATGGACCGTTTCCTGCCCGGTATGCTGCACGCGGCGGTGCTGCGCGCCAGCGTGGCCTCAGGCCGCATCGTCCGCCTCGATACCGCACGCGCCGCAGGCATGCCCGGCGTGCGCGCCATCATCACCGCGGCGGATGCTCCCGGCAAGATCGGGATCGGCATCGCCGACCACCCGCTGTTTGCCCGCGACGAGATTCGCTACGACGGCGAGCCGCTGGCGGCCGTCGCTGCCGACACGCTCGCCCAGGCGCAAGCCGCGCTTAGGGCGATCGATGTCGAGATTGCGCCGCTGCCGGCCGTGCTCACCATGGCTGAGTCCCTAGCGCCCGCCGCGCCGCTCGTTCATCCCGACTGGCGCGATTACGAGGTGCTGTTCGAAGGCGGCGCACGCGAAGGCAACGTGGCCTGGGAGGCAACGGTGGTTCGTGGCGATGTCGATGCCGCCTTCGCAAGGCCTGATGTCGAGATCGTCGAGAGCAGTTTTCGCGTCGGCCGCCAGAACCATGTCGCTTTCGAGCCACGTGCGGTGGTAGCGAGCTATGAGGACGGCCGATTTCACATCGAAACCTCGACCCAGGTCCCCTGGACCATCCGCAATGCGACCGCGCGCATTCTCGGCGTTGCTCCATCGCAGGTGCGGGTCACGGTGCCGCCGGTCGGCGGTGCTTTCGGTCTCAAATTCGATCTCGCGATCGAGCCGTTCGCCGCCCTGCTCGCCCGCGCCAGCGCACAGCCGGTGCGGCTGGTCAATTCGCGCGAAGAGGAGATGCTGACCTGTCTGTTCCGTGAGAACGCCGAGATCCGCATCCGTTCGGCGGTGACGCGCGACGGAGAAATCGCCGGACGCGAGGCAGTCGTCCTGATGGATTGCGGCGCCTATGGCGGTGAGCAGATCTTCCTGACCACCATGACCGCGCATACGCTCGGAGGAAACTACCGTCTCGGCGCCGTGCGGCTGGTCTCGCGTGCAATCTACACCAACACCGCACCAAACGGCGCGTTCCGCTGCTGCAATGGTGTCTACTGCACCTTCGCGCTGGAGCGGCACACCGACGAGATCGCCGACCGACTCGGCATGGACCCTGTCGTCTTCCGCCGCTGCAACGTGCTCGGCGACGGCGATCTTGGTGCCACCGGCCAGGTGTTTGAAGGCAATGTGCTCGGTCCGATGCTCGATCGGATGGACACGCTGCGCGATGCAGCCGCCCCGCCCCCCAAGCTGGCCGACGGCCGGTTGTTTGGCCGCGCCACCACGGTCGGCACCTGGTTCGTGTTCGTCGGTCCCTCGGCCGCGACCGTCAACATGAACGCCGACGGCACGGCTACGCTGGTGACTTCGGGCGTCGAAATAGGCTCCGGCTCGATGATGCAAAGTCTTCCCCAGATTGTTGCGAGCACGCTCGGCCTCAAGCCCGACGACGTCATCGTGCGTGCGGCCGACACCGACGCAGCCGGCTACGATGTCGGCGTCGGTGGTGGCCGCACTACGGTGTCGCTCGGTGCGGCGAGCCTGTCAGCTGCACAGGAGATACGGACCAAGCTGCTCAAGGTCGCTTCGGACATGATCGAGGCAGCACCGGAAGATCTCGTGATGCACCAGGGACGCATCGAAATCGCCGGCGCGCCCGGTTCGGGTCGCACGGTCGCCGAGGTCGCAACCCGCGCCCAGGCCCAGATCGGCCCGATCTCCGGCACCGGTGCGTTCACCGGCGCCGGCGTGCCGGCAATGCCCGGCTGCACGGCCGGCCACTTCATCGACGCGATCGACATCCCAGTCTTCGCTGTCCACGACTGCGACATCGCGGTCGATCCGGAGACGGGGCAAGTTGAGGTGCTGGCCTATCGCGTCGTCCAAGACGTCGGGCGCGCGCTCAATCCGCGCGCGATCCACGGCCAGATTCAAGGCGGTGTCGTCCAGGGACTCGGTTATGCCTTGCATGAGGAGGTGACGATCGGCGCAAACGGCCGCGTCTGCCAGACCGGATTCGAGACCTATCGCGTGCCAATCGCCCTCGACGTCGTGCCGGTCGAGATCAACCTTTATGAGGGTGCGCCCTCAAGGGGACCGCTCGGCACAAAGGGTGCCGGTGAGGTACCAATTCTGAATGTAGGCGCAGTCATCGCATGCGCTGTAGCAAACGCGACCGGAAAGCGCGTCCAAGAATTGCCTTTGACACCGCCGCGCGTTCTTGAACTTCTGCTCGATCGAGAACAGGAGCTAACCCTACCCCACATCGGCGAGGCGTGGACGGACAATCTGGTTCAGCCTCACGAGGCACCCTAGCGAAAAACATAGGCACCGGCCGCCGTGAACGGCTCGAATCCCTCGTGAACTCCTTCCCGCATGCCTGCCGCGTCCTGCCAACCGTCGCTAGCCCAAGATAGCCCTCTAGCGAGGCACCTCCGCCACGCGCTGCAGCTTCTGCAAGCAGCGCGTGGTGCGAACCACGGTCGGCATGTCCTCGTCAGGAAAATTCGTCTTCCAGTCGGTCACGCCGACCTCGCCGACATACATGTCGCCTTTGGAATCCAGCGCAATGCCATGCGGCGCGAGGAATTTGCCGCTCACAAGACCGGGGCCATCCTCGCCGCCGAGACGCGCGATACGCTTGCCCTTGGCGTCCACGATCGACAACCGCGGGCCGAGATTGGGCACCTTGAGGTTGACCGGCATGGCAGGGCCGAGCTCGCCGATCACGAAGGTCGGGCTCTTGCCGCCACCGCAGCAGCACAGCGCGCACGGCCGGTGCAGATTGTTCCACTGCGCCTCGTATTTGCCGTTGCCGTCGAACACCTGCACACGATGGTTCTCGCGGTCGGCGACATAGACCCAACCATCGGCGTCGGTGACGATATTATGCACGATGTTGAACTGGCCGGGGTCGGTGCCAGGCGCGCCCCAGCTATTGATCAGTCTGCCGTCCGGCGTGAATTTGTGGATGCGGGCATTGCCGTAGCCGTCGGAGACGTAGATCTCTCCCTTAGGGGACAGCGCGGTGTGGGTGCAGCGATGGAAGGGATCGCCGCTCATGAACGGCGCGGGCTTTTCGGGAACACCGATCGTCAGTAGCACCTTGCCGTCAGTGGTGCACTTTCGCACGGTGTGGTCGCCGTCATCGGTGCAATAGAGGTTGTCGTCGGCGTCGATGTGCAGGCCGTGCGCGCGGGAGAACAGCCCCTCGCCCCAGCTGCGCAGGAAATTGCCGTCGCGGTCGAGCACCACCATCGGATGGGCGCCGCGGTTGAAGACGTAGATGCGGTCGCGGCTGTCGACCGCGACGGAAGCGACGTCGGTGAGCTGCCAGCCATCCGGCAGTTTCGCCCAATTGTCGACGACGCGGTAGCGGTGCTCGCCCGAGCCGAGAATGGCTGACACTCGTTTTCCTGTTGTTGCGCGCCTGCATCGCCTGATCGCTCAGGCGAAGGTGCAGCCCTTGGATTCCAGCACCTTGCCGATGCCGGACAGCTCGAGGATGTTCCCGCCGGCCTTGAGCGCTTTCATCACGCCGGCTTCCTTGTCCTCGCGCGCCGCCGACTTGACGCAGACGTCGGCGATGTTCTCCTTCGGCACAATGACGACGCCATCGTCATCGGCGCTCACGATGTCGCCGGGGCGGACGGCGATCCCGCCGATGACGATCGGCTGATTGATAGTGCCGAGGGTCTCCTTGACGGTGCCCTTCATGCACAGGCCGTAGGAGAAGACGTTGAAGCCGGTGTCGCGCACGGCAAGGCCATCGCGAACGCCGGCATCCGTGACCAGGCCGACGATGCCCTTGGCGACGCAGGCCGTCGCCAGCACCTCGCCGAAGCCGCCCTGCTCGGGATGATCGCCCGCGCTCACCACGAGCACGTCGCCCGGCTTTGCCAGCGAAATCGCCGTGATCAACATCATGTTGTCGCCGGGATGGCAGCTCACCGTCAGCGCCGGTCCGCAAGCGCGCATCCCGGAATAGATCGGCTTGATGCGGAAGGTCAGCGCACCCGATCGTCCCTGCGCTTCGTGAAGGGTGGACGGAGGAAACTTCTTGATGCGCTCGACAAGCTCGGCGGCGGGCCGATCGAATGTCCTGATTACATGCACCATGGTAACCTCCTTGCGGTCGCGATCTCCGTTACACCTCCATAACCAACCGCCTTAGGGCGGCAAATTCAGATTTTAGGATTGCCGCATCGTGTTTCGTTATGGCTCGTCCTTCGGCTCATCCGGAGGCGATGCCGGGCCACCCGAGGCGATGGCAACCGAGCCGAGCTGGGCCTCGAACGGACCCCAGGTCTTGACGATGATCTCGAGCAGGATCTTGTAGACGGCGAATGCGGCGTCGGACAACGCGGCATTGTCGGAAATGCATAGCGACATCTGTTGCGAGGCCGACGGCGCGTTGATCCGCCGAATGCAGAGTTCGTCGAGGTTCGGCAACTCCTTTGCGATCGACATGGGCAGCACAGCCGCCCCCACTCCGGCTGCAATCGCCGAAGACAGGGTCGACTGGGAGTGGATCTCGGCGACGATGCGCGGGCGGAGGCCCACCTCGGCGCAGACCCGCTCCACGGTCTGTCGCAGGAAGGATTCCCGATATGGCAGAAGCAGGTCGAATTGTGCGACCTCCGCCGCCGAGACCTCCTCCGGCGGCATCTGCTCCGGATACATGCCACGGGGCGCGACAAGATAAAAGTATTCGCGCATCAGCGGCTTGTAATCGAGGCCGGTCACCGGGCGCTCGCCGTAAAGGACTGCCATGTCCATGCTCCCCTTCAGCATCATCTCGCTGAGCATGACCCCGGAGCTGTCATAAATGTGCGGCACGATGCCGGGATAGCGTTCGCGGATCTGCGTGAGCAATGGGGTCGCCAGCAACGCCGCCGAACTGAGCGGGGCCAGACCGATCGTGACGTTGCCGGTCAGCTCCGGCTTGTTGTCCAGAATGGTGCGCCTGGCTTCTTCAATCTGCCGCTGGATCGACTTGGAATAGCGGTAGAGGATTCGTCCGGCCTCGGTGGGCTTGACCCCGCGGGCGCTGCGGTCGAGCAGCTTGCACTTGAAATCCGCCTCCAGGCTCGCAATGTGCTGACTCAGTGCCGGCTGCGCAACATTCAGCACCTTCGCCGCGCTCGTCATGCTGCCGAGATCCACGACCTTGATAAAGGCCTCCAAACGTTTCGTATCCAATACGGCCTCTCCGGATATCCAGGCTGGGAGCAATGCAGCAGCAATAGGCTGAAGCTATGGGATCAGAAGGAATTGTTCTTACCACTGGGAACCTGAGGGGCCTATAGCTAGTGCTGAACTCGTCCGCCGCTCGCGTTGCAGCCGAGGCCACCAGCGGGTTGGACGGTAGCAGAGGAGCCCTCGCGGATGGGATTTTCGGACTATCGGACGGCCCTGGTGACGGGCGCATCCTCCGGAATAGGGGCTGCGACGGTTCGCCGCCTGAGTGCAGAAGGGCTCGAGGTCTACGCCGTGGCCCGCGACGCCGCTCGCCTCAGCGCCTTATCTGCGGAGACCGGTTGCCGCCCCTGCGCCGTGGACATCAGCGACCTCGATGCGCTTGCGGCATTGGCGAAGTCGGCCGAGTTCGACGTCCTGGTCAACAACGCCGGCCAGTCTCGCCGCGGCAATATTCTGGACACGACGGCAGAGGATGTCGACGCCCTCATCGACGTCAATTTGCGCGCGGTCCTGCATCTGACACGGCTGATCGTGCCGGGCATGGCGCGCCGCGACCGCGGCCATGTCGTCAACATCTCCTCGATCGCAGGTCACTACGCGTTCGGTGGCGGAAACACCGTGTATCACGCCACGAAGGCTGGCATTCACTCGCTGTCGCAGCAACTGCGCGTCGACCTCTACGGGACCAGGGTTCGCGTCACCGAGATATCGCCGGCCCGGGTCGAGACGGAAGTGTTCGGACGGCTGCTGGGTGATCTGGCCGAAGCCAAGCGCCGCTTCTTCGACGATTATGATTCGCTTCAGCCCGAGGACATCGCCAATTCGATCGCGTTCGCGGTTGGGTCCCCGGCACGCATGAATGTTGCCTTCATGGAAGTCCTGCCGACCCAGCAGGTCGTCGGCGGCCTTAATTTTGCACAGAAGAGCTGGCCGCCGGCCGAGTGACGCATGAACGCCCCGAACTCGACAGGCCGTCAACGCGGAACGTGACTGTGGACCTCGCCAAAATAGAACAACTCGTCGATCTCGTTTCGCGCTCCTCCATCGCGGAGCTGGACCTCACGCAGGACGGCACCCGCATCCGCATCCTCAAGCGCGCATCTGCAGGAGCGCCTGCGATCCCGGCACAGCCTGCAAACGGGCTCAAGGTTGAGGCCCCCACTCTCGATCACGAGGAAAGTTCTGCTCCCGAGGCTGCCGCCGACATTGTCGTGCCGGCGCCGATGCATGGCATCTTCTACCGGGCTGCGGCGCCGGACGAGCCGCCGCTGGTCGAGGTCGGCACGCGGATCGAGGCCGGGCAGAAGATCTGCATCATCGAAGCGATGAAGACCTTCATCGACATCGCCGCCGAGGCGCCCGGCGTCGTGCTTGCGATCCTCGCAGAGGATGGTCAGGAGATCGAGGCCGGGCGGGCTCTGTTCCGGATTGGGCCGGCGGGTTCATCGTGATGTTCGACAAGGTCCTGATCGCCAACCGGGGCGAGATCGCGCTTCGCATCCAGCGCGCCTGTCGGGCGATGGGTCTCAAGACGGTCGTCATTCACTCGGAGGCGGATCGCGACGCACGCTATGTCGCACTCGCCGATGAGGCACTCTGCATCGGGCCGGCGCCGGCAAGCAGCACCTATCTCAACGTTGCGGCGATCCTGCTCGCAGCCGAGGTCAGCGGTGCCCAGGCGATCCACCCGGGTTACGGATTCCTCTCGGAGAGTGCGGAGTTCGCCGATCGGGTCGCGCGCGCCGGCCTCGCCTTCATCGGCCCGCCGGCGGATTGTATTCGGACCATGGGCGACAAGGTTGCGGCCAAGCGCGCGATGCGGCTGGCGGGCGTGCCTTGCGTGCCCGGGCCGGACAGCGCCCTGCCGGAGGATCCGTCCGAGGTGCGCGCGATCGCGCGGGACATCGGATACCCCGTCATCATCAAGGCCGCCGGTGGCGGCGGCGGACGCGGTATGCGGATCGTGCGCAGCGAAGGCGCGCTGGATGACGCGCTGGCGCTGACCCGCGCGGAAGCCAGCAAGGCCTTCAAGAACGCTGCGGTCTACATCGAGAAATTCCTCGAAAAGCCCCGCCATATCGAGATTCAAGTGTTGTGCGATCAGCATGACAATCATCTCTGGCTCGGCGACCGCGACTGCTCGCTTCAGCGCAGGAACCAGAAGGTGGTCGAGGAAGCCCCCGCGCCCGGCATCGATCGCGCTCTGATCGAACGGGTGGGCGCAAGCTGCGTCGAAGCCTGCCGGCGGATCGGCTATCGCGGCGCCGGCACATTCGAATTCCTCTACGAGAACGGCCAATTCTTCTTCATCGAAATGAACACGCGCGTCCAGGTGGAGCATCCCGTCACCGAGGCCACGACGGGGATCGATATCGTCAAGGCGCAGATCCGCATCGCGCGAGGCGAGCCGTTGGGCATCGCGCAAGGCGACATCGCACGTGTAGGCCATGCCATTGAATTCCGCATCAATGCCGAAGACCCCACCACCTTCGCTCCCTCGCCCGGCATGGTGACGCGCTGGGACGTTCCCGGCGGCATCGGCATCCGCGTCGATTCGCATATCACCGCCGGCGCCACCGTTCCCCGGCACTATGACTCGCTGATCGGCAAGCTCATCGCTCATGGTGGCAGCCGCGAGGAAGCTATGGCGCGTGCGCGCGTCGCCTTGTCCGAGCTACGCGCCGAAGGCATCCGAACCAATGTGCCGTTGCATCAGGCGATCCTCGCCGATCCCGCGTTTTGCCTTGGCGGCTACGACATCCACCATCTCGAGCACTGGATGAATGCGCGGGTGGCCGCGCCATGACGGCCCCGGACCGACCGCGGATCAGCCTGCTCGGGACATCGGCCCTCCTGTTCGAGGCACCCGGCGCATTCGACCTGCCGCACCAGCGGCGCATCTGGTCGCTGGCGGCCACTGCATCGAAATGGCCAGGGATCCGCGAGGCCATTCCCGGCATCACCAATTTGATGCTGACCTTCGCAACCCCTCCACGCGAGCTGGACGCCTTGATCGCCGCTCTCAACGACGGTTGGGACGCGGCGGAAGGCCTCACGATCGGCGGGCGCGAGATCAGGTTGCCGGTCACCTATGGCGGCGAGATCGGATCGTCTCTTCAGTCCGTCGCCGATCATTGCGGCCTGTCTGTCGACGACGTGGTCTCGATCCACGCCGCCCCGCTCTACACGGTGTTCGCGCTCGGCAGCCATCCCGGCTATTGCTATCTGGGCGGCATGGATCCACGCATCACCATGCCGCGCCGTCAGACGCCGCTGCAACGCTCCGCGGGCGGCTCGGTCTCGATCGGCGGATCGCAGACCGGTGTCTCCGCCTCCCCCGGGCCGAGCGGCTGGCACGCCATCGGGCATACGAGCTGGACCTTCTTCGATCCGTCCTGGCCGACGCCAGCCGCACTCGCGCCGGGCGATACGATCCGCTTCGAGATCGAACGGGTGATCCGGTGATCGAGATCCTGTCAGTCACGGGGCCCGCCAGCGTCCAGGATCTCGGCCGCTTCGACCAGTATCGCTTTGGGGTCGGCACGTCGGGTGCGATGGACGATGTCGCCCTGCGGGCTGGCAACATCCTTCTCGGCAACGATGAGAACTCCGCCGGCATCGAAATCCCGATGCTGCCGTTCAAGCTTCGTTTCGGCCGGGACATGGCCTTTGCACTCACGGGCGCCGATGTCGAGGCGGAGATCGCCGGACGCGTGATCCCCCCGTGGTGGCGGTCGCACGCCCGTACTGGCGATATCCTGACCGTCAAGGCAATGCCCCGCGGCGCACGAAGCTATCTGACATTCGGCGGCGGCATCGACGTGCCCATGGTGCTGGGCTCACGCAGCACGCAGTTTCGCAGCGAGTTCGGCGGCTGGCACGGACGGCCGCTCCAGGCCGGCGACATCCTGCCCTCTACGGCATCCACCGCTACAATCGGCGAGCTCGGGGTCGAGCCCGCCGAGATCACGCTGGTGCGGCCGAACGCTACGCCGGACGAGACCGTCGTCAGGGTCGTGATTGCCGGCGAATATGACGGATTCGACGCCACCACGCAGGCGCTGTTCTGGTCCAGCAGCTGGAAGATCACGCCGCAGAGCAACCGTTACGGCTACCGCCTGCAAGGCCCCGCCGTGAAGCCGGAGGTGCCGATCGAGAAGCGCTCGCACGGCATCGTCCCTGGCGTCATCCAGATTCCACCGAACGGACAGCCGATCATCCAGATGCGCGACGCGCAGACGTCCGGCGGCTACCCGAAGATCGCAACCGTGATCCGGGCCGACTTGTGGCGTGTCGGGCAGGCGCGGCTCGGCGGCAAGCTGCGGTTCGAACAAACGGCTTACGCTGATGCGCTGGCAGCCGAGGCCGAGATGTCAGCCTATCTCGATCGGCTCAGGACCAATGTTCGCCTTGTCGAGGAGACCAGAACATGCCGATCGAGCTGACTGACATCGCGCGTCTGGCGCAAATCCTCGAAAAATCCGGCGTCGACACCATCGAAATCGAGGAGCCCGGCCAGTCCCTGAAGCTCGTCGTCGACACGGGTCCGCGGATGGCCGCGTCACCGACGCTTGCTGCCCCGGCTGCAGACCATTCCGTCATCGCCAAAGCCGACGTCGCAGGGCATTTCCTTCCGGCTCATCCCTGGCGGGACAAGCCGTTCGTCACACAGGGTCAGCGCATCGAGGCCGGCGCGGTCGTCGGCCTCGTCAAGATCGGGCTCTTGTATGCGCCCATCGTGGCACCGGCCGCCGGCACCGTCGATGCCGTGATCGCGGAGCCTGGCGCAACGGTCGGCTACGGCACGCCGATTGTGCGCATCCGCCCGCTCGCCGGGAGCAGCCCTATCAATTGAGCAGGACGGTTGCGGGCGTGACTTCGCCGCCGCCCTGCTCGATCACACGGCGCACCGTGCCGGCGAGGTTGACCGATCCGGGCGTGTCGCCGTGGATCAGGATCGAGCGCGCCTCGACCTTGATCGACTTGCCCTCGATCGTCTGCACAGTGCCGCTGTCGAGGAAGCGCTTGACCCGTTCGGCCACGGCCTCAGTCGAGGTGATGACCGAGTTGGGAAGCTTGCGGGACACCAGATGGCCGTTCTCGTCATACGCGCGGTCAGCCAGGAACAGAGTGAGGATGCGCAGGCCCACCTTGCGCGCGGCGCGCACGATCTCGGCGTCCGGCTGCGAGAACACGATGAAATCGCGATTGATGATCGCAATCGCACGCGCCACAACATCGGCCATGTCGGGGTCGGCATTGACCATGTTGCCCATCGCGGCGTGGAAGCTGACATGGGTCACGCGGTGACCCGCATTGGCCGCGATCGCCTGCAGGGCGCCGATCTGATAGACCATGTGCTTCTCGAGCTCGGCGGCGTCCATCTGAATCACGCGGCGGCCAAATCCGAGAAGGTCAGGCAGGCCCGGATGGGCTCCGACCTCGACCCCCTTCTGCTTCGCCAGGCGAACCATGCGATCCATGATGATGGGATCGCCGGCGTGGAAACCGCACGCCACGTTGGCCGATGAGATGATGCTCATCAGCGCCTCGTCGTCGCAGATGTGATAATTGCCGAATCCTTCACCCATGTCCGAATTGATGCCGATTTTCATGTTCGTACCCTGCTCTTGTTATTGTTGACGTCCACTCAAAGCGCTCGATAGAGATCCGCGGTCGCACGCAACTTCGCGAGGTAGTCGTTGACCGGAGCCATGGCCGCGACCGCGTCCTGGTAGCTCACCTCGCTGAAGGCAATGAACGATCCCGGCGCCGCCTGGCCGAGGCGCCAGAGATCGGCCTGGATCACGGCCGCCATCTTCGGATAGCCACCGGCCGTATTGGCGTCGCTCATCTGGATGATCGGCTCGCCGGCCGGCGGCACCTGCACGACGCCAGCCACCACGCCGTGCGAGCGCATCTCGACCGGCGCATCCAACGTCAGCTTGCCGCCTGTGAGACGGTAGCCGCCCCGGTCGCTCTGGCCGCTGATCTTCCATCGCGTCGACCAGAACGTCGCCTGCATCGCCTCCGAGAACAGGTCGAACTCGCCGGCCCGCATGACGCGTAACCGCAGCCCACGGTCATCCGCCGGAGCGGCGCCAGGAATCGCGACATCCGGCGGCGCCACACCGAAGTCAAAGCGGCCCACGCTGCAGCGAGACGAACTCCCGATCGGCACGACGTCGCCCGCCTGCAAGGTACGGCCCTCGAGCCCGCCGAAGCCGCCGCGCAGATGAGTGCTGCACGAGCCCAGCACGCGCGGAACATCGATGCCGCCGCCGAACGTCGTGTAGACCCGCGCGCCACGTCGCGGCGCGGTGATCGCGAGAACGTCGCCCGCCCTTGCCTGCGTGCACCACCACGGCCGGACGATTGATCCCGCCAGCGTCGAGTCGTGATCGGCGCCAGTGAGCGCAAACGCAGCATCTGTCTGGAAACGCAGGCGGAACGGAAAGGTCTGAATCTCGATGCCGGCCGCACCATCTTCATTGCCGAGCAGCGCATTGCCGGCGGCGAGCGCGACGGGATCCATGGCGCCGGACGTGCTCACGCCGAAACGACGCGCGCCGTGGCGGCCAATATCCTGGATGGTGTTAAAGGCGGGGCTGGTCAATATCTCGATCACAGCTCGACCCGATCGATTCTGAATCTGACGCGATCGCCCGGAAGCATCAGGGACGGTTGCTCACTCTGTGGATCGAACATGGTGACCGATGCCCATCCGATCGCGTTCCATCCATTCGGACTTGTCAGCACCGCGACGCCCGTCTGCATCCCGCCGATCGTCACCGATCCCGCGCGCATGTTGAGCGACGGCACGGATTTGCGCGGCATGTGAATGCGCGGATCGAGGCCGTGGAGATATCCGAAACCCGGCGAGCTCGCGACGGCGCACACGGTGTATTCGCCTTCGCTGTGAATCCTGATGACATCACGCTCGGACAATCCGGCGCGGCTCGCAACCGCCGGCAGGTCGAAGCCGAGCTCCCCGCCGTAGATCACGGGAATTTCGATGAGCTTGCCGTCGGCCTTTCGGCTCGGCACGCGATGCCACAGTTCGACGATCGAGGCGCCAAGCATGCCGATATCCGCTGGCGGCTGCTCGAATACGAGCATCACATTGGTGACGCCAATGACGGCCTCCTGGACGTTGGGCCAGGTAGAAACCGCATCCGCAAGGGCCCAGATGCGGCCCTGCTGGACCAGATCGAAGTCACCCGGTGCCTCGACCAGCATTGCAAGCGTGCCGATCAGGCTGATCTTCGGGCTTTTCTCGATCGTGCCGACAAAAGGAGCGTTGCGCTGATTAATCGACAAAAGGGCCTCGCTGGTCGAACGCCCGTGGCGCTGCCACCCCTAGATCTAGCCAAGCGGCGCAAGCCGATCCAAGACGATGTTCGTCTGCGGGCATAAGGGATGTCGATTGCCGGCAGGACGTCGCGCTCGCCCCCGATTTCAGTGACGCGCGATGACGTGATTGCTGGGCGACTCCCACCGCGCCACGACCTCCTCGCCCACCGCGTATCGAAGTCCGGCCTGCTGCGACTGGTTCTGCTCGAACACGATGATCTGCCCGCCGCTCGGCGTCTTGAGGTAGTAGTGACTGACGAATCCGCGATAAATGGCCTGGTCGACACGCGCCGTCACGCTGTTGGCACGTTGCGCCGTCGGACTCTGGCCAGCGCGCTCGACGAGGATCGCTTCGGGCCTGATCGAGACCATCACGTCGCTCGCCGATGGCGGTATCTGATCGACCTGAAGGCTCAATTCGGGCGATACACGAATGACCGCTCCGCTTCCGTTTCGCTGCTCGATGGGGCCCTCAAACAGATTTGACGCGCCGATGAACTGCGCGACGAATTTCGAGGCCGGACGCTGGTAGATTTCGGTCGCCGAGCCGACCTGCTCGAGCTTGCCGTCGCGCATCACCACGATCTTGTCGGCCATCGTCAGGGCTTCGTCCTGGTCGTGGGTCACCATGATGGTGGTCAACCCGAGCCTGCGCTGAAGGGCACGCAGCTCGACCTGCATGCTCTCGCGAAGTCCCTTGTCGAGCGCCCCGAGCGGCTCGTCCAGCAGCAGCATAGCGGGCTCGATCACCAGGGCGCGACCCAATGCGACGCGCTGCTGCTGACCACCGGAGAGCTGCGCCGGATAGCGTTTCCCGAAACTCGCCAGCTGGACCAGATTGAGGGCTTCGCCCACCTTCCTTGCGGCATCGGCCTTGGATATCCCGCGCATCTCGAGGCCGAAGGCGATGTTCTCCTCGACTGTCAGATGAGGAAACAGCGCGTAGTTCTGGAACAACATCCCGACGTTGCGGCGATGCACCGGAACGTCCGTCATCTTCTTGTCGTTCACGAAGACGTCGCCGGATGTCGGGCGGATCAGCCCCGCGATCATGCGCAGGCAAGTCGTCTTGCCGCATCCGCTCGGACCGAGCAGCGCAACCATGTGGCCCGGCTCGATCGTGAGCGAGACGTCGTCCACCGCGACGGTGCGGTTGTATTCCTTGCTGAGGCGGTCAAGCCTGACTTCGGAAGACCTCATGGCACCCTGCCTTAGCTCGTGAACACCTGATTGTAGCGTTCCAGCCACGGACCGCGGCGCGGAACGATGAACTTCCAGTCCGGCGTGAACAACCCGAGATCGGTTGCCTTGGTGTCGGGATAGGCAAGGAACTTGGCCGTCTCAGGCTTGAAGTCGATGCCGCCCACCGAAGGCGCGCTGAGCGTCTGCTCGGACAGCATTTTGGCGACCGAGGGCTCCAGAATACGGTTGATCAGGGCACACGCGAGCTCCGGCTCAGGCGCATTCTTGACCAGCGTCATGCTGTTGATGCCGGTGAACGCGCCTTCCTTGGGGAACGTCATGTCGATCGGCATGCCCTTCGCCGTGTGCGGATAGATCGCCTTCGAATACTCGATGCCGCCGATGGTCGCCTGGCCCTGGGCCACCTGGAGCACCTGCGCCTCGCTGTCGTAGATCGTCAGGACGTTGGGCTTGAGAGCAGCAAGCTTGTCCCAGCCGCTATCGACCAGGTATTGCGCCTCCTTCAGCGGCTTGCCTGTCGTGAGCGCCGTCGCCACGATGAGCATCAGCACGCTCTGGGTGTTCTTGGGCGTATTCAGCAGGATCTGCTTGCGATACTTCGCACCGAATATCTGCTCATAGCTCTCGAGCGGCTTCGTCACCTGCGGATTGATGAACATGGCCGCGCTCGAAATCGAGAAGCCGACGCCATAATCCTCTTCGAAGAGATAGCGCGGGTAGACCTTGGCAAGATTCGGAATCTTGGCGGCATCGAGCTTCTCGATCAGTCCTTCTTGCTTGGCCTGGGGGATGCCGACATCGTCCATCATCATCATGCTGAAGCGCGGCGTATCACGCGTGGCGCGGAGGGCGGCGATGTTGGAGAGCGTCGCGCCTTCGATCGTGAAGACGCGACACTTGAATTCGGCCTCGAATTTCGGAATGACTTCCTTCTGGATCAGCTTGCCCAGCGCGGAATTGTAGACGCCGACATGCAGTTGCTTGGCGTCCTGCGCCCACGACCGGCTGATGATCGTCGGGAAAGCAACCGCAGATGCACCGGCCTTAATGAGAGTCCTACGTGTCAGCTTCATGGGTCCAATCTCCATCTACCAATGCACATCAGGCAGCCAGCGCGCGGCGAAGGCCGACCAGTTTCTCCAGCAGCAGCACGCCGACCATCGCCATCAGGATGATGATCGTCGACATCGCCGGCACGGAAGGGTCAAAGACGTTGACCAGTTGCCGCATCAGGACAAGCGGCACGGGCGAGTATTCCGAGTTCGCCAGCCACATCGTGACCGGGTAATTGTCGAAGGACACCATGAAGGCGAACAGCCCGCCGGCGGCGACGCCGGAGGCGATCTGCGGCAACGTCACGCGCCAGAAGGTCGTCAGCCGGTTCGCGCCGAGGGTGCGCGCGGCATCCTCCAGGTTCTCATCCACCAGCTGAAGGCTGGTGACGACGGTGCGGATGACATAGGGCGACGTCACGACCACGTGCCCGATCAGGAGGTTGAGCCGCGCATCCTGCGAGCCAAGCTTGGTCAGGACCTGAAGCAGCGCCAGGCCCGTGACCAGCGCCGGGAAAATCAGCGGCGACAGCAAGAACCCCTTGATCGCCGCCAGGCCGAAGAACCTGCCCCGCACCAGCGCAAAGGCCGCGGGCACGCCGAGCAGGAGCGAGCCCGCCGTCGTGCCGAGGGCGAGCAGAATGCTCAGCCTCATCGCCTCGAGGAAGTCGCGGTCCTGGAGAACCTTGGCGTACCATTTCAGCGTGAAGCCCTGCGGGGGGAAGGTCACGAAATAGGAATCGGAGACCGACACCGCCATGACGAGCAGCAGCGGCGCCAGGATGAACAGCATCATGCCGGCGGTGATGGTGTAGAGGATGAAGGCGCCGAAGCCTGAAAACCGCTCGTCCATCAGTCGGGCCTCCTGAGACGCCGGCCTTCCAGAAGCCACATCGAGACGCCATTCACCGCGAGGACGAGGCCGACGAGAACGACGGCGATCGCGGCGCCGAACGGCCAGTCGTAGACGACGAAGATCTGCTGCTCGATCAGATTGCCGAGCATCACCGCCGAGGCGCCGCCCAGGATCGCGGGGATGACGAAGGAGCCGGCCGTGAGCGAGAATACGAGGGTAAAGCCCGCCACGAAGCCGGGCATGCTCAGCGGCAGCGTCACCCGGAGGAACACCCTCCACCACGGAGCGCCAAGCATGCGGGCGGCATCTTCGAGATTGGGATCGATCTTGCCGAGCGCCGACGCCAATGGCAGCACCATCATCGGGAAGAACACGTGCAGCGATCCGATGACGACGGCCACTTCGGTGTAGAGAACCGATATCGGTGCGTCGACGATGTGCAGCGTCATCAGGATCCAGTTCAACATGCCCTTCGGACCATTCTGAAGCACCAATTGCCACCCGTAGCCGCGAACGACGACGCTGACGATCAGGGGAGCGATGACGATCAGGGTAATGATGCGCGTGACCATCGGACGGCTCTTGACCATCACCAGGGCGACGGGATAGGCGAGCACTGTCGCAAGCAGCGAGGTGATGATGCTGATCCGCAGCGTCGTCCAGAGCACGCGTGCGTAGAGCTCGACGTTGACCAGACGGGCGTAGTGCGCAAGCGTGAATGGACGGCCGATGATGCCGCGGCTGTCCTGGGTCTGGATGCTCGAGAGCAGCAGCCCCAGCGCCGGATAGAAGAAGAAATACGTCAGGAACGCCAGCATCGGTATGGCCAGGAGCCCGACAGGCAAAGCCAGGCGCCACCGCGATGCCCGCCGGATTGCCGGTGGAGCTTGAACACCTAAGACTGCCACCGCATCGTCGCTGGTGGTCATCGCTGGCCGTCCTCGACTGCGCGATACCAAGGCAATACCCCTCTTTGCACAAAGCTTATGCGTCGGCATCCTACAGGACCAAGAACATCTTCGTTTAGGGGCATCAGGAAGGATTATGACAATTGGTGCGGCATACTGCTCCGATCTTGACCGATGAATGCCGCTGGCTGCATCTTTCGTTCTCCGGCGAGGGCCAAGCCCCCTGACATACCGACGGCCGGTCAGCGCAAGCTTTCGCAGAAGCTCGCGATACGCCGGCAGCCTTCCTTCAGCGCTTCGGTATCGGTCGCGTAGGAGATCCGGAAGTACGGGCTCATGCCATAGGCGCCGCCCGGTACGGCCGCGACATGTTGCTCTTCCAGCAGAGCCGAAATGAAGTCGGCATCGGTGTCCAGCCGGCGCCCGCCCTTTGTGGTCTTGCCGATGCAACCGGCGATATTCGGGAACACATAGAAGGCCCCTTGCGGCTTGTGGCAGGTGATGCCCCGAATCTGATTGAGCAGCTTGACCACCAGATCGCGCCGGTCGCGATAGATGTCCGCGCGCTCCTTCAGGAACTCCTGCGGCCCATCCAGGACCGCAACCGCCGCCGCCTGGCTCAGGGTGCAGATTCCACCGGTCGCCTGACCGTGGACATTGTTCATCGCAGCGATCAGGTCCTTGGGGCCCCCGCAATAGCCGACCCGCCAGCCAGTCATGGCGTAGGCCTTTGACGCGCCGTTCACGGTCACGACACGGTTCTTCAGTCTCGGTTCAACCTCCGCGATGGTGCAGAATTCGAAACCATCATAAGTGAGGTGCTCGTAGATATCGTCGGTGAGAATCCAGACGTCGGGATACTTCAGCATGACGTCGGCGATCGCGCGCATCTCCTCGCGCGTGCACGCCGCGCCGGTCGGATTGTTGGGAAAGTTCAGGATCAGCCACTTCGTCCGCGGCGTGATCGCCGCATCCAGGTCCGCCGGGCGGAGCTTGAACTGGTTGTTCTCCGGGCACGGCACGGCGACGGGCGTCGCCTCTGCAAGGAGAACGATGTCCGCATAGGTGATCCAGCCCGGCGCGGGAATGACGACCTCGTCGCCGGGATTGCAGGTCGCAAACAGCGCGTTGAAAATGATCTGCTTGCCGCCGTTGGCGATCAGTATCTCGTCGAGGGCGTAGTCGAGATTGTTCTCGCGCTTGAACTTGCGCTGGACCGCGGTCCGCAACGCGACAGTCCCCGGCTGCGCCGGGTACTTGGTATCGCCGGCCAGGGCGGCCCGATGTGCGGCCTCGATCGCATGCGGCGGCGTCGGAAAATCGGGCTCGCCGGACGACAGGCCGACGATCTTGACGCCTGCGTCGCGGAGCTCGCGCGCCTTGTCCGTCATCGCCGCCGAGGCCGACACCTTCACAGTCTTGAGGCGGTTTGCGAGTTCAGGCATTGTCAGCTCCACTTCTCATTTCTTTCAAACGCGCGGCCTCGGATCGGCTCGCAAATCGCAATTCGCCAACGACCTGGAACGTGGGTACGACCTCGATCATCGCGACGTTCATCCGCGCCGGCGATCCCACCGCGAACGCAATGGCATCGGCGATGTCTTCGGACTGGAGCGTCTCGAAGCCGCCGACGAACCGGGCATCCGGATTGTCGGCGGCGTTCTGGTTCTGGAAGATGCTCGTCGCCACACGCCCGGGCGAGACCTCGGTGACGCGAACGCGGGTGCCGTAGAGGTCGACGCGCAATTGCTGCGAGAGCGAATGAATGCCCGCCTTCGTCGCGTGATAGGCCACGGATGAGTTGAAGGTCGTGGCGTTTTCGCCGAAGGCGTAATGGCCCGCGATCGAGGAGACGTTGACCACGTGGCCACGGTTGCGCCTCGCCATGCCAGGTGCGATCAATCGCGTCAGGTGCAGGACCGCGCGCAGATTGACGTCGACCAGCGTGTCGACATCATCCGATGCCATCTCCAGGATATTGCCGCGCCGCGACTGGCCGGCATTGTTGACGAGAACATCGAATTCGGCCGAACCGGCAAGGCACATCAAGGCGTCGTGGTCGTTCACGTCGACTGCACAGGTGCGGCATCCGGTCTCGGCCGACAGGCTGGCTAGCCGGCGAACATCCCGCGCCAGCGCATGGACCTCGAGCCCCTCGGCACGGAGGCGACGAACCGTCGCAGCCCCGATTCCCGAGGACGCGCCCGTCACCAACGCCGTTCGGTAGTCCGAAAATCCCATCCGCAGGGCTCTCTTGCAGTCAGGCCGAGCGGCGGAAAGTTACGTGCGGAGATCGGCGCAGGCATACAGCGGATTTGTTCTGCCCTCATAAGGACATCCAATATCCCGGCCTTAACTCGTCGGGTGCACGAGCCATAAGCCCACCCGATGCAGGCAGAGTGAATTTCTCTTACTCGTCCTCGCGCGTATCGCCCTACATTTTGCAACGCTCTTCTCATCCACGGGAAACGGACCAGAATGTTGGAAGTCGGCAATCGGATCGTCATGGTCTCCGGAGCTTCGCGCGGCATTGGGCGTGCGGTCGTCGACCGGCTACTGGCGTCGGGCTTCCGCGTATCGGCGGGGCTTCGCGATCCGAGCCGCCTCGCCGAGAGCGAGAGACTCATGACGTACCGCTATGATGCCGAAGACGCCAGGAGCCCGATCTCCTGGGTCAACGCGACGGTCGCACGGTGGGGCGGGATCGACGCCATCGTCAACACGGCCGGCATCAATCCGAAGGTCCGGGTCTCCGACGAGGGTGAGAACGAGCTCGATGAAATGTGGCGCGTGAACGTCAAGGGGCCCCTGCGCCTCGTCAGGGCCACCCTGCCCCATCTGGCCGTGTGCGGACATGGCCGGGTCATCAATCTGGGGTCCCTCGCCGGCAAGCGCGTGGGAAGCAATGTCGGCTATGCCATGACCAAGTTCGCTGTCGTTGCGCTCACCCACGGCATTCGCCGGGAGGGACGTGCGGCCGGCATCCGGGCGACGGTGATCTGCCCGGGCTATGTTGCCACCGACATGACGCTGAACGACGACGAGATTCCCCGCCACGAGATGAGCCAGCCGGGCGACATCGCCCGCCTGGTGGAAACCGCACTCATGCTGCCGAACAACGCGTCGGTCTCCGAGATGCTCGTGCACTGCCAGTTCGAACCGATGCTTTAAAATCCGGGCGCGACGATGACATTCGCAGCGGGTGAGCAAATCGCCCGCAACCCGAACAAGTCCGGCCCTGGGCCCTATCACCGCCCAAGCAATGTCTTGATGCCGGCCAAGCCGATCCGCAGGAAGGGGTCTGAATGGATGTAGAAATATTTGACGCCCCGGTCGCGCCAGAACGGTAGTTCGTCAGACGTCACAAGTGTCCCGGCGATCTTCCCGGCGGCGCGGATCTTCCTGACCGCAAGATCGACCCGCTCGACGACGGCTTGGGGTCTAGGCTCTCCGAAGGGCGGAGCCGGCGGATAACCCATGTTCTGGGACAGGTCGCCAGGCCCGATGAAGAGAACATCAATGCCTTCCACCGCGAGCAAGGAATCGATGTCGTCAATCGCCCTCGGCGTTTCGATCATTGCAATGATCAGCCGCTTTTCGTGGTCGGCAGGGCACGCGTAGCGCACGGCGTCGACGATCGCGCGCGCCTGGTCGGCAGTATCGACCATTGGCACCATCAGGCCGTCGGCGCCGGCATTGAGATAACGGATCAGAACCGGCCGTTCATGCGAGTGCGGACGGACGATGGCGGCGCCGCCCGCGCCGCGAATGGCCTGGGCCGTCACACGCACGTCCTCAAAGCTCCAGGTCCCGTGCTCGCAGTCGACGAAGATTGCATCCGCACCGAGTTCGACCAGACGGACGGCCAGGCCCGACGAAGCGTGATGCGGTGTAAGCATCGTGACCGCCTCGCCCTTGGCAAGGCGCTCGCGCAGTTTGGCTCCATTCATGGGAGATCCTTCTCTGTCAGGTCTTTGGCTTGTCGCTCAGCCCTTCTGGCGCACCGACCCACCGGGCCATCTCGATATCGGCCGAGGTGTCGCGCATGAAGGTTGGGCAGATATGCAACTCGGGGATCACGGCGCCCTTCTGCAGGCTGGCGCAGAGCAGCACGGCACGCGCAACGTCGTGCGGGTGAAGCATCACGGCCCGCTCGCCTTCGAGCGGCGGCCGCGCGCGATTGTCCATGATCGGGGTATCGGTCTCGCCGGGCAGGATCGTCGTCGCGCGAATGCCCTGGTTGCGATAGGTGTTGTGCAGGAAGCTCATGAAATTCTTCACGCCGGCCTTGGCCGCGCCATAGGCCGCGCCGCCGAGCAGGTTCGGATTGACGACCGCGAGCGACGACACCGTGATCACCGTGCCTTCCTTCCTCGCTATCATGTCCTCCAGCACGGCCTGGGTGAGGTTGAACACGGCGGTGAGGTTGACGTTCACCGTGGCGTTCCACTCGGCCTCGCTGATGAAGCGCGCGTTCAGCACCTTGCTGGCACTGCCGGCATTGTTGACGAGAATGTCGATCGGTCCGACATTGCTCTTCACCCAGGCAACCGTCTCCAGGATCGCATCCCGGGAACCGACATCGAACGCGCGGGCGATGGCCTTGCCGCCCGCCTTCTCGATCGCCGTGACGACCTCCTCGAGCGGGCCGATCCGGCGTCCTGTCAGGATAACCCTCGCACCTTCCTGGGCGAGCAGGATCGCGGTCTCGCGTCCGATCCCCGTTCCCGCGCCGGTGACGAGCGCGATCTTTCCGTCGAGCAGACTCATGACTCTCCTATTCGGCGGCCGTCGCCGCCAGACTTGAGCGCTGATGGCCGTAAATCTGCCTCGCGGCCTGCGGCGAGATCAACCCTTCCGCGAGATCGAGCTCGATCGCGGCCGCGGAGCGCTCCGACGTCTTGCCCCAGCCGCCGCCTCCCGGCGTCTCGACCTCCAGGCGGTCACCCGTCTTCAGGACGACCTTGCCCTTGGGAAATTGCGGCTCGCCGTTCTTGTGCACCTTGCCGGCGCTGCCGGACCGGCCTCCGACGACCCCGAAGCAGGGATGACGCACCCGCTCGGAGGCAAGATAGATGTTCATCGGATTGCGCCCGAGATTGCGCAAGATGACGCGCTGGCCAAGCCCGCCCCGGCTTTTGCCGGCGCCGCCGGAATCCGGAATCAGCTCCTTGCACTCGGTGAGCGCGGGGACGGCGATCTCGAACATCTCGATCGCGGTGACCCTGCAATTGGACGGGAAGCTCAGCGTGTCCAGACCGTCGAACTCGGCGCGGGCGCCCTGCCCGCCGTGAAAATTCTGCACCGAGCCGTATTGCGAACCGTCGTCGCGCCGGCCAACGCAGTTGGCGGCCCAGATCGGCGCGCCGCCGCTGTCACCCATCACCTTGACCGGCACCACGCCTTCCAGCGCCTTGAAGATCAGCGAGGGAATGACGTGGCCGATCAGATTGCGCGAATTGCCTGCCGTCCATTGCTGCGGATTGAGGATCGAGCCAAGCGGCGCCTCGTCGGTGATCGGGGTGATGCAGCCCTCGTTGTTCGGCGTATCCGGGTCGAGCAGGCATTTCAGTGCGTAGACCGAATGAGCGTAGCGGTAATTGGTCCGGCAGTTGATGGAATGGAGCACCTGGTCTGACGTGCCGGCATAGTCGACGTGGATGGAATCGTCGCGGACGATGACGGAGGCCTTCAAGGTCACATCGGTGTCGTAGCCGTCGAGCAGCACCTCGGCGGAATAGGTCCCATTGGGCCATTGCCGGATCGCCCGCCGCGTCTGCGCCTCCGATCGCGTATGGATGGCGTCGGCCAGTTCGTCGATGCTGTCGAGGTCGTATTCGTCGAGGAATTTCACCAGTTCGCGGCCCATCACATTGTTGGCCGCGACCATGGATTCGAGATCGCCCATCACTTCGGTCGGAAGGCGAACGGAGGCGGCGATGATGTCGAGCACATCCTGGTTGGGGACGCCGGCCTTGTGCATCTTCACGATCGGGAAGCGGATGCCCTCCTCGAAAATGTCGCTGGCCTCGGAATGCAGGGGCGCGCCGCCGATGTCGGGCAGATGCGCGATCGAGCCGGCATAGGCCACGACCTTGCCCTTCTTGAAGATCGGCGTGATCATGGTGACGTCGGGCAGATGCCCGGTGCCGATCTCGGGATCGTTGGTGGCGAGCACGTCGCCTTCTGCCAGAGCCTCGGCCGGAAATTTCGGCAGGAAGTATTTTTGCGCGGCGACCGGAAGCGAGGTGATGAACACCGGGATCGACCAGGTGCATTGCGCCAGCGCGCGGCCGCGGCTGTCGAGCAGCACGGTCACATAGTCGTGGTTCTCGCGCACGATCGGCGAAAACGCGGTGCGGCCGAGCACGATGTCGGCCTGGTCGGCGATGAAGATCAGGCGATTCCACATCACCTGAAGATTGATGGGATCGTTGAAATCGGCCGCGTTCACGGACATGGATGCGTCCTCCTCAGGCGAGGTTGATCACGAGATTGCCATTGATGTCGACGTGAGCGGTGCCGCTCGGCCCGACCACCGCCGTCGACTCGCGCTGCTCGACAATGGCCGGTCCCTTGATCTCCTCGCCGACCGGCAGCTTGTAGTGATCGTAGACCGGCGTCTCGACGAAGCCATTGCGCTCGCTGAAATAGACCGAGCGGGTGCCTTTCCTGGCCTCGGCGGCATGCCGTGCGTGCGGCCGGGTCACCTGGTCCTTCCGCCCGCTCGAGCGCAGACGCCAGGTGATCACCTCGACCGACGAGCCCGCGACGATGCGGCCGAACAGCTCGCGGTAGAGCTTGTAGAAATTGGCGAGGAGCTCTTCGTGGAACTGCTTCGGCGCCAGGCCGCGATCCGGCAGCGCGACCGTGATTTCGTGGCCCTGGCCGACGTGGCGCATGTCGACAGTGTAGGTGTTGGTGATGGTCTCCGGCGCGACGCCGGCGGCGCGGACGACTTCGGCCCCCTGGGCCGCGAGATCGCCGAGCAGGCGGTCCATCGCGACAAAATCCCAATTGTCGACCTGCATCGGAAAGCTCGTGGAGAGGTCGACCGCGACCGGTGCGATCAAGAGGCCGATAGCGGAGGTGACGCCGGCGCCCGTCGGGCAGATGATGCGCTTGATGCCGAGCTTGCGGGCGATGCCATAGGCGTGCACGGGGCCCGCGCCGCCGAAGGCCACCATCGGCAGGCTTCGCGGATCGACGCCGAGGTCGGTCGCGTGCACCGCCGCCGCCTTGCTCATGGATTCATTGACGAGATCGTGGATGCCCCAGGCACAGCGGGGCACGCTGACGTCGAGCGCGGCTGCGAGCTTCGCCATCGCCGCTTGCGCGGCGTCCTTCGAGACCTTGAACGAGCCGCCGACGAAGGACTCCGTGCCCATGTAGCCGAGCAAGATATCGGCGTCGGTGACGGTCGGCTCGGTGCCGCCGCGCTGGTACGCGGCCGGGCCCGGCATCGCGCCTGCCGACCGCGGCCCGACGTCGAGCAGGCCGAGCGGGTTCCTCGCCGCGATCGAACCGCCGCCCGCGCCGATCTCGATCATGCGGATCGACTGGATCTTGAGCGGAAAGCCCGAGCCCTTGCGGAAGCGATGGTAGTGCGCGACCTCGAGATCGGTGCCGACCGTCGGCTCGCCGTTCGGGATCAGGCACAGCTTTGCAGTAGTGCCGCCCATGTCGAAGGACAGCACACTGCCCTCACCGGCGATGCGGCCGAATTCGGCGGCTGCCACCGCGCCTGCGGCGGGGCCGGATTCGATCAGGCGCACCGGAAGCTCCGCAGCCCGGCTGCTCGGCACGAGGCCGCCCGACGAGGTCATCCAGAGCACCTGGCGATTGATACCCCTGGCCGCAAACTCCCGTTCGAGATGGGCGACGTGTCCCGACATCTGCGGTCGCGTATAGGCGTTGACGACAGTGGTCGAGGCGCGGTCGAACTCGCGCACCTCGGGGCAGACCTCGGAGGACAGCGACACGTAGATATCGGGATCCTCCTCGCACAACAGCGCCGCGATGCGCCGCTCATGATGGGGATATTTGTAGGCATGCAGCAGACAGACCGCGACGGACTTGATGCCCTCCTCGCGCAACCGGCCGGCGATCTCGCGAACCGTGTCTTCCTCCAGCGCCGTGATGACCTCGCCGTCGGCGGCGATGCGTTCGACGGCGCCAAAGCTGTTGGCGCGCGTCACCAGCGGGTCGGGATACTTCAAGTTCAGATCGTAGAGGTCATAACGTCCTTCGTTGCGGATGCGCAGCATGTCCTGGAAGCCGGCGGTGGAGATGAAGCCGGTCTTGACGCCCTTGCGCTCCAGCACCGCGTTGGTGACGACGGTGGTCGCACCGAGCACCTGAAGTCCTTCGAGATCGACGACATCGCCGAATTGCGCGAGCAACTCGGACACGCCGCGAACCACGGCCTCGGCCGGATTGGCCGGCGTGCTCAGCACCTTGTGGAGATGCAGCTCGCCCTTGTCGTCGAGCAGCGCAAAATCGGTAAAGGTTCCACCGGTGTCGAATGCGAGCTTGGCCATCTCTGTCCTCGAAGCGATCGTCTTCGAGCGTAGGAAATGCGGCCACAGCCCACCACCACAACTCCCGTCTGCCGCCATAGGTTTTGTTTATGGCCTGACGAAGTCGGCGCGATACAGCCGCCGCACATGCCGGTGCGCGGGCTTTGACGTCCAGCGGTATTGCTTAGACCGCCTTGATGCCCTGAGGATGGCCGCGCATCAGCTTCTCGACCACGGTCAGGAGTACCGATCGTGTGGCAAGCGCGGGCTCCGACAGCGGCAGATGATCGGAGATGCACAGGGAGACTGTCGCCTCGATCGCGGGCCGCACCAGCCGCCGCACCTCGACCCCACCAAAGCTCGACGCGGTCGCTGCGACCGAGGCCGGCAGGATGGTCGAGCCGAGCCCCTCGGTCACGGCCGCGCCGAGCGCAGAGACGGATTCGATCTCGGAGACGACATTCGGCGTCACCCGCGCTCGCGCCAGCGATTCATCGATCAGGCGCCGCAGGAAATGTCCCTGGCTCGGCAGCAACAGCTTGACGTCGGCCAACGCCGACAGCGGCAGCGGTTCGTCCGTCGACTTTTTCACTGCCGCCCCGGCGCGCGAGACCAGATAGAGTTCCTCGCGGAACAGCGGTTGCAGCTTGACGCCCTTGATCGGACCGGAGCCGTAGATCATGGCCATGTCCATCCTACCGGTCATGATCAGCTCGCTCAGCACATGGCCGAAACTGTCGTTGATGTGGACGATGATCTTCGGATGCAGCGTCGACATTTCCTTCAGAATCGGCAGCGATAGCGTGCTCGACGCCGAATAGGTCGCAAGGCCTATTGACACCCGCCCGGCCAGCGCCTTGGTCGACTGATCGATGTCGATCTGCGCCTGCTCGATCTGCTTCAGCAGCAATTGCGCATGGCGGTAAAGGATGAGGCCGGCCTCGGTCGGGACGATACCGTGATTGCTGCGCAGCAGGAGCTTGTGCTTGAAATGACTCTCGAGCGCCGCGATCTGCTGCGACAGCGCCGGCTGCGCCGTGCGCAACAGGCCGGCGGCGCGCGATACGCTGCCGGCATCGACCACCTTGACGAAGCTCTTCAGCTTCCTGAAATCGACGCTCATCTGTGTCGAACGCTGGTCCTGAAAACGCGGGCTGGTTCGCCAATATCTCCCATCTAGACCGTTGATTTCAATGATATTCTTGCCAGCCTCTCGCGTTCGGCCCGGTCCGGGCGTACCGGCGTCAGCGTAGCGCCGTGCAGGCCTTTTCGATGCGGTCGCAGGCGTCCTTGATCGCGGCCATCGAGGTCGCGATCGACAGACGGAAATACGGCGAGAGCCCGTAGGCCGCGCCCTGCACGGCGGCTACGCCGACATCGTCGAGCAGATAGAGCACGAAATCGAGATCATTCTCGATGACCTTGCCGTCAGGCATGATCTTGCCGATCACGCCGGCACAGCCGGGATAGAGATAGAAGGCTCCATCAGGCACCAGACAGGACAGGCCAGGGATCGCATTGAGCCGTGCGCAGGCATAGTCGCGGCGCTCCTTGTAGAGCTTGACGCTGTCGCGAACGAACGACTGGTCGCTGGTCAGCGCATGGGCGGCCGCGGCCTGGCTGATCGACGATGGGCACGACGACATCTGCGATTGCAGCTTGTTGATAGCGGCGACTAGCGGCGCGGGACCGGCGGCATAGCCGATCCGCCAGCCGGTCATCGCATAGGTCTTCGACACCCCGTTGGCAAGCAGGACGCGGTCCTTGAGCTCGGGTACCGCGGCGGCAAGCGTCGTCGCCGGCTCGTCGCGGTACCAGATCTGGTCATAGATGTCGTCCGAGAGCACGAGGACGTCGGGATGACGCAACAGCACGTCGCCGATCGCCTTGAGGTCTGCGCGGGAATAGGCCGCGCCGGTCGGGTTCGAGGGCGCATTCAGGATCAGCCAGCGCGTCTTCGGCGTGATCGCGGCTTCCAGCGCCTCCGCCGTCAGCTTGAACCCCTGGTTCTCCGCGCAGCGGACAATGACGGGCCTGCCGTCATTGGCGATCACCATGTCGGGATAGGAGACCCAATAGGGCGCGGGGATGATGACCTCGGCGCCCTCCTCCACGCTCGCCATCAGCGCGAGGAACAGGATCTGCTTGGCGCCGCCCCCAACGCAGATCTCGTTGTCGGCATAGTCGAGGCCAAGGCGGCGCTTGTAGTCGGCGATGATCGCCTTGCGCAGGGCGACAGTGCCGTTGACGGCGGTATATTTGGTCTCGCCGCGATCGATCGCCTCATGCGCGGCCGCCTTGACGTGATCCGGCGTGTCGAAATCAGGCTCGCCGATCGCCATGTCGACGATGTCGCGGCCGGCGGCCTTCAGCTCGCGCACGCGGGCGGACGCCGCCGTGGTCGGAGATATCTTGATGCGCGAGACGCGCGCGGCCGGCACGAAGATCGTCACTGTTGTCGTCCTTTGCGTTGCGAATGCCGTCCACCTGCCGGGCGGACGCCTAGATCAATGTTCGACGTCGGTCTCACCGCGCATGCGGCCGGTGAGGAAGAGCTCGCCCAGCTCGTCATGGGTGATGTCGGCGGGACGCCCGTCCCAGATCACCTTGCCGAGCCGCAGGATGACGGCGCGCTGCGCCACGGCCATGGCCTTCTTGGTGTTCTGCTCGACCAGCAGAATGGTCTGGCCGGCCGCGTTGATGCGCAGCAGCTCATCGAACACGATGCCGATCGCGGTCGGCGACAAACCGACCGAGGGCTCGTCGACGAGCAGGATTTTTGGCCGCTGCAGCACCGCCATCGCGACTTCGAGCAGCTGCTGTTCGCCGCCCGACATGTTACCGGCCAGCGTGTTGCGGCGCGTCTTCAGGATGGGGAAGAGGTCGTAGACATAATCCCGCTCCGCTTTCACCTTGCTGTCGCGCAGCGTATAGGCGGCCATCTGGAGGTTCTCGTCGACCGTCATGACAGGGAAATTGCAGCGCCCCTGTGGCACCCAGGAGATCCCTTCGGCGAGGATCGCGCGCGACTTGAGTGAGCTGATGTCCTTGCCCTGCCAGTTGATGCTGCCGCCCTTGACCGTCGTCATGCCATAGAGCGTCTTCAGAAGCGTCGACTTGCCCGCCCCGTTCGGCCCCATCAGCGCGACGAACTGTCCCTGCGGCACGTCGAGATCGACGCCGTTGAGGATGTCGAGCGAGCCGTAGCCGGCGCGCAGCCCCTTGATCGAGAGAGAGGGTTCAACCACCGAGATAGGCCTCCCGCACCGCCTGGTTCCGGACGATTTCGTCGGGCGTTCCTTGCGCGAGCTTGCGGCCCTGGTCGAGCACGACCACGCGCTTGCACAGGCTCGTGACGACGTCGATGTTGTGCTCGATGATGAGGAAGCTGACGCCGAAGGAGGTGTTGGCGAGGCGGATGCTCTCGACCACACGCTCGATCAGCTTGGGATTGATGCCGGCCATGGGCTCGTCGAGCAGAATGAGCTTCGGCTCTGGCATCAGCATCGAGGCAAACTGGATCAGCTTCTGCTGGCCGCCCGAGAGCTTGCCGGCCGGCTGGAAACGCACGTCCCAGAGACCGGCGATCCTGATCAGCTCGCGTGCCCGTTCCCTGAGCGCCGCGACGCGATTGCGCGCGGCGGCGCCGATCCCGAACGTCGACCAGATGCCGGGAAAGGTGAACATCTGGCCGGCGATCACGAGGTTTTCCTCGATGTCCAGCGCGGAGAAAACCACGGTCTTCTGGAACGAGCGCAGCATGCGGCCTTCACGGGCGATATCGTTGAGCGACCAGCCCGTGATGTCCTGACCGTCGAGCTTCACAGCTCCCGCGCTCGGTCTTGCGAGCCCGGTCACGCAATCGAAGAAGGTGGACTTTCCGGAGCCGTTGGGGCCGATCAAGCCACAGATCTCCCCGCGGTCGACATGCAGATCCACCCCATCCACGGCGCGCACGGCGCCGTAGGACTTGCAGAGGCCGGAGATATCGAGGATCGGCAGCCCGTTCATTTGCGCTTCTCCAGGAATGACCAGAAGCGGCCGATCAGCGGCGCGAATCCGCTGGGGAACCAGAACACCAGGCCGAGCAGGAAGAAGCCATAGGCGATCATGCGCAGCTCCGGGGCGACGCGCAGCGCTTCGGTGAGGCCGACGAACAGCAGGCTGCCGAAGATGACGCCCGAGATGGTCCCCGCCCCGCCGCCGAGCACGATGATCAGCATCGTCGTCGAATAGTACATCTGGAAGGTCAGCGGGCTGACCACGGTCAGATAATGCGCATAGAGACTGCCGCCGAGCCCCGCAAAGGCAGCGCTGATCATGAAGACGACGAGCTTGTAGTGCCAGGTCGGAATGCCAACGGATTCGGCAAGCGTCTCGTTCTCGCGAATGGCGATCATGTTGCGGCCCGCCGGCGACCGAACGATCAGGTAGACGGCCAGCGTTGCCAGCGCAGCGATGACGAGCGTCAAATAGTAGAAGGCGACGGTTCCGGAGACCGTGAACGAGGCGGGCCCCAGCGCGAAATAGGGTTTTGGGATCCCCGCCAACCCCATGTCGCCGCGCGTCAGGCTGATCCAGTTCTTAGCGATGGCTTGGCCGATGATGACGAAGCCGAGCGTGCACATCACGAACGACGTTGCACGCAGCCTCAGAGCGGGAATTCCGAGCGGCGCCGCAATTGCGCCCGTCACGAGGCCGGCGGCGAGGAAATTCAGATAGAACGGCGTGCCGAAATGGACTGCCAGCAGCGCCGACGTATAGGCCCCAATGCCGAAGAACGCTGCCTGCGCCAGCGACAGCAACCCGGTGTATCCCAGCAGCAGGTTGAGACCATGGGCCGGCAGCAGGAAGATCAGCGCGATGATGATCGCGTGCAGCGGGTAATTGCCGAGGAATAGCGGTGCGACGCATGCCAGCGCGACGAGCGCGAGGCCAAACGGAACGCGAAAGTCCCGTCCCGTCGCAGCAACTGGGAGTTCGGCTGGTGCCATGGTCTGGTCTCGGACGATCTCAGTCATGTCACATCCATGGTAATCAGAAGCGGGCCTGCGCGGAGAAGAGCCCGTGCGGACGCCACATCAGCACCAGCATGAGGGTCGCAAATCCCACGGTGTCGCGGAACTGCAGCCCGACATAGGTGGCAACCAGGCTCTCCGCGATTCCGAGGATCATCGCCGCGACGAACGTGCCGCGGACGTTGCCGAGTCCGCCCATGATGATGATGGGCAGCGTCTTGAAGGTGATAAGCTCGCCCATGCCGCCGTAGACGCTGACGTTCACGGGCGCAGTCAACACGCCCGAGAGCGCCGCCAACCCAGCCCCGAGGATGAAGGTCCAGAGCGCGATGTGACGGACGTCGATACCGACCACAGCGCAGCACTCGATGTTCTGCGACACCGCGCGCATCGCCTTGCCCATCCGGCTGTAGGTGACCATCAGCTCGAGGCCGACGAACACGATGAGGCTGACGATGATGATCAGGATGCGCTGCTCGGCCAGTGTGAAGCCGAACAGCGTCACCGGCTCGATATAGCCGCCGGAGAAGAACTTGTAGCTGCCGCCGAACACCAGGATGACGGTGTTCTGCAGGATCAGCGCGACGCCGAGGGTCGCAAGCACGCCGGCCTCGGCCGGCGCTCCGACGATCCGCTGCATCACGAAATTGCCGACCACGACGGCGATGACGGCGGTGGCGACCACGCCGATCACGACTGCTACCGGATAAGGCAGGTCGAAATATTCGATGGCGAACCAGGCCCCGAAGGTGCCGAGCATATAGTATTCGCCATGCGCGAAGTTGATGGCGCGCAGCACGCCAAAAATCATCGTCATGCCGACGGCAACGATCGCATAGACCGATCCTGATACGATGCCGTTAACGACCTGCTCCATGATCGTGTAGAACATGTGCGTGGCGCCCTATTTGGGATAATCGATCTCGGCCGAATAGGCTCCCTTGATGGCCGGCTTGCCGTTCTCGATCTCGAGCAGGATCATCGGCAGGCGCGCCTGATTGTGATCGTCGAAGGTCACCTCGCCGACCGCGCTCGCATAATGGATCTTGGACAGCGCGGTGCGGACCTTCTCGCGGTCGATGCTCTGGGCCTGCTCGATCGCCTTGGCCAGAAGATGCGTCGTCTCCCAGTGCACATAGGCATGGTTGTTGGGGGCTTCACGGAACTCGGCGGTGAACTTGTCGACGAACGCCTTGCTTTTCTCCGACTCGTAGGCGGGAAGCCAGGCCGCCGCCTCGATCGCACCTTCGAGCGCCTTCGGCGCCGCCTTGATGGTCTTCTCGGTATTGAACTCGGCATTGCCGATCAGCGGAATCTTCCCTGCGATCCCGACTTCCATCATCTGACGCCCGACGATGGGCGTGGAATCGGCGTTGCCGTACATGATGATGGCCTGGGCGCCGGAATCGCGGATCTTGGACAGCACGCTGCGGAAATCCACCTCGCCCTCCTTGTAATAGTCTTCCGTCAGGATCTGGCTCTTGAAACGAGGAAGGTACTTCTTGGTGAACTCAATGGCCGCGCGCCCATAATCGCTGTCGACCGAGAGCACAGCGTATTTGGTAAAGCCCTTCTTCTCGGCGGCGTATTGCAGCACGATCAAGGCACGGTTTTCGTCGGTCGGATAGTTGCGGTAGGTCCATTTGAAGCCGCCGACGCCCGCCTTGTAGGTGATCTTCGGATTCGACGACGCGGCATTGAGGAGAAGCACACCGGCATCCTCCACGACCGGCTGCATCGCGAGCGTCACCGAGCTCGATACGTCGCCGATGATGAAATCGACCTGGTCCTGGTCGATGAGGCGGCGGGTTGCGGAGACACCCTCGACCGGCGTGCCCTGGCTGTCACCGGCCAGGACGTTGATCTTGCGCCCGCCGATGCCGCCGGCGCCGTTGATCTCCTTGGCCGCCATCTGGGCGCCACGCAGCGAGAACGCACCATAGCGGGCATTCGGCCCGCTCATCGGCGCGACGAGGCCGAGCTTGACGGTGCCGTCCTCGGTTCGGGCGAAGGCACTGGAGGAGACGGCCTGAAGGCCGATCAGTGCGGTTCCCATGCAAAATCCGCGTCGGCTCAATTCGATCGTCATGTGCCCGCTCCGTTGCTGCTACAAAATGATGCGCCCGCGATCTCCGCCACTTCCGTGGTCTTGCTCTTGGAATTTTCTTCTGCGGCCGACGGTAAAAAATAGATTTACGTCCGATGACAGGGGAAGCATGACTGCGGTCTGCCGCCATAGCGAATTCTTATGGCGCCCCTGCGCTTCTGTCGATTTGTCGCTCGATGCAGCTAGCGCTGCGCGCGCGAGAGCGGCTGCCAACAAATCCCCGCTTGAATCGCGTTCGCCGTGCGCTCAGTTCCAAACGGCCTCTTGCGGCCCCGTGCAGACCGGCGCGGACGCCGCATCTGCTACCCCGCGCCTCGACCGAAACTGTCGAAAGTGCAGGCGGACGAGCAGTCGATCGCACCGACGCGACGCCATCTACATCGGAAGGCCTGATCAGGTTAGCACCATGGCTGCACCAAAGGTGACGAAATTGCCCGTGACGTGCGCAGTGAACAGTCCTTGGAGCGCGAGAAAGCCAGCGGTATCAACCAAACCCACCGACCTCGCAAGGAAGCAGACTTCCGCCGGAACGCCTGACCGGAGCCCTCGTGATCGGCTTTCGGCATGCACGATACAATCCCGATCTGCGCGCGACTCTCATACGAGCGGTGGCGTTCTTCTTCTTCGCCAGCGCATATTGGGCTCTGCTCCCGCTCGTCGCGCGCAATCAGATCGCGGGCGGTCCCGAACTCTACGGCATTCTGCTCGGCGCGATCGGCATCGGTGCCGTCGGCGGCGCATTTGCGCTGCCATGGCTGAAGGCAGTTCTGGGACCCGACCGGCTCGTCGCGGCCGGCACGCTCGGCACGGCGGCCTGCCTGGTCCTGCTCGGTGTCGCACGTTATTCCGCGATCGGCTTCGCGGCCTGCCTCCTCGCAGGCATGTCATGGATCGCCGTTCTTGCGAGCCTGAACGTATCGGTTCAGATGTCCCTGCCCGATTGGGTGCGCGGGCGCGGGCTGGCCATGTTCGTGACCGTGTTCTTCGGCGCGATGACCGCCGGCAGCGCGCTGTGGGGGCAGCTTGCCTCGGCGTTCGGCCTGCCCGCAGCGCACTTCATCGCGGCCGCCGGAGCGGTAGCCGGCATCGCGCTGACCTGGCGCTGGAAGCTGCAGGGCGGCCAAGGCGTGGACCTCACGCCCTCCATGCATTGGCCGGCCCCCGTGCTGGCGATCGACGCAGATGCCGACCGCGGGCCGGTACTGATCACGGTCGAATATCAGATCAATCCGGAGAAGCGTGACGGTTTCCTCGCCGCAATCCGAGACCTGGGCCAGCAACGCCAGCGGGACGGCGCCTTTTCATGGGACGTCTTTGAGGATGCCGCGGAGAGTGGACGCTTCCTGGAAACGTTCATGGTGGCGTCTTGGCTTGAGCATCTCCGACAGCACCAGCGTGTGACGAACGCCGACAAGGTCGTTCAGGATGCCATCCGCGAGTTCGGCGCCGCGGGCGAGCCCAAGGTGACCCACTTCATAGCGGCCCGCTTCGCGCCCGATTGAGTCGCGCCAGCAAGAAGCAGGCGACTCTATCGTCGAAAACGATGGCTGCAAAGCTACAGACGACAAAACCGGCCTCGATGTATCAGTACTTTTTGAGGACCGCGTTTCCGCCGATGAGCGGAAAACGTGGTGCTCATCAAGATCCGGCAGTGGGCCGCCGGTCAGCACGCGTCTCCCATCATCCGAAGCGCCTCATTGAACCGAGAGGGCTTCCAAGGCTGCCCCAGTTGAATCATCGCCCTTTCGCAGCCACGCGGCCAGCTCCTCGTTGACCGGGAAGCGAAAGCCTTGGGTCCAGATGCCGTGCTTAGACTGAGCAAGACCAAGAAGCCGGCACTTAGTCTTGCTGACCCCGGGCGGCAAAAAAGCGCCAATTAGCTATCTGCGATTTCATCGATAATGTGCCGCAGGTGCGGTCGATCAGCATGCGCGACCGTATTCTTACGTGGTCCGACGGAGTACCCCTCTTGGGCCGTTGCCCCGACCCAGATTCCTAGCGAGCATTGCGTTCTACGAGAAGCAGGGGCTACGCGATTGCTCGTCTCACATTTCAAGCGGCTCGCCGAGGCGGGGATGCGCACAGCGTTTTCCAGCCCGGGCTGGGATTCTTACGCTGATCCATCCGTGCGAACGACCCTGTGCTGCGGGCGACTGTCGGGTTCGATCTCTCGAGGGACGTTACTAAAGCAAGAAACGTTACTGGAAAATCATAAGCCGTGCGCGGTCGTCAGGAGGCCGAGCATGAACGGGGCAGGAGTTAAGGGCGTCGGAGTCTTTTCACAACAGGCCAGAGTTTCTTCTGGCGGCGGCGCCTAGGCGCTGAACGGGCGCTCATTGCCGGCGCTCTCCTGTGAGTTGCTCTTCGAATGCAATTGCACCTGCTCCGCGTCAGCAGAGTGGAGTGTGTTGTGAGCAGCGCTTTATTCACCTCGACGCCTTTACCAGCCGCCAGCCGTTCCGAAACTAATTCTCGCCTCAAGGACAATTCGAGTTCATCTCGACCATCGGATCTTTCGGTCGAACTGTCTATGGCGGGTGCGATTGCCTCCCGGGTGACGGCGGCTCCGGTGATCGATTCAGCCGATCTGCAGTCCTCGCCGAGCGACGGCGCACCTTCGCTATCTCCTCGTCAAGACACGACTGCAGAGTTCTGGGCCGCTTCGAGGTCGCCCGTATCCGACACGTTGCTCTCCCGTGTTCTGGTTGCTCCCAAATAACATTCATCTTCTACGAGTTTTGAGGTCGAAGACATGGCTACTCAGACAACCGGCGGCGGCAGCACCACCTCGTTCACCAATACACCGCAGGCGAAGGACGATATTTTTACGAGTGGCCTGACCGCCGCCGGCGTATCCATTTCGCTGACGGAGGATAACCTTCAGCCTGTCTTTTTCGATGTCATGGGAAATGACCTTGGAGGCAATGCCAAGACGCTCTTTTCCATCGACAATGGCATCAATAACAGCGGCGCCATGAGCGGCTATAGCGCGGCTGATTTGCTGACCCAGGACACCGCGCGCGCCGAAGCCACCAGCAGCGATACAAGCTTGAATGGCGCCAAAATCTGGATCACGGCGGATGGAAAAGTCGGATATGACGCGTCAGCATTAAGCGCTCAAATCGCTGCCCTGTCAGCAGGGGATTTTTTCACAGATTCATTCATTTACGCCATCCGGCTTGGCAATGGGACGCTGAGCTGGGCTACCGCTACGGTGAGAATTGCCGGGGTCAACGATGGCCCCGTAGCCGTGGCCGACACAAATGCGGTGAAGGAAGACACCGCGTCGAATTCAGTCAGCGGCAACGTGCTCACCAACGATACCGACACCGATACGCACGACAGTCATAGCGTCACGGCCGTCAACGGCTCTGCCACCAAGGTCGGTGCTGATGTGGTCGGCACCTACGGCACGCTGCACCTCAACTCCGATGGAACGTACACCTATACGCTGAACAACGCCCAGGCCAATGTGCAGGCGTTAGCGGCAGGCCAGCTGGTTTACGACACTTTCAGCTACACCAATTCCGACAATCATGGCGGCTCGAGCATTGCCAACCTGACTATCACGGTTACCGGCACAAACGATGCGCCGGTGATCACCTCGTCGGCGCAAAGCGGCCTGGCGACGGAGTGGGCGGATCTGTCGGCGGCCGAGGCGGCCAACTCTCCGTATACCGCCTCCGGCGCCGTGGCGTTCATGGACGTCGACACGCTCGACAGCCACACTGCGAGCTTTGCGCCGCAGGGCGGCAGCTATCTCGGCAGCTTCACGCTCAACACCACCAACCACGATACCGGCAATGGCGGCTCGATCGGCTGGAGCTTCTTGGTCTCCGACAGCGCGCTGGATTCTCTGCAGGCCGGTCAGACCTTGACCCAGAAGTACGATGTGACGATCTCGGACGGTCACGGCGGCACCGCGGTGCAGACCGTGACGGTGACGATTGTCGGCACCAACGATGCGCCGGTGATCACCTCGTCGGCGCAGAGCGGCCTGGCGACGGAGTGGGCGGATCTGTCGGCGGCGGAAGTCGCCAACAGCCCGCATACCGCCTCCGGTGCGGTGAGCTTCACCGACGTCGACACGCTCGACAGCCATACTGCGAGCTTCGCTCCCCAGGGCGGCGGCTATATCGGTAGCTTCACGCTCGATACCACCAACCATGATACCGGCAATGGCGGCTCGATGGGCTGGAGCTTCTCGGTCGCCGACGGCGCCATCGATTATCTGCAGGCTGGCCAGACCCTGACCCAGAAGTACGACGTCACGATCTCGGATGGTCACGGCGGTACCGCGGTGCAGACCGTGACCGTGACGATTGTCGGCACCAACGATGCGCCGGTGATCACCTCGGCGGCACAGAGCGGCCTGGCGACGGAGTGGGCGGATCTGTCGGCGGCGGAAGTTGCCAACACCGCACACACCGCCTCCGGCGCGGTGGCGTTCACGGAGGTCGACACGCTCGACAGCCACACCGCCTCGTTTGCGCCGCAGGGCGGCGGCTACCTCGGCACGTTTACCCTCGATACCACCAACCATGATACCGGCAATGGCGGCGCGATCGGCTGGAGCTTCTCGGTTGCCGACAGCTCCGTCGATTATCTGCAGGCTGGCCAGACCCTGACCCAGAAGTACGATGTGACGATCTCGGATGGTCACGGCGGCACCGCGATGCAGACCGTGACCATGACGATTGTCGGCACCAACGATGCGCCGGTGATCACCTCATTGGCACAGAGCGGCCTGGCGACGGAGTGGGCGGATCTGTCGGCGGCGGAAGTTGCCAACACCGCGCATTCCGCCTCCGGCGCGGTGACCTTCACCGACGTCGACACGCTCGACAGCCATACCGCGAGCTTTGCGCCGCAGGGCGGCGGCTATCTCGGCACATTTACCCTCGATACCACCAACCACGATACCGGCAATGGCGGCGCGATCGGCTGGAGCTTCTCGGTCGCCGACAGCGCCATCGATGATCTGCAGGCCGGCCAAACGCTGACCCAGAAGTACGACGTGACGATCTCGGACGGTCACGGCGGCACCGCGGTGCAGACCGTGACAGTGACGATTGTCGGCACCAACGACGCGCCGGTGATCACCTCGGCCGCGCAGTCCGGCACCGTGTCGGAAGGCGACGACCTCCCCGCCGCAGCCCAGACCGCCACCGGCCAGGTCACCTTCTCCGACGTCGACACCAGCGAC